>JAGPBO010000301.1 GCA_018063305.1 Cyclobacteriaceae bacterium
TTATGAGGTGGGAAGCTTGTTAGAAATGATGAAGGAAAATCCAAAGTATAAAATCCGAATTCATGGACACACCAATGGAAACTCAGCGGGCAAAATCGTTTCAATGGGTGATAGTAAGAACTTTTTCATGCTTACCAGGGATAATAAGGATGGACATGGTTCTGCTCAAAAACTATCCGAAGAGCGGGCTATGTTAATTCGACAGTACCTGGTGGAAAATGGTATCGATGCCAACCGTATGGAGGTAAAAGCATGGGGCGGTAAAAAACCCATTTATGAGGTAGATCACCCAGCGGCACAAGCCAATGTGCGGGTAGAGATTGAAATACTTGAAAACTGACCTGTAAGAGCGTCTCTTTTGATTCTAATGTTTTAGAGGAGATCAAAAATTTGTGGTTTACTTGGGGAAAGTGTTAAATTGGGTGCTATAAGCAAAATAATCGGTATGCAAAAACCAACCTACACCCTTCTTTTTTTACTACTATTTATGTTTTTTCAGGCATCAGCCCAGACCAAACCTGAAACAAATTATTATGTTGTCATTGGCGTTTTTGCCAAACTTGACAATGCGGTGCGGCTAACAAATCGGGCTAATCAACATGGATTTAATGCCCAATATGCTATCCATACGCGCCAAAAGTGGAACTACGTTTATCTGTTGCAGACAACAGACAAGCGTAAAGCATATGCGCTTGCTATTCGTATGCGTGCCGATACAGAGTATAAAGATGCATGGGTATTTACGGGTACATTAGGTGCAGGACAATCCATCATTGTTGAAGAAAAGCCAGTTGAAGAGCCGGTAGAAAAACCAGAAGAAAAGCCACCGGTACTTATAGAGCCTGTTGAGCCAAGTCCTGTAGTAGAACAAAAACCGGTTGAAGTACCACCCGTTATTGTAGCAGAGCCTGTTAAGCCAGCCGGTAAGCCATTTATATTTCAGTTGAAAGGTAACGATGGGATACCAATAACCGGGGAGGTGCAGGTACAAGAATCGAGTAGCGCTACTCGTTATCAGGTGTTCAAAGCCAATGAGGTTGTATATATCGAAGCCCCTAAGAATGCCCGTGGAAATTATGTTATTGTAACTCAGGCAGCAGGGTTTCAGCCGGTTAATCTCATTTTAAGCTATGAGAACCCTACTCCGGAAATCGGACCCGAAGGCGAGACAGTTATTCCTATTGAATTAAACAAGGTAAGACGAGGCGATTACATTGATTTTAACAATGTGCGGTTCTTCCGTAACTCATCGATACTCGATCCTGCTGCACAAAACGAACTAGACGGCTTAGTAGATTTAATGAAAGAATCGACCGGATACAAGATCAGGGTTCATGGCCATTGCAATGGTACCAACGATAAGGAAGGATCTATTTTAGGTAGTAGCACTAACTATTTTGCCTTAGATCCTGGGAAAAATAAAATCGGAAAATTCTCAGCCAAAGAATTAACAAACGAGCGGGCCGCAACCGTTAAAGCCTATCTGGTGAGTCAGGGTATTGAGGCTTCTCGTATAGATACGAAAGGAGAGGGTGGTAAAATTCCTTTGTATGCCAGTGGCAGTACTCTCGCTCCGTATAACGATCGTATTGAAATAGAAATCACGAAGAGATAGGAATTTCAAAACCTTATTAATTCGTCCGGTCATACTAAAATGACCGGACGTTTTTTTACATGGTCATTGCTCTAAGTATATCATGCTGAGTAATGATATGGGCTTTATCTTGCTCATCGCGCACCAACAAGGCTTTGTTATTTTTATTAAGTAAAGAGGAGAGTACATCGAGCGTGCTGTCCAGAGCCACCACCTGCATGGGGTTATCCATAATTTCGCCTACCGATTTGTCTTTTAAAGAGGGATCGTAAATAATTTTTTCAATCAGAGCAGAGGTTGTTACACTGCCCACAAACTCGCTTCCTTCAACAACGGGTAGTTGATCAACACCTTCTTTATTCATGATGCGGATGGTTTCTCCAATGGTTGAATGTTTTGATACCGTGTGCAGACCATCTTTGCCATTTCGCCTGGCAATTATTTCACGTGCGGTACCGTAGGTTCTTTCTTCTAAAAATCCGTGGTCTTTCATCCACATATCATTATAAACCTTATTGAGATAGCGTGTGCCATGATCGGGCAATAGTATCACCATCACGTCATCTTTTTTCAGATTCTCTTTGGCGTATTCCATAGCGCCATGCAGAGCCGAGCCGCTACTCCAACCTACAAAAAGTCCTTCTTCACGGGCTAATCTGCGGGCGGCAATCGCACCATCTTTATCAGTTACCTTGATGAATAGATCGATTACATCGAAGTCAACATTTTTAGGTAAAATATCTTCGCCAAAGCCTTCGGTGAGGTAGGGATAAATTTCATTTCTATCAAAAACACCGGTCTCCTTATACTTTTTAAACACTGATCCGTAGGTATCAATACCAACAGCAACTAACGATGAATTTTGTTCCTTGAGGTATCGTGCAGTACCACACATTGAACCTCCCGTGCCAACCGTGGCAACATAATGCGTTATCTTGCCACCCGTTTGGGTCCAGATTTCCGGACCGGTAGTTTCGTAATGCGCTTTCGCATTGGATGGATTGTCGTACTGATTAGGATAAATTGAATTCGGAATTTCTTTGTTAAGTTTTTGGGCAATGGAGTAATACGAGCGTGGATCGTCAGGCTCAACATTGGTGGGGCAAACAATCACTTCGGCACCCACGGCACGTAAAATATTTATTTTTTCCTGCGATTGCTTATCGGCCATGGTAAAAATGCACTTATATCCTTTTGCAATAGCGGTAAGTGCTAAACCCATTCCTGTATTTCCAGAAGTTCCTTCAATGATGGTGCCGCCTGGTTTTAATAAGCCTGCCTTCTCGGCATCTTCAACCATCTTAAGCGCCATTCTATCTTTCGTAGAGTTACCGGGATTAAAGTATTCTACCTTAGCCAGTACAGTGCCTGTAATTCCTTTTGTAACATTTTTAAGCTTTACTATAGGGGTATTGCCTATCGTATCGATGATTGAATTATAAATCATAATCAATGGAGTTATTGAGGCACAAAAATACAAAAAATGATGCTAACGGGAGTTAGGAATTAGAGAAATCAGGCAATCGCTCCGGCTAATAAATAAAGCACCGCCATACGTATGGCAACTCCGTTTTCCACCTGATCAAGTATAATGGAGTTTGACGAATCGGCCACATCGCTGCTAAGTTCTACTCCGCGATTAATGGGACCGGGATGCATAATGACTATGGGTTTCTTTAGATCATCGAGTGTTTTTTTCGTAATGCCATAGTATAAGGAGTATTCTCTGAGCGAAGGAAAATATTTGATTTGCTGCCGCTCGAGTTGTATGCGAAGCACGTTGGCTACATCGCACCAGGCTAACGCTTTCTTAACATCTAATTCAACTTGTACGCCCAATGAGCCAATGAATTTTGGCAGTAGTGTAGGAGGCCCGCAAACCATTACCTGAGCACCTAATTTTTTTAGTGCAAAAATATTAGACAAGGCAACCCGCGAATGTAAAATATCGCCAATGATGGCTACCTTTTTACCTTGTACATCGCCTAACTTCTCACGAATCGAATACGTATCCAACAGTGCCTGGGTAGGATGTTCGTGGGTTCCATCGCCCGCATTAACAATGTTAGCCTTAATATGGTTGGATAGAA
>JAGPBO010000302.1 GCA_018063305.1 Cyclobacteriaceae bacterium
AGGTAATAGTTAGTTTCACTTTTTTATCGGGGCCAATCACAAACACCGACCGAACCGTAAACTTATCGCTTACCGCGGGATGGATCATATCATATAAATTAGATACTTTGAAGTCGAGGTCGGCAATAATTGGAAAATTAACCTGCGTTTTTTGAGTTTCATTTATGTCGCCTATCCATTCACGATGGGAAGCCGCTGAATCCGTACTTAATGCTACCACTTTTACATTGCGCTTATCGAATTCTGATCTAAGTTTAGCCACCGCACCTAACTCGGTAGTACATACTGGTGTAAAATCGGCAGGGTGTGAAAATAAAACGCCCCAGCTATTCCCCAACCATTCGTGAAATTTGATTGAGCCCTCTGAAGTTTCGGCTGTAAAATCGGGGGCAATGTCTCCTAATCTTAATGACATAATTTTTTTGTTTAATTATAAAGAACAAAGATACTAAGACTACAAGGTTACGGTACTACTATTTTAGATTATTCCCCAAATAGTGTTCTCTCTCGTTTTACAATTTTAGCCAACGTGCTCTCCGCAACTATTCTGAGTGTTTCATCGCGAACACCTAAAAATCTATCCCTTATTACGCAGGTTCTTAGGCAAATAATACACCCCTTGCCTTTCTGCTGTGCAATATCTTGGCGTTTCTTAGTTCCAATAAAATTGCCTCCAATTTTTTTTTAGGGATGCACTGTATCCGCAATTTCCTGAATTAGGACAGGGCCTTGCTGATAGTGCTCCGTGAGATAAATGAGCGCATGGATCGCGTATTTACATTTGTTTGATAGCATAATGCGTTTCCAACATATACTTTTGTCAGGATTTTGTTAGCAAAAAGCATCCTTTAACAAGCCGAGGTAGCTCAGGGGTAGAGCAGCTGATTCGTAATCAGCAGGTCGTGGGTTCAAATCCCATTCTCGGCTCAAGCATACATTATTAATCTATCTTAAAAGAAATTCGATTTGATTATTTCCAAACCGCAAACAAGCACGCTCGCTTCATTCGCTCTCTTTTTAAGTATCACTATCGGGGTATCCATAATGAATATAGTATCCATTTCGCGAGCCGGTGCCTGGTATAACTATCTCATCCTCGCGCTACTTATCCCAATCGGAGCTTTTGTTGCTTACAAAATATTTATCCGCTACAAAGTGATTCGGGCCGGCAATAACGAAATAGAAATTGTTTATCCGGTGCTCAAACGCAAAGAAAGCCATCCGCTCCGTACCATTTTAGCCTGGCGCGAGAATGCAATCAAAACGGGTAAGAACTCTACCTACAAAGAGCTTGAGATTCTTTTTGAAAATAAGCAAAGAATGAGCATTGGCCAAAAAGAACATACCGAATACACCCGCCTTGTTCAGTATTTTCAGCATAAACTTCCCAAAAAAAAGACACCCTCGGCATAGCTCAATACATTGGTAAAGTTTCAAATCCTTTTTACTTTTGCGCCCCTGCCTGGGGAAACTCAGGCAACCCTTAATAAATGTTCTTTGCCCAGGTGGTGAAATTGGTAGACACGCTACTTTGAGGGGGTAGTGCCGCAAGGTGTGCTGGTTCGAATCCAGTTCTGGGCACCAATATTTTTTTTAAGCCGAAGTGGTGAAACTGGTAGACACGCACGTTTCAGAGGCGTGTGGCGTAAGCTATGCGGGTTCGAGTCCCGCCTTCGGCACACTTATCTTTTTCCTTACGGATGATCCAGCCCCCAGAGGAATCGGAATATAGTTTGTAAATTTTTTCGAATTTGCGGCTAAACCAAAGCTCTTTTAATCTTCCAGGTATGTGTTTCTGACTTGGCATGATCATGCAACTTCATTACGCTATAGAAGAAAATTGTAAAAAAAGTCATTACGGCTAAAAGACAAAATTGTATCATAGTGGTTGTTGTTTTACTTGAGGTAAAAGTGACCAATGCGTGTAAACCAATATCATCAAAGAACTTGTACCTGTTACGGAGGTAATTTTAAGGTGCATTTTGTCATTCTTTCAGCCTGTATCATTCAAAAAAAAATATTTCCGACCAAACATCTGCCTATTCCGTTCGTTTAACTTCTATCTTGGTATAATTTTCATAAATCATCTCCTATGATGAAGCAATTAATAAGTGTACTATTTTTCCTGATCACCACATTTTCAGCGTTTTCGCAAACCTCTTTTAATCACCCCGTACCCAAAAATTGGTTTTTGCTCGATCCCGAACAGGATAGCGTGCAGGGCGTAAGTGCCGAACGCGCCTACAAAACCGTATTAAAAGACCAGCCTTCTCGCACCGTGATTGTGGCGGTGATCGATTCGGGTGTGGATATAGATCACGAAGATTTAAAAAGTGTGATCTGGATCAATGAAGGTGAAATTGCAGATAATGGTATTGACGATGATAAAAATGGGTATATCGATGATGTCCATGGCTGGAATTTTATTGGTGGTAAAAATGGAAATGTAGATGCCGATACATACGAATTAACCCGGGAATACATCCGGCTTAAAGCCAAATATGAAAATGTTGAGAATGACAAAGTGAGTAAAAAACAAAAAGCCGAGTATGCATCCTATAAGCAGGTTAAAGACAAATACGAAAAATTAAAAGCAAAGAATGAACAGCAATACAAATTGTATTCGAACATTTATACTAACATAGTTCAAAGCATCGATACGTTAAAGGTTCTCCTCCATGTCGATACGCTTACTGCCGAAGCTGTAAAAGGTTTTGAAACCAACGACCCAAGTCTGCTTTTTGCCAAAGGGTTTCTTCTTAATATGTTTAAAAACATGAATGAAGACGAGAGTCTTGACGATTATGTATCACAACTAAAAGAGGCGGTAGACTATTACGGGGTGATTGTAAAATATGGATACAATGAATCGTTTGATTCGCGTCAGCTTGTTGGCGATGACATAAACAACATGAACCAAAAAGACTATGGAAATAATGATGTTAAAGGTCCTGACCCTAGCCACGGCACACATGTATCGGGTATTATTGCGGCCGATCGCAAAAATGATTTAGGCATCAAAGGCATTGCTGATAATGTAAAAATAATGGTTGTGCGTGCCGTGCCAAACGGAGATGAACGCGACAAGGATGTCGCCAATGCAATTTTCTATGCCGTGGATAATGGCGCACAAATTATCAATATGAGTTTTGGTAAAAAGTTTTCGCCCAATAAAGAGATTGTGGATAAAGCCGTTCGGCATGCCGAGCAAAAAGGTGTGTTGTTGATTCACGCAGCCGGCAACGATGCCGAAGATATTGATACGGAAAAGAATTTTCCAACGCGCATTTATGCGGATGGTAAAGAAGCAAAAAATTGGATGGAGGTGGGTGCATCCGCCTGGGGCCGGGATGAAGATTTCGTTGGCAGTTTCTCAAACTATGGCAAAAAGTCTGTGTCGCTCTTTGCCCCTGGGGTAGACATCTACTCTACCGTGCCCGATAATAAATACAAAGAAGAAAGTGGCACCAGCATGGCCAGCCCATCAACCGTGGGTGTTGCGGCTATGCTCATGTCTTACTTCCCTGAGTTTACGGCTGTAGAGATCAAGGATATATTAATGAAATCATCACGCAAGTTTGATAATCTCACGGTTCAAAAGCCCGGTGGAGGGAAAATCAACTTTAGTCAACTCAGCATTTCGGGTGGTCTGGTAAATTCGTATGAGGCTGTTAAAATGGC
>JAGPBO010000103.1 GCA_018063305.1 Cyclobacteriaceae bacterium
CGAAAACTTGCATGCCGGAAAAAATCAGCGCCAGGCAAATGACTACAACTTTAGTTTTCATTGATTGTGGGTTTAAATCTGGAATAAAAGTAATAAAATATTCTGAAAATGCTTCATTCGGGCGTTTTCTGTACTTTAGGAAGTGTCTTATTAAATATTTTGCTCTAAAGAATTAATCCATACTCCCCACCATTTTTTCTGGACGAACCCATTGATCAAATTGTTCGGACGTAACCAACCCCAACTCAATAGCCGCTTCGCGCAAAGTCTTATTTTCTTTATGTGCCTTCTTGGCAATCTTGGCTGCGTTTTCGTATCCAATATGGGTGTTCAGCGAAGTCACCAACATCAACGAGTTTTCCATGTGTTGTTTAATGATCGAAAGATTGGGTTCAATGCCAACAGCACATTTGTCGTTGAAAGACGAACACGCATCACCGATCAATCGTGCCGATTGCAACACGTTAGCGGCAATCACAGGTTTAAATACATTCAGCTCAAAATGGCCATTTGACCCGCCTATTGAAACGGCCACATCATTACCGATTACCTGCGCGCAAACCATAGTTAGTGCTTCGGGTTGCGTTGGATTTACTTTGCCCGGCATAATGGATGAGCCAGGTTCATTATCTGGAATAATTATTTCCCCTATTCCCGAGCGGGGCCCTGAGCTCAACATGCGGATATCGTTTCCGATTTTCATAAGCGAAACAGCCGCTCGCTTCAGTGCTCCGGATAGTTCAACCATGGCGTCATGTGCTGCCAATGATTCAAATTTATTAGGAGCGGTTATAAATGGATATCCGGTCAGTTCTGCAATTCTTTTAGCTACCAACACATCATAGCCTTTAGGCGTGTTTAATCCTGTGCCAACAGCTGTACCTCCCAGCGCCAGCTCGCACACAGCCTCTAATGCATTCTTTATGGTGCGTATGCTATTATCTATCTGCTGCACATAACCACTAAACTCCTGCCCCAATGTTAAAGGCGTTGCATCCATGAAATGCGTACGCCCGGTCTTTACAATACTTTTAAAAGCCGTAACTTTTTTAGCTAACGTGTCTCGAAGCTTTTGCATCCCCGGAAGGGTAATCTCTACCACTTGTTTGTAGGAAGCAATGTGCATAGCCGTGGGAAAGGTGTCGTTTGATGATTGAGACTTGTTGACATCATCATTGGGATGAAGTACTTTTTTCTCATCCGTAAGTTTGCCACCACTTAAAACATGTGCCCGATAAGCAATCACTTCGTTCGCGTTCATATTGCTTTGCGTGCCTGAGCCTGTTTGCCAGATCACCAATGGAAACTGATCATCTAGTTTTCCGGCAATAATTTCATCACACACTTTGCCTATTAAATCTCTTTTAGCTGCATCCAGCACGCCTAATTCCTGGTTAGCCATAGCGGCCGCCTTTTTCAAATAACCAAAAGCATAAATAATTTCTTTCGGCATGCTGGCCTCGGGGCCAATCTTAAAATTATTGCGTGATCGCTCGGTTTGTGCACCCCAATATTTGTCGGCAGGAACTTGCACCTCGCCCATCGTGTCTTTTTCAATTCGAAAACTCATAGCTTTATCATTATCTGAAACAAAAATAAGACATAGTTACGCGCCATGCGTGAAAAATTTTGTTTCATTAGCAATTTTAATTGTGAGGCGATTGCCATCCCTTTCGGATGATGGGGAACCCCCAAATCGCTGCCTGTAGGTTGTCACAAAATGCTCCAGACTATTAAAGCCACTTTGAAATGCCACTTGGGTGATTTGCACATTTGTAGAGCGCAGCAAAAGCCGAGCATGGCTTAATCTCAATTCCGTCAGATATTGATGAGGGGAAATGGTGAGTATTGATTTGAAGATTCGACTGAGATGAAACATACTTACACAACAGTGATCGGCCAACGTAGAAAGACTTACTTCTTTGGTAAAGTTATGAAGGAGAAAGTCTTTTGCCTTTTCAACCGTGGATAGGTGATGTTTTCTTAAACTTTCGGGAATAGGTTTTAGCGCATTCCCATTACTCATCCTATGCATTACATTTTCCAACAGAGAGATTACAATTGTATCAATCTCAAGAGCAGAACGATTACCAATTGCCAAAAGAATTTGTTGATGCATAAATTCGAGCGTGGCGTTGGAAGAAAGTAACAGGGATTGCAAATCCGGATTGGTGAAAAACCACTTCCCTTCCTTACTAAACTTTTCTACTACCTGTCCATAAAAAGAGGAGTTAAACCTAAAGGAAGTGCACAGATCGGGCTGATTATGTACATGGCGAATGGTAAATTCTATCTCGGGTTTTGATACCAGCACGCGGCCTACATGCATTTCGTTTTGTTGACGAAAAACTCTCTGCTCGTAAAAACCACTTCGCACGAAGATAATACAGAAATCTTGCGCATGTTCTTTTTTTGAAATGGAGCATTCTGTACAACCACACTGGTAATTGCGGATTTGATAGTGAGTGGACTTATATAGCGTATGCACATGACTTTCCATGAGCAAAGCTATATGTTATGGATAGCATCTATCAGATTCATGAAATAAAAGCAAGAATTCTAAGCCGTCTTTATTTTTAGCACACCTACTTTTGCTGATATGAAAATCATTTTAATTCTAATGTTATTCCCTATCTCAACAAATTTACAATCTCAACCTACGAATGATCTGGCTCAATTAAAAACATTGAACGCTCTCTTCATTCACAATTTTGTTACTAATGATGTAGTCTCACACGATAAAATTATTCATCCAGAGTTTATCTGTATTACCTCTAAAGGGGAGTGGTTGAGCCGACACAGATATCTCACTGACTGGAAGACCGGCTTCGATCCACAGGTGTATTTGTATTGGGATTATCGCGATGAAAAAATTACCATAGTAGAAAATACCGCTTTGGTGCGCGCTGTAAATAAATACATTATGTTAATAGAGGGGAAGGAAATTACGGGCATGTCTCAATATACTGATACCTATGTAAAAGAGAATGGCGTTTGGAGATGTCTTCAGGCCCAAATCACTATTGTAGCACCTCAAAATTATCCAAGCGATTCTACTATTGTAAAAAAATATATTGGAGGAAAGGTTACTAAACGAGACTAAACAGAAATCCGATCTAATAGCCAACCCGTAATACTCAACCTCTCATGTGTGGCAGGCAGCACTTCATGCTCTAATAAGTCACTGCGGAAACAAACTAACCGCCCCGCCAAGGGCAATACATCTACTTCCTTTTCTGAAAGATATATGCGGAGTTGCCCTCCTTCAGCTTCCTGCCATTTTCTATTCAAATAACAAATCACAGAAAGTTTACGATGATCATCTCTCTTGAATTGATCCAGGTGGCGATGGTAATAAGAGCCAACGGGATACACGGTCATGTGTACCTCGCAGTCTTTCAAACTCAGAAACAAAGTCTGGTTTACGTGTTTGATCAGATCATTGAGTTTGATTAAGTAAGCCTGGATGGCCGGGACTGCTGTGGCCGGGTTGATCCATTGAATGTAATCTCCGCGAATACTTTCATTAATCTGCTTATCCGCCTTTTTACCAATGCCTGCCTTCTGAAATTGTAACAACTCTCCATTAAATTCATCTAGTTGAAGAATGGCGTCTACTTCTTCGGGTGAAAGGAAATTATCAATGATAGCGTAACCCTGATCCGCTAAACCATCTACTAATCGGTCAAGATTCTGAGTGAGTGATATTCCCATGGTGCGAATTTAATCGCTACAACTAACTTTGGCGTTATGAAGCAAGTTTTTAACGGGACTCCCCTATTTCTTGGCCTGGTTATATCGGGTTTACTCTTTTCCTGTACGCCAAAGGAGAAGATTGTGTTTAAGGGGGTAAGAAATATCACTGTAGAAATGGATGAAACTCAGGAGCCATTGCTTTCAGGCGAAGCATTCTTCTACAATCCCAATAACACGAAGATGAAGCTGAAAGAAATCTCGGTAGATGTATTAGTTGATGGTAAGCTTTCCGCCAAAGTGCGACAGGATTTAAAGTTACCCATTCCGGCTAAGTCTGATTTTTCCGTCCCTCTTGTTGCCAGGCTATCCTTAAAAGAATTGGGATTACTAGATACTATAATTAATCTGATAGGGGGCAAAAAATATCAAATACAATACATAGGGTTTGTAAGAGTTTCTGTTCATGGTGTAACCTTTAAAGTGCCTGTAAAGTACACAGAAGAGCGCAGAATCAGGCTTTAGCATTATTCCCGTCTTCAGTAATTTTATTAAAAGCGGATAAATATTACATTTACTTTTACTTAAACCGATTACTCTAGCCGCCCGAGTGAACCGATGTATAATACACTTAACATAGTATTGATAGTCCTTTTACTGGGGGTTATTATCCTGCAGGTGCGCGCTTACTTAAAGTTGAAGCAAAAGAACAAGCTAATTCTGGTTCAAAGTCGCGAGATTAAAAGGCAGATTCTCGAACAAGAAAAAAGGAACAAACAGGTAGGCGATCTGGTGCATGAAAAGCAGCAGTTGATTGGTTTAGTTTCGCACGATTTAAAGGGCCCCTTCAACCGCATCTTTGCTCTTATCCAGCTCATGGAGTTAAGCGCCACCAATCTTACCCATGAACAGCAAGAATACTTAGGGAAAATTCATCAAATCGTGGCCGATGGATTAGGCATGATTCGCAACTTACTGGATAACCGCAGATTGGAAGATCAGGGTATAGATTTTACACTTGAGCCCCTAAATGTTTCCGTATTGTTGGGTTCTCTGATAAAGAATTACAGGACCCTGGCCGAAAAGAAAAAAATTCAAATTCACTTCGACACACCAAAGCAATCGCTAATTATTGCTGATAAGCTCTATCTCTATCGGATTTTTGAAAATCTGATTTCTAATGCATTAAAATTCTCTCCGGCTAATAAAAATATCTACATATCCATTAAAGAACTGGAAAACAAGATTGTTGTAAAAATAAGAGACGAGGGTCCGGGTTTTACCAAAGAAGATCTGAAACAGCTTTATAAGAAGTTTCAACGTTTATCCGCAAGGCCTACCGGGGGCGAAAGCTCTACGGGACTCGGACTATCGATTGTTAAAGCGTTAGTCGAAAAAATGGATGGCGAGTTAATCTGCCAAAGTGAAGAAGGGAGCGGGGCAACTTTTATTGTAAAACTGGAGCGGAGCGATGAACTGCCAGATAAAAATATTCCGGCCGTTTTAGAAAATGCTAATTGAATAAATAGTAATCGTCTTCACTATCATTAAGCACAGCCTCTAACGACTGGATTACATTCTCATCCTTAATTACATAGTCGCGAACTCCGCGTTGTATAAAATTAAGTACCAGGTTCCCATCATCCAGAGAACTCATCATAACCACTTTATTGCTTTCTGTTAACCTGCTTTTGATTTTCTCATACAGGTCAATACCGCTCATCCCCGGCAACTTATAATCTACAAGTAGTACATCGGGCAGTGAACTTTCTAAGGCGATTAAACCCTCTTCGGCTGAGCCAAATGTTTTGAACACATAGGCCGGATTTTTACTAAGCGATTTCGTTATGAATTCGGCATAGATAGTATCGTCCTCAACCAGGTATATCTTCATAGGCTCGGTAAACGGATGCAATATAGTAACCTTCTTTATTTCTGATGCGCATACGACTGTCCGATATCGTTTTTTAATGATTTTACCACTTAATTAAAGCTTCTTTGTTTAAAATGCTGAATCAACTTACCTTACTCTAAAGTAAATTATTCTTTCCATGAAAAATCTTTTGCCAGCATGTATTGCGCTTATCCTATTTGGTGTGAGTTGCACGGAACAAAAAAAATCCTTATCCTTTTCAATTTTATTTACACAAGAGTTAAGTGACCAGGCACAGGATGGCAGGCTGCTGATTATGCTTGCCAATAACAACAAATCAGAACCGCGATTCCAGATAAACGATGGGTTAAGCACTCAATTGATTCTTGGTATTGATGTAGAGGGCATGAAGCCCGGTCAGGAAATTGTTATCAATAACGAAAATGCTTTCGGGTTTCCTATCCGGAATTTAAAGGATGTTCCAGCAGGAGATTATCAGGCTCAGGCGCTAATAAACCGGTACGAAACTTTTAATTTAAAAACCGGACACACCGTAAAACTTCCCCCCGATCAAGGCGAAGGACAACATTGGAATAGTAAGCCGGGAAATTTTTATAGTACCCCAATAAAAATTTCGGTTGACCCATCCAAAAGTGAGGTTATCAAAATTTCAATGGATCAAAAAATTGCACCCATTGAAGAGGCAAAAGATTCTAAGTATGTAAAGCATATTAAAATTCAAAGCAAGTTGCTCACCGAGTTTTGGGGTCGCCCTATGTTTGTTGGTGCCCATGTATTAGTGCCTGAAGGATTTGATGAACACCCGGACGCACATTACCCATTGATGATTTATCATGGTCACTTCCCTAGCGACTTTGGGGGCTTTAGTACCGAACCGCCACCAGCCGATATGGACACTACCGATTATGCAGCACGATTTGGAATTTATGGCTACAACAAATTGGAAAAACAAGAAGCCTACAATTTTTACAAACAGTGGAGCAGCAAAAACTTTCCGCGCTTTATAATTATTGAAATCCAACACGCCAATCCGTATTATGATGATTCGTATGCGGTTAACTCCGCTAACCTAGGCCCTTACGGGGATGCGATTATGAAAGAGCTTGTGCCTGAAATTGAAAAGCAGTTTCGTGGCATTGGCCAAGGATGGGCTCGCTTTACCTATGGCGGATCGACCGGAGGCTGGGAAGCATTAGCTGTGCAAATGTTTTATCCGGATGACTTTAACGGATGCTTTGCCGCCTGCCCAGATCCTATAGACTTTCGAGCATTCAGCTTGGTTGATATTTATAAAGATAAAAATGCGTATTGGTACGATAGCGATTTCAAAAAACTTCCTCGCCCTGCCCATCGCAATCACTTGGGACAGATTCAAAATACGATGGAAGAAACGAACCATTATGAGTTGGCCCTTGGTACTAAAACCCGAAGCGGACAACAGTGGGATATTTGGGAGGCGGTGTTTTCTCCTCAGGGAGAAGATGGCTATCCAAAACGAATTTTTAATAAGGAGACGGGTGAGATCGATAAAAGCGTTGCTGACTATTGGAAAGAGAATTTTGACCTTCGCTATATTCTGGAGCGCGATTGGAAAACATTAGGGCCAAAGTTGGAAGGTAAAATTCATATTTACTGTGGCGATATGGATAATTACTATTTGAACAATGCGGTTTACCTGATGGAGAACTTTTTAAAAACAACGCAAACTCCCTTTTACAAAGGTGAAGTTGATTATGGCGACCGGGCTGAGCATTGCTGGAATGGTGATCAGGTAAATCCAAATTACATTTCGCGCTTGCGTTATAATACGATGTATCTGCCCAGAATTTTAAAACGGATTCAGGAAAGCGCGCCTAAAGGGGCAGATGTGAAGAGTTGGCGGTATTAACTAAAACCATTAAGATAGGTTAAGAGATTAAGATCATTAAGACTTCTATGCATTTCTTAATGATCTTAATGGTTTTAAAAGCATTTGGGTTACTTCAACTGTCGCAAATAAAGTTGAATGGTATTCTCTAATCCAAAATAAAGCGCATCACAAATTAAGGCGTGACCAATAGAAACTTCATCAAGAGTTGGAATAGATTTCTTTAGATAGTTCAGATTATCTAAATCCAAATCGTGGCCTGCGTTGAGACCCAACTTTAAAGAATGGGCTACTCGCGCGGCCTCTATATAAGACTTAACAGCAGCCTCCTTATCTTTATGAAAGTGTGTAGCGTAGGGTTCGGTATATAATTCAATGCGATCGGCACCTATTTCTTTAGCGCCTTCTACCATTTTTACAGAAGGATCAACAAAAACAGAGACGCGCACACCCATCGATTTTATTTCTGCGATAATTTCAGTCAACAATTTTTTATTCTTCACTGTATCCCAACCTGCGTTGGATGTAATCGCATCAGGACCATCGGGCACCAGCGTAGCTTGTGCTGGTTTCGTTTCACGAATTAATTTCAGATAACGTTCATCCGGGTAACCCTCAATGTTAAATTCTGTTGTCACAACTTTCTTTAACTCAATTACATCCGCATAACGAATGTGGCGCTCATCAGGCCTGGGGTGTACGGTTATCCCTTCGGCTCCAAAACGTTCACAATCAAGGGCCGTTTTAATTACATCGGGGTTGTTGCCGCCCCGCGCATTACGCAGTGTAGCAATTTTATTTATGTTGACTGATAAGCGTGTCATTTTATTCAAATTTTTATCTCACTAAAAGTAGAGTTAATTTTACTCCAAAGTTAATTAACCCTATTTTATCCATGAGTCTTAAACAACAAATTGATAGCGATATTAAAACAGCCATGCTGGCAAAGAATAAAGAGGAGTTAATGGCGTTGCGTTCGGTGAAGTCGTTAATTCTGCTTGCAGAAACTGAAAAAGGTGGCCCCGGAGAAATAAGCCAGGATGTTGAAAACAAGTTATTGGTGAAGGCTGCCAAACAACGAAAAGAATCTGCTGAGATTTTTCAAAAAGAAGGTCGTGATGAACTGGCAAAAAAGGAGTTGATCGAGTTGGACGTAATCAGTCGTTACCTTCCCAAACAATTATCTGAAGAGGAAATTACCTTAGCGTTGAAAAAAATTATCGACCTAGTCGGTGCCAAATCGCCTCAGGATATGGGTAAAGTGATGGGTGCCGCTACCAAAGAATTGGCCGGTAAGGCTGATGGCAAATTGATTTCTGAACTTGTGAAAAAACTTTTGGCCTCTTGAGTAAATTCGACATTGCCGTTGCTATTGTCCTTTTAATGGGAGCCATTTTAGGATATAAACGCGGATTCCTGTTAGAACTGTTTTTTTTGATCGCGCTCATATTGGGTGTTTTCATTGGCTTTAAACTAATGAGCTGGGGCGTTGAATTCCTTGCTCAAAAATTTAATGCCGATACAGCCGTACTCCCCTACATTTCCTTCGCACTGATATTTATTATTGTCGTTGTTGTGGTAAATTTCATTGGCGGAAGAATTAAAAATTCGATTGACAAAACGTTTCTTGGCAAGATGGATTCGGCAGCCGGAGCCGTTCTTGGCTTGTTGAAATATGCTTTTTCTATTAGCATACTACTTTGGCTTGTCGATTCATTTAAAATTTCTTTGCCCGAAAGTTGGGTTGGAGATTCTAAAATTTATCCACTCGTAGCACAGGTTGCGCCAACAATTGCTTCCTTTTTTGGGGATTTCTTGCCATTTTTCAAAGAAACTTTCTCCCAGTTCTAAGGTTCGTTTTTTTTTAGTTACTTATCACAAATTAGGAGCGCTATGTCCTTGCAGGTAAAAGAAGAAGCTGATTTTAAATATGTTGATGAAGGACAAGGTCCGGTGTTGATGTTGTTACACGGCCTTTTTGGTGCCCTTAGTAATTGGGAGGAGGTTGTGAATCACTACACAAAACATTTCAGGGTAATTATTCCCATGCTTCCTATTTATGAAATGCCCATTAAGGAAGCGGGGCTACCCGGCTTGCGCGAGTTTGTTGAAGCCTTTGTGGCAACCAAAAAACTCAATAACATGATCATCATTGGCAACTCGCTAGGCGGCCATGTGGGTATTCTTTACACGCTGGCTAATCCCGAAAAGGTTTCAAAACTTGTACTCACAGGCAGCTCTGGCCTTTTCGAAAACTCGATGGGCGGGTCTTATCCGCGCAGAGGAAGTTATGATTATATTCAGGAAAGGGTGGCTTATACTTTTTATAATCCGAAAGTGGCTTCAAAGGAATTGGTTGACGAAGTTTTCGAAACAACGCGGAGCATCCCTAAGTGTATGCGTATTGTAGCCATTGCCAAATCAGCACAGCGAAATAATCTCGCGCTTGAATTAGTTAATATAAAGGCCCCCACCTTACTCGTTTGGGGTTTAAATGATACCATAACACCGCCCATGGTAGCCTATGAGTTTAACCGATTGATACCCAACTCAGAGTTAAAGTTTATTGACAAATGCTGTCATGCGCCTATGATGGAACATCCTCAAAAATTCAATAGCCTGGTAGAAGACTTTTTAATAAAAAAAATATAGAAGAGAAATGCTTGCTGAAGAATTGATCAATCACATGATCCCGCCTCTTAAAACCATCGATGATGCCCACAAGGCCATCGTGTGGATGGAGGAGTTTCGATGCCTGCATTTGCCTGTGGTGGAAGAAGGGAACTTGTTGGGTTTTATTTCCGAAGAAATTATACTGGAGTCAAATGATATTGACAGGCCTTTAACTGATTTTGAATTAGTTGGTAAGCAGTGTGCCGTTCAGCTCGATTCTCATTTTTATGACATCTTAAAGGTGGCCGGAGATAATAAACTTCAGATTGTAGCCGTACTTAACGAAGATCAAAAATATGTGGGTGTAATAACTGTTCAGGATATAATGGTCTCGTTTGCTCAAACAGCTTCCGTGCAAATGCCTGGGGGCATCATTGTTCTGTCCATGGATTTAATTGATTACTCCCTGGCAGAAATTAGCCGCTATGTAGAAGAGAATAATGCCAAGGTAATTAGCAGTTTAATGGTCGAAGACCCCATGGATAAGGGAAAAATTAAGCTTACCTTAAAGATTAATCAGTTAGAGCTAAATAGAATTATTGCCACGCTTGAACGCTTTGGCTACCGGGTAATTGGAAGATACCAGGAAGTCAAGGAGCTCTCGGGTGAGAAAGAGAAAATTGACATGTTACTTCGATACCTTGATATTTAACCGACAACAGCATGCGCATCGGCATACACGGTAGAGACTCTCAAGCAAAAACATCACCCCTTATTGAAAGGATTTTAAAACAGTTATCTGATCGCAAATCAGAGATTTGGCTGTCTTCTAAATTTGTCAAACAAATTAAATCTTCCCTGCTAACAGGAATCAAATACAAAACTTTTAAACTCGGTGATAATTTACAAAGTCTGGATTTTTTCTTTTCTCTGGGTGGCGATGGTACCATGCTGGAGTCGGTTACTTACATCGGAAAAACAGAAGTTCCCATACTCGGCATAAACGCAGGCCGCCTTGGCTTTCTTGCCATTACCAGTCGTGATGATATTGAAGGCGCGCTTGAAGCACTTTTTACCGGTGCGTATACAGTCGAAAACCGAACCATGCTCCGGTTAAATTCTTCAACAAAACTTTTTGACCCTTTAAATTTTGCGTTGAATGATTTCACCATTATGAAGAAGGACACTTCCTCAATGATTACCGTGCAGGTTTTTGTTGATGGCGAATTGTTAAACTCCTATTGGTCAGATGGTATTATTGTTTCTACCCCAACCGGATCAACCGGCTACTCATTGAGTTGTGGCGGCCCATTAGTTTACCCAAAATCTGAAAGCTTTATTATTACCGCGGTTAGTCCACATAATCTAGGAACACGCCCTATTGTAATTTCTGATAAATCAGAAATTACTTTCGGGATTGAGGGCCGAAGTAAAAAATATCTGGTTTCGTTAGATTCACGATTTGAAACCATCGATGATTCCGTAAAATTAAAGATCAAAAAAGAGAAGTTCTATACAAAACTGGTTCAACTCCCCGGTTACCACTATTTTAATACCCTGCGTCAAAAACTTAATTGGGGTTTCGACATTCGAAATTAGAATTCAAATTTTCTCAGGTATTTTCATAAGTTTGTGATTGGCAAAAATCTCCATTCATGAGAAAGTTATTTTTTGGCATCCTTTGCTTATTTCTACTTCTGGGTTATTCGAACGAGACCTATGCTCAGTTCAATAGAAAATCAATAAAGAAAAATAACAAAAGAATTTCCAGTTACCGGGGAAGAAAATCGGGGTTTGGTAAAAACAAAATCTATAATGCGGTAGGGTTTTCGGTAAGTGCCTTAAACTACTATGGCGATATTGCTCCAAAACCCAGTAGATTAAGTTCCGATATTTCGTTTACACGACCCGCATTAGGCCTTTCCTTTATGCATCGATTCGGGCCCCGCTATTCTATAATGGGGCAGTTTATGTATGGCACCTTAAAAGGATCTGATACAGAATCTGCTGACTTCACAGACCAGGACAACGGCAAGTTTCGTTATCAACGAAATGCATCTTTCCGAAACCGAATAAAGGAACTCTCAGTGACTGCTTATTTTGACTTATTCGAAAATGACGCGACCTACATCAGTCGGGTAAAGTGGACGCCCTATGCTTATTTAGGTTTAGCAGGATTCCTTCATAATCCACAGGCTCAGGCACCCGCTACTGGGTTAAACGGAGAGACAACAGGCGTATCGGAAGGTACATGGGTAGATCTTCGTCCTTTGGGCACAGAAGGGCAATATTCAACCCTTGATCCTACCGATGTTAATTATGGTATTAAGGCTTACAGTAAAATACAGATCGCTATCCCTTTTGGTTTAGGCGCAAGATTTAGATTAAATGAGGTCATGGATCTTTGGGCCGACATTGGCTTCCGCTACACATTTACCGATTACCTGGATGATGTTAGTCAGAACTATGTTGATCTGGGAGTTTTTGGAACGAATAACCTGGCTCGGGCCATGTCATATCGGAGTAACGAATTACCCGCGAATGAACTTCCTCCACTACAGAGTTATACGGCCCGAAATGGCCAACCCTACTCAACTATTCCGGGCTATGGCAGCGAGTTCCCCGATAATGTAAGAGGATCAAAAAGCGATCGGGATATATACATGGTAACATCGATTCGGCTAACCTATATTTTGGGAGCTACTTTTCATAAGGCAAAATTCAGATAACTGTTGAAGT
>JAGPBO010000104.1 GCA_018063305.1 Cyclobacteriaceae bacterium
CCCACCATGCGTACGACCAGATCGAATCTTTTTTCCTCCTCATACACTTGCCCAGCGCTTTGACCGGCAAATGCTGTGTTGACAATTCTATTGATCTCAGAAATATTCAAACCGTATTGAGCTATCGCTGCCCGATTATATTTTATAACGATTTGTGGCATGCCTCCCACAGCTTCCACATATAAGTTCGCACTTCCGTCAACCGTATTTATCACGTTGCCTAATTTGTTTGCATAGTGTGCGAGTGTGTCCAGATTTTCACCAAAAATTTTGCAAACCACATCTTGCCTCGCCCCGGTCATCAACTCATTAAAACGCATCTGTACGGGATATTGAAAGCCAAAGGTGACCCCAGGTATAGCCTCTAATGCTTTACCCATTTTTTCAGCAAGTTCATTGAAGTTGGTTGCCGAAGTCCATTCACTTTTATCTTTCAGGATAACCATCATGTCACTGGCCTCAATCGGCATGGGGTCGGTGGGCACTTCACCACTTCCTATTTTGCCCACCACCTTTATTACTTCAGGAAAATTTTCGAGGAGTATTTTTTCTCCTTTCAGCGTAGCCTCAATAGAAACATTGAGATTACTTCCTGTGAGAACCCGGGTGTCAACGGCAAAGTCACCCTCTTCGAGAGCAGGAATAAATTCACCCCCAAGAAAAGAAAGAGTTATTAAGGCAGCGAAAAACAATGCAAGAACAGACACGATTACTGTTTTAGGGAAACCTAAAACTTTTTGTAGTGCGATCTCGTAAAGGCGTTCAATCTTTTCCATCATTTTATCGGAAAGATTTTTCGAGTGTTTAACTTTCTTACTTAGAAAAACAGAGCTCATCATGGGAATGTAGGTGAGCGAAAGAATGAAGGCACCCAGCAAAGCAAAGGCAACGGTTTGAGCCATAGGCTTAAACATTTTTCCTTCAATGCCCTGTAAGCTGAAGATAGGTAGGTACACGATCAGGATTATGATTTGACCAAAGACAGCACTATTCATCATCCTCCCTGCCGAATGAATTACCTCTCCGTCCATTTCGTTTTGATTTATCGCATTGAGCGATTTGAACCTTTTGCCATGGGTCAACTGATGCATCACAGCCTCCACAATAATTACGGCCCCGTCTACAATCAATCCAAAATCCAAAGCACCCAAACTCATCAGGTTTCCGCTTACACCAAACAGGTTCATCATAATCACAGCAAAAAGCATAGCGAGCGGAATAACGGAGGCCACTAAAAAACCAGCGCGAAAATTTCCAAGAAACAAGACAAGGACAAAAACTACAATCAAGGCTCCCTCCATTAAATTTTTCTCAACAGTGCCAATGGCATGGCTTACCATTTTGGTTCTATCTAGAAAGGGCTCTATCTCTACGCCTTCGGGTAAAATCTTTTTGATTTGCTCAATTTTATCTTTGACATCTTTAATAACGAGACTGCTATTGGCACCTTTCAACATCATCACTACAGCGCCAGCCACTTCACCCTCCCCATTATAGGTCATCGCTCCATAGCGAATGGCACTGCCTATTCTCACTTCGGCTACATCTTTTATAAATAATGGCGTTCCATTCTCCGTGTTTTTAACCGCAATACTGTTGATGTCACCGATATCACCAATCAATCCTTCGCTTCGAATGTATAATACGGTTGTCTGTCGCTCGATATAAGCTCCCCCGGTATTTTGGTTATTGTTCTCCAGGGCACTGAACACATCACTCACGGTAAGTCCGTAGGATTTCAATTTATTGGGATCAATCGCAATCTCGTATTGCTTCAGTTTACCCCCCAAGCTGCTCACATCTGCCACACCTGACACCCGTAAGAGCTGCCTTCTTACGATCCAGTCCTGAATTGTGCGCAACTCCGTGATATCGTATCGGTCTTCATATCCTTTCTTTGCTTTGACCACATATTGATAGATTTCACCCAACCCCGTTGTTACCGGGGCTAATACCGGTGTCCCCAAGCCTTTGGGAATTTGATCTTTTGCTATCTGCAATCGTTCCGTCACTTGCTGACGAGCCCAATAGACATCGGTATTGTCATCAAATACGATGGTCACAAGGGATAATCCGAATCGCGAAAAACTCCTGATTTCAAGAAGGCCATGAATGTTGCTGTTTGCCTGTTCAATCGGGAATGTAATAAGGCGTTCAATGTCGGCTGCGCCTAAGGAAGGAATAATCGTGATTACCTGTACCTGATTATTCGTGATATCAGGGACAGCATCAATGGGAAGTCGTGTAAATTCATAGGCTCCATACCCAATGAGTCCGATTACCATTAACCCAATAATTAATTTCTGTCTTACTGAAAACTCTATGATTCTGGTTAGCATTGTTGCTGAGTGTTATAAATGATATAAGCAATCGAAAGTGATGTCACTTTTTTCGAAGGTATTAGTAGACACATGAAGTTAATAGCATGCTCGCGCGCGCTATGCCATACATGCTAAGGTAGGGTTGTTAGACTTTAGGGGGCTGAAAGATATCAGCCGCAATCAACTTAGGTTCGTGTTGAAAATAAAAGAACTGATAAGATGTTTCAGTTGTTTCTATTTGTTCTACTAAGGATATTTTTTGAATGGGAAGCACAACAAGTTGACCGATGAAAGAATGGCTGGAATCTTTGAATGGCAGCCGATTGTCCCGATCATCATGTGCTTCATCTGTTTTATAATGCATGACCAGAAATTCCAGGAAAGACATTTCAGCAACTTGATCTTTATGTTCTGCATAATGTTGCACGAGCAAGGGAAAACGTAATACCTCTTTAAATTCGGTAAACGAAACCAGATAAATGAAAAACAGGCCGATTGCGCAGAAGCGTAGCATTATTGTTTCAAAGGTAACGACTCTAGTGACAAAGAAAAAGGATTTAATCCAATCTTGAATCCAGCAGCAAATTACTAAACTATCTTTTTTGAAAACAATGACTTTTGTTAGCTTTCTAATTCTATCTTGTCAAATCCACTTAGAACAAAGAAAGATTTCCACCCTTTCTGAATTTGGTAAGATCATAGGGGACAAGTTTTTTTTCAGAAAAATACTTCTTCTTTGCTACACGATATAATTGATGAATAGCATTGGCAATATTTCCTTCACCCGACATGCGTCTTCCAAATTGTGAATCATTAACATCTCCTCCATGGAACGAGCAGATTTGATTCCATACCTTATCAAACCGATCTGGAAAATTTTTCCTGAGCCAGTCTTCGAAAATTTTTCCAATCGAACCATTTAATCGAACGACAGTCATACCACAAGCAAGTGCTCCATGATCAGCAGCAGCTTTAAGTACTGCTGGTATTTCGTGATGATTTAATCCTGGAATAATAGGTGCATTCATTACTCCGGTTGGCACACCCGCTTTGGCCAACGCTTCTATTGTTTTTAATCTTTTAATAGCACTTGCTGTTCGGGGCTCAAGAACTCGCCTTAAATCTTCATTCAGCGTGGTGATTGAAAGATAAACGTGTACCAGATTATCTTTAGCCAGGTCGGTTAGCAAATCCAGATCGCGGAGGATTAAACTGTTTTTAGTGATCAACCCAACGGGATGGCGATAGTTGGCTAACACCTTTAACATCTTTCGCGTGATCTCAAATTTCTTTTCCTGCGGTTGATAGCAGTCTGTATTTCCACTTAGCATGAGCGGAACCGCATGCCAGTTTTTATTTAACAAATGTCGCTCGAGTAAAGTAGCCGCATTTTTCTTCACAATGATCTTACTTTCAAAATCGAGCCCAGCACTAAAGCCATAGTATTCGTGTGTATTGCGCGCATAGCAATAGATACATCCATGCTCGCAACCCTGATAGGGATTCATGGAGTACATCATGCTTAGGTCGGGGCTTGTTACTTTGTTAACAATCTTTTTCGGAGTTTCGAAAAAGATTTGGGTATGCGGAGATTCAAGGAGTGGTTCGTCAAGGCCTTCGATATGATCCGTTACATATTGGGCTTTAAGGAATTTATTCCCGGTTTTTATTTGAGCACCACGGCCCTTAAAGTACTCCTGATCCACAAGA
Organism: Cyclobacteriaceae bacterium; assembly: GCA_018063305.1. GTDB lineage: Bacteria > Bacteroidota > Bacteroidia > Cytophagales > Cyclobacteriaceae > ELB16-189. The sequence goes on from JAGPBO010000104.1 coordinate 4,032, forward strand.
CAACAATACTAAAATATTTAGTATTAATTTGAATAGAGATTGAAATAAATGTTTTTGATTACTAAAATTTGTGTTTTTTGAAAGCCCTGACCTATAATCAAGCCCCAATAACCGAGTTGAGAGATTCTTTATTGGAGGAAGCCAGCATAAGGCTCTTGATAAAGTGTGAATACTTAAACCATCCTTTAGTTTCAGGAAACAAATGGTGGAAGTTGAAGTACAATCTTGTGGAGGCAGCAAAGCTTGGCCATAAAAAACTACTGACTTTTGGAGGGGCATATTCAAATCATATTTATGCTATGGCAGCAGCGGCCTATGAGTTGGGATTTGAGTCTGTTGGAATTATTCGGGGTGAAGAAACGCTACCACTAAATTCAACGCTTGCTTTTGTAAAAGAAAAAGGAATGCACTTGCACTACGTGACCCGCGAAGATTATCGAAAGAAAACAGAACCTGATTTTAAAGAAAAGTTGATTGACTTGTTTGGGGATTTTTATTTAATCCCGGAAGGCGGAACCAATGAACTTGCTGTTAAGGGTTGTGAGGAATTTGGAAAGCAATTAAATCGGGAAGTTGAGTTTGATTATTTGTGTTTACCCGTTGGAACAGGCGGAACGATAGCCGGAATAATTTCAGGATTAGATACGAATATAAAAATTATAGGATTCCCTGCGCTGAAAGGCGCACAGTTCTTAGAAAATGAAATCCGAGTTTATACCCAAAAAGAGAATTGGCAACTTATGTATGACTATCATTTTGGTGGGTATGCTAAATCAACAAAAGGGCTAACCGATTTTATGGAACAGGTTGAACGAGCACACAACATTCCATTAGATCCAATCTATACCAATAAAATGATGTTTGGAATTTTCGATTTGGTGAAGCAGGGATTTTTTGAGAGAGGCTCAACCGTGCTGGTGTTACATACAGGGGGTTTGCAGGGTAAGTTTTAATTGTGGGTAATACCTCTAAGCCAGGTAAAAATTTTAAACCCGCCCCGTTCTTCAGGAATGGCTCCACTTTCCGCGGCAGCTTTGACGCGCTCCACCGTATAGAATGCTGTTGGAATAAGGTCTTTGAGTTCATTCAAGAGATCATCTAATCGATCGCGATCGACAACCGTAAACACAAGATTCTCCGGCCCATCGGGACCCACGGCATCTACTTTTGTAAATCTAAAACTCTGAATATTCAAATAGGTAATTAATTTCACGACATCTTTTCGTGTAATTATTCGCACAATCACTTTGCCATAAGCAATCTTTTCTTCAATAATCATCCCAACAAAAATGCCGCAGGCAAATCCGGCAGGGTAAGCCACGTAACACAACCAGTTATCCAGGTGTTCAAAAACTTCTCGAATAACCAGCAGCCAGATAAAGGCTTCAAAGAAACCAAGCAAGGTTGCGGTGAACCTGCGTCCACCTAACATATAAATAATACGAACGGTGTTGATGGAAACATCGCAGATCCGCGCAAAAAAAATGAGTAGCGGTAAAATAACGAAACTAAAAAGGTCACCGGAAAGACCCAGTGTGTTTGTAAAGAATGACTCCATGATTATTTAAACAAATCTTGAAAAACTTCCTGAAGTTTACCAAATGACTTAACCATAATTTTAGTCTTGGTAAGGTCTAACGATTTTTTGGAATACTTGGAAATATAAATTTTTTCAAAGCCTAATTTTTCAGCCTCGGAAATTCGTTGATCGATTCTGTTTACCGCGCGAAGCTCACCACCCAAACCAACCTCAGCCGCAAAACAAGTTTTATCACTTACCGGAATTTCTTCCATTGATGAAATGAGGGAGATACAAAGTGCCAAATCAATAGCTGGGTCTTCCACATAAATTCCGCCAGCCATGTTTACAAAAACATCTTGTGTACCCATGCGGAACCCACAACGTTTTTCAAGAACGGCCAATAACATGTTCAAACGTTTCTGATCAAAGCCTGTTGGTGTTCGCTGTGGCGTACCATACGATGCCGGACTCACTAAAGATTGAATCTCAATTAAGAGTGGTCTATTTCCTTCAATGGTTGCGCCAATGGTTGCGCCACTAAGCTGCCCATCTTTTTGTGAGATTAAGATTTCGGAAGGATTGGATACTTCGCGTAAGCCACTACCTAGCATTTCATAAATGCCAATTTCAGAAGTTGACCCGAAACGATTTTTTGTTGTGCGTAAGATGCGATAGGCAAGATGTCGGTCGCCTTCAAACTGCAGTACGGTATCAACCATGTGTTCTAAGACTTTTGGTCCAGCCAACATGCCATCTTTGGTAATATGACCTACTAAGAAAACAGGGGTATTGGTTTCTTTGGCAAACTTCATCAACTCACCAGCCGTTTGCCGTACCTGGCCGATACTGCCCGCAGTCGAGTCGAGCATGTGTGAGTGCAGCGTTTGGATTGAATCAATAATTACCAGGTTGGGTTGAACCGTTTCAATAGCCTGAAAAATATTTTTAGTAGATGTTTCTGCCAGCATATAAAAATTCTCAAAACTTCCCGATGGTTTTGTGGACAAGCGCTCGGCCCGCATCTTTATTTGTTGCTCACTTTCTTCACCCGACACATAAAGAATTTTTGCCTTCTGAAGAGACAAACCCAACTGAAGCATTAAAGTAGATTTACCAATACCGGGCTCACCGCCAATCAGAATTAATGAGCCAGGAACAATACCTCCACCCAATACCCGATTTAATTCGTGATCGGGTGTGGCAATTCTTATTTCTCCGGTCGACTCAATTTCATTGAGTGTTTTGGGCTTGCTTGCGCGACTTTTTGAATCCTGTCGCCACTCGTTTTTGCCGGTTTCATTTTTTGAAACGACTTCCTCTACAAAACTATTCCACGATTCGCAAGACGGACATTTACCAATCCACTTAGGAGATTCGTATCCGCAGCTTTGGCAGAAAAATAGGGTTTTGGATTTGGCCACTAGATCTTTAAATAAGTTGACAAAAGTAAAAGAACCTTAAATGGTCTTTATAAGTAAAACTTGATCTACTTTATGGGTGCATCGGTTTCCTTCGCCATAACATAAAATACAAGACGGTCGGCCATCCACGGCCACCACTTGTTAAGCCAAATGGCTAACCGCCCCTGGCTGGTGAGAATTAACGTGCGCTTACGTTTTACGATGGCTTTGTAAATATGTTTAGCACATTCCTCGGCCGACATCATGTTTTCTTCCACGCGTGGCGATTCACCTTGCGCCTGACCATCTTTGTTTAACGCACGTCTCCGGATGTTTGATGCAGTAAAGCCAGGACAAGCCGTAAGCACATGAACGCCTGTTTTTAACAACTCAATTCTTAACACATCTAAAAATCCGTTGAGAGCAAATTTGGAAGAAGAGTAACCCGTACGTCCTGGTAATCCGATAAAACCATTAATGGAAGAAATGCCAACCACCGAGCCCTTATTTTTTGTGATTTCAGGTAAGCAATATTTAGTAGCATAGAGCACACCAAAGAAATTAATATCCATCACCTTTCGAACTACATCCAGATCAACATCCGAGAATAAAGCCCGCATGGAGATGCCCGCATTATTGATAAGAATATCAATTGACCCAAACAAGCGCAAGGCTTCGTTTGCCATCGCCTTGTTGTCTTGTTCGCTGCTAACGTCAGCTTGAAAGCCATTGACAATTAAATTTCGTTTCTGAAACTCATTAACGACATTATCCAATTCTTGCTTGTTGCGCCCGGTAATTAAAACTTTCGAGCCCTTCAGACCAAACTGTTCGGCAAGGGCTTTACCAATGCCCGATGATCCGCCTGTAATAATAACAACCTTGTCCTTCATGTCTGAATGTGCAGCAAAAGTAATCAAAACATTGTTTTATTTTTGTGCGTTATGATTTTGCTCCGGTTACTTTCTTGGCTACCGTTTTCCGTTCTCTACGCGTTTTCAGATTTCCTCTTCTTTGTTGGTTATTATGTGTTGGGCTACCGCAGAGCAATGGTTCGTAAGAACCTACGAAATTCCTTTCCTGATAAATCGGATAAAGAGTTGAAACAGATTGGAAAGGATTTTTATCACAACCTGTGCGACTATGCCGTAGAAACCATAAAGCTACTTACCCTTTCGGGTGAAGAATTGAAAAGAAGGATGGTTTATAAAAACCCGGAAATAGTTAATCAGTTTTCTGATAAGAACCAATCTATCTTACTGTTAACCTCGCATCAGTTTAACTGGGAGTGGTTGCTCACCTCGGGGTGTTTGTACTTGCCTTTGGGTGTTGATTTTGTCTATCAGCGCCAGAGCAATAAAACGTTTGATGATTTTTCTTTAATGGGCCGAACCCGGTTTGGCGCCTATCCGGTTGAGCGTTCGCAGGTTGCGCGGGAGGCTATTAAGCGGAAGCATGTTCTTCGGGGAATTGCCATTATGGCCGATCAATTTCCGGGGCATCATAATACCAAAAAATACTGGACCGAATTTCTTAATCAACGCACTGCTTTTTATTTGGGCTTAGGGCAACTCGCTTCGTTAACGCAATACCCAGCTGTTTTTTATGGTGTTAAAAAAATTAAGCGTGGTTATTACGAAGCGGAAGGTTTTGTGGTATCGCATCTACCTTATGAAAAAGAAAGTCAACAGATAGTGGAAGATTACATAGTGGCAACAGAAAGCATTATTAAACAACAACCTGCGGGTTGGCTTTGGTCTCATAACCGATGGAAGGCAATAGAAGAGTCGGACTAGTTGAGTAACATTTCAATATCCTCGCGCGAAAGCGACTTAACGGCACTCTCTTCACTTTGAACAAGATTTTCAGAAAGTCTAAGTTTGTGCTTTTGCAGCAGAAGAATTTTTTCTTCCACGGTGTTGCGCGTAATAAATTTGTAACTGAACACTTTTTTCTTTTGACCAATGCGGTGGGCGCGATCGGTAGCCTGTGCTTCCACGGCCGGATTCCACCACGGATCCATAATGAATACATAGTCGGCCTCAGTAAGATTTAACCCTAAACCACCGGCCTTAATGGAAATCAAGAACACCTTTAGATTCTCATCTTTGTTGAATCTTTCTACTTGCTCTTTGCGATCGTTGCTGGAGCCATCCAAATAAGCAAATGGAATTTTACGACTCTTCAAAAGATCCTTGATAATATCCAGATGTTTAACAAACTGGCTAAATACCAAAACCTTGTGACCTTCCAGAAAGGCATTTTCCAACATGTACGAAACATCCTCTAGTTTTCCCGAGTCGCCCTCATACATAGGGTCAATCATTTTAGGGTGGTTGGAGAGTTGGCGAAGTTTTGTCAGCCCTTCCAAAATCATCATGCGCGTGCTGTTGATACCCTCTTTGTCAATCTGATCCAGAATTTTATGACGATAAAAAGATTTAGCCTCCTCGTATTTTTTCTCTTGCTCCACCGTCATGTTGGTATAGTGGATGTTCTCTACTTTTTCAGGAAGATCGGTAGCCACCTGCGACTTAAGCCTTCGTAACATGAATGGTTTAATAATAGCATTTAGCTTTTTGGTTTTTCCTTCGTCATTCTTTTTCTCGATGGGAATCAAAAACTCATTCTTAAAAAATGTTTGACTCCCGAGTAATCCGGGATTGATAAACGTCATCTGCGACCAAAGGTCCAGCGTACTGTTTTCAAGAGGCGTGCCTGTAAGAGTAAGCTTATAGCGCGACTTAAGTTCTATAACCGCTTTGGCAATGTTGCTGGTTGGATTTTTAATAACCTGCGACTCGTCCAGAATAATATAATTGAAATAGAATTTTTCGAATAACTCAACATCTAATCTCGTTATTCCATACGAAGTTAAAACAACATCGTATTTACTAAACCGACTGATGTCTTTGTTACGAAGCGTACCCGTATAGGTTAATACTTTTAGCTCAGGCGTAAATTTAGCGGCCTCCATTTCCCAATTGTAAATCAACGAGGTGGGCATAATCAACAACGAAGTGCCGGCTTTTCCTTTTTCCTTTTCTGCTTGTAGCAACGCCAGGGTCTGAACCGTTTTTCCTAAACCCATATCATCGGCCAGGCATCCGCCAAGATGAAACTCGTTTAAGAAGCGAAGCCAGTTATAGCCCGCCTTTTGATAAGGGCGCAGCGTGCCTATAAATTTTTCGGGAAGGGGATATTCTTTAATGCCGCTGAACGATTGAAGATTTCGAAGGCGCTCGCTCATGTGAACTTTAGCAAGATTACCTTCCTCCAGTTCGCGTAATAGGTTGATATGATGCTTTTTTAAAACCGGCTTTTCATGATCACCTTGCATTTCGCTCATGGCAAACAGGTCACCAAATTTTTGTAGCCATGCTTCCGGAATAATGGCGATCTCCCCGTTGGGCAATTTAAACTCAACTTTCTTTTTCAGGATAAGCTTACGCAATTCTTTGAATGAGATTTCATATTCGCCAAAGCGGATCTTTGCGTGAATATCAAACCAATCGATGTTTTCCTTAACCTCGAGTTCTATCACCGCCTTACCCACAAAATATTTCTTATCCCGATTTTCGGGCTGGCTTACTTCAAAGCCAAGATTGAGAAGGTTTACACGATTCTCATTAAGCCATGAAAAAGCCTGCGCTTTATCTATGGCAACCCGAAATCCCCGTAAGGGTAACCCAAGTTTGGTAAGCGTTTGTGCATATTTCTTTTCTCCCTCCGTGTTTCTTTTTACACGATGAAATACGTAGTCATTATCTTTCTTCTCAACCGTTACGCTTACGGGTCCAAAGGCATCTCCACGAAAGCGATGTTTGCCATATTTAAACGACAAATCGAAAACAATTTTTCCCGCCTCATCGCTATTCGCACTTTCGCCTGATGTGGCATCAAATAACGTGGGCACTTCTTTTGAGTTAGCGGGGGGTAGCTCTGATATAGTAAGCAGGGGAAGCGGATCGTATTCGTTTTTGTTGATTTCAAATCCACTTGCTTCAATATCATCGAATGAGGCAATCAAAGGAGCAACAAATCGGTTATAATAAGTTTCTTCTAAATTTTTTGGGATAACCACATGCTTCTTACTTAAAAAGGGAAGCAATTTTTTTCCGTCTACCGATTTTTCAAAGCCATACAATTTTCCATTCATTACAATCCAGGCAGGATGCTTACAAACCAGGTAGGCACTTGGGTTTGGGATGTCCAGTCGCTTACCATCGTAAGTTATGGTTGGATAATAGTTTGTGCTTTCGTCACCTCTGCGAAAGTGAAACTGAATATTGGCTCGCTTCTCCTGTACCTCTACCTGTCGCCAGGTTGGCTCACCATCATTACCCATTTCGAACAGTAACTTTCCTTTTAATCTTTCGAGCACGGCAGCCCTTCTCTTTTCCATAAACGCCTCAATCTGTTCCTGGAGTAGAATGTCACCCTTTTCTTTTTTGAAAACCTTACTGAAGAATTCATCGGGCTTCATTATTTTTTTAGAGAAGTGCCTCAGCACGGCATCCTGCCCCATGCCGTCCATCATTTCAATTAATTCAAAATCCCGGTCATCAAGTCCTTTGGAGAACTCGCGGGCATTTTTGTGTGAAATATTTTGATGTTGGTAAGTAAGTTTTCCTTTTTCGTCAAGATGAACAATAAAGGATTCGAAGCTATAGCCCAGATACTCGTGCTGGTACAGCGAGTAAATGATTTTAAAGGGTTGGGCTGCCGAAACTTTCATAGCTGTATAAACCTGCCGCAACCTGTTGCTATGCCCAAAATCTTAAAAAGAGTCGTTAAAGACCATTTTGGGCAATCTACAGAATTAGCAGAATGGCAAATTAATGAAATCAGGTCAATAAATTCTTAGAAATTTGACCCAAAACATGCCCGTTAATTACATTTTAGAGAGATTGGATGGAGTATGAGCGTGCGGCTAGCCGGGCCGGGTAAAACGAAACGAGTATGGTGATGCTTACGATTACCAGCGATGTGAGTAAAAAATCAATTATTTTCATTTTGACGGGATAGCTGGAAACAATGGCATTTTCCATGCCCATACCAACCAGGCCGAAGGTATCCTGTAACCAACAAATACCGCCACCCAGCAACAATCCTGCGGTGGCTCCTACAAAGGCAATCAGCGTGCCCTCGCTAAGAAAAATATTCCGGATCAGATTTGTGTGACCACCCATGGCAAAGAGAATTGAAATGTCTTTTTTCTTGTCCAGCGCCAGCATCATAAGTGAAAAGAAGATGTTGATGGAGGCTACCAGAATGAGAAGCGTGAGGGCGACAAAGGTGAAAAGCTTTTCAATTTTAAGTAAGCGATATAAATCCTGATGCTGCTCTTCATTGGTAAGTACGTTAAAATTGTCGCCAACTACTTGAGTAATTTTTTTCTGTACCTTTTTTAGATCGGCTTTTTCTATGGTCTGAATTTCCAATGAGGTTCGTTTGTTTCCATAGTTTAGTAAGTCTTCAGCAAATTGAAGGGGAACAAAAATGTAGTTCTCGTCATAATTTTTTTCAATGGAAAATACACCTCCTGGCTCAAGGGCTTTTCGGGTATATAATTCTGAAGGATTCATCGAGGCCTTCAGATTTTTTATATAGAAAACCTGAAGAGGATGGAGACTTTCGCTTACAGAAACAGAGAGTGCATATTGAACTCCCCGGCCAATAATAGCATAATCTATTCCCTTTTCTTTTAATACCAACCGGCCATCGGATAGATGATTATCCAAGCGATGTTGGTCAAGGAAGTTATCACTCACTCCCTTCATAGTAACTACCATGTCGGCATCGCGATAGCGCACATATACAAAGTCTTCAATAAC
>JAGPBO010000303.1 GCA_018063305.1 Cyclobacteriaceae bacterium
CGTACTTAAATTATTGGCCGAAAACTTATCAATCTTTTCAGTTAAATCAATGACGGTGATAATGGCCACGAGAATTAGTACTACATAGAAAAATGTAGAAAGAATTTTTTTGATGATATAGCGATCCAGGATGGTCATTCAACGTATCGATTTATAATCGCTGCGAAACTTTTTTTGCCATGCTATTCTTCCAGGTCGTAAAGGTGCCTTCTATAATTTTCTCTCTGGCCTGCCTTACCAACCAAAGGTAAAAGGTTAGGTTGTGGATAGAAGCAATTTGCGCGCCTAACATTTCTTTTGCGATAATTAAATGGCGCAAGTAGGCTTTTGAGTAAAAGGTACTCACATGGCCACCCACGTCACTATCCAGTGGCGAAAGATCATCTTTCCACTTTTCATTGCGGATATTAATAATACCCTGTGTGGTGAATAGCATACCGTTTCGGGCATTGCGTGTTGGCATCACACAATCAAACATATCAATTCCTAAAGCAATGCATTCCAGAATATTTTCAGGGGTGCCCACGCCCATGAGATAGCGTGGCTTATCCTTAGGTAAGATTGAACATACAAGATCAGTCATCTCATACATCATTTCATGTGGTTCACCCACCGACAATCCTCCGATAGCATTACCCGCCTGGTTTTGGCTGGCTATAAACGCTGCAGATTGAATACGTAAATCTTTATAAACACTTCCCTGCACAATCGGGAACAAAGCCTGGTCGTAGCCATAGTGTGGGGATGTACGATTTACTTGCTTAACACATCGGGTTAGCCAACGGTGTGTAAGATCCATAGATTTTTTCGCATACGTATACTCACACGGATAGGGAGTACATTCATCAAAAGCCATGATTATATCAGCACCAATAATCCGCTCGATATCCATCACCCCTTCGGGGGTAAAGGTGTGTTTTGAGCCATCGATATGCGATTTGAAAATTACTCCCTCCTCCGTAATTTTTCTGTTGGCTCCGAGCGAATACACCTGATAGCCACCGCTGTCGGTAAGTATGGGTCGATCCCAGCCAATGAATTGATGTAGCCCGCCTGCTTTTTCCAGTAAAGAAAGACCTGGCCGCAGATAAAGATGATAGGTGTTGCCTAAGATAATTTTTGCGTCTATGTCGTTTTTCAATTCGCGCTGGTGCACCGCTTTTACCGATCCGGCAGTTCCTACGGGCATGAAAATCGGAGTGGCGATTTCACCGTGATCGGTTATCAGGGTTCCAGCCCGGGCTTTTGAGGACGTATCGGTGGCGTTAAGGGTGAATTTCATGAGGCACAAAGTTAACCGCAAGGTATGCGCGCTCCAAATCGACTGGCCGGCCTGCAAGCCATAAACCACGAAGCTATTATTGATTAAATAGTTTGCCTTGCGATAAGCCTTTATATTTGTCCGCTTTTACTTTTAACATTACTCTCTTGTTCCTTATCACGATACTTTGCTTCTCTGTTCTAGGTATTCAAATTATTTACATACTCTTGTTTTTACTTGGGTTTGCTAAAGACGAAAAAGATGCCCCACAGCCTGCTCATCCGGTTTCAATTATTGTTTGTGCTCACGATGAAGAGGTAAATCTTCGGGAATTGATTCCTTTATTATTGACTCAGGATCATCCTGAATTTGAATTAATCATTGTGGAAGATCGCTGCAATGATGGCACGTATGATTATTTGCGCGAAATGACAGCCACACACAATCAACTAAAAATGGTACGGGTGGTGCACAAACCAGATCACATCAATGGAAAGAAATTTGGTTTGACGTTAGGCATCAAGGCAGCTAAGTACGAGTGGCTCTTATTTACTGATGCCGACTGTCGTCCGGCTAGTAATCAATGGGCTACGCAAATGACCTCCCACTATAATGAGAATACCCAAATCGTTTTAGGTTTTTCACCGTATACAAAACGAACCGGATGGCTAAATGCCTTTATTAGATTCGAATCGATTGTTACCGGTATTCAAATGATCAGTTATGCTAACCTTGGCAAGCCCTATATGGGTATAGGCAGAAATCTGGCTTATACCAAATCATTATTTCTTGGCCATAAAGGGTTTAATGATCATTTGGAAGTTACTGGTGGCGATGATGATTTATTTGTAAATCACGTGGCATCTAAGAAAAATACACGGGTGTGTTTGAGTCCAGAAGCGATAACCGTATCGCATCCAAAAGAAAGTTGGAGAGATTTTTTACATCAGAAACTCCGTCATCTCTCTGTCGGAAAAAAATATCAGGTAGGCGATAAAATTACCTTAGCTATTTTTTCACTTACGTGGATGCTCACCTGGTTTTTTGTTGCTCCCTGGATGGTGTTTACTATCGGTTTTTATGGTATTGGCGTTCTCTTTATTATAAGGTGGATTTTGCAAATTATCCTTATTCATAAGGCAACTAATAAATGGGGAATGGGCTTTGAGGTCTGGAAAACGCCTTTTTTAGATTTTATTTTTCCCTTTTATTATCTTGTCACCGGCCTTCGGGCGTTAGTAGTCAAAAGAATCCAATGGAAGAACTAGAAGATAGCCGCTTTTCGTCCAAAGCGTTAGAAGATTTTAAGCTGATCGATATGGCGGTAGTTGGCGATGACAAGGCTTATGCCAAGTTACTTCAGCGCTATAAACGCCCGGTCTATCATATGATCTTAAAAATGGTGCGTAACATTGACGATGCCGAAGACCTGACGATGGAATCTTTCTCCAAGGCTTTTCGCAGTCTGCATAAGTTTAAAAAGGATTTTACTTTTAGCACGTGGTTGTTTCGAATCGCTACCAACAATACCATCGATTTCATTCGCAAGAAAAAAATAAACACACTGAGTATTCAAAGCACATTTACTGATGATGATGGTCAATCGGTTGGCATTGATGTCGAAGATGATGGTAACCTGAATCCGCAAGACGAGGCGATCAAAGCACAGAAGGAAGAATTAATACAAGTATTCGTAAACATGCTTCCGGCTAAATATCAAAAGTTGGTGCGCTTGCGCTACTTTCATGAATTAAGCTATGAGGAAATTGCAGCAGAATTAGAAGCGCCTCTAGGTACCGTAAAAGCCCAACTTCACCGTGCCCGTGAATTAATGTACGACTTGGTGAAGAATAAAAAGGAGCACATGTAAGCCCTTTTTCCTATTAAAATCCCCTTTTTATCGATACTGATTAAGTTTGTTTTGAAATTTGAGACATTTCAATACTTTTGATATTGTGAAAAGAGGCTTTACCTTATTTCTGCTCGCGTTATTCCTGCTCAATGTGTTGGGATACTATGGGGTTTTTCTTGGCCTTCAGGTTAGTAATACCCGGGCTATGCAAACGAGCTTCGATAACGACAGCTACGCGCAGTTACATGAAGTAACCGTGAAGGTTCCCCTTACCGTTGCTTATTTAGGGGATTCGCGCGAATACGTTCGTGTTGATGGAGAGTTTGAACACGAAGGCGAGGTTTACCGCATGGTGAAGCAGCGCTATCAAAGCGATACGCTTTACATTGTTTGTGTTAAAGACAAGACCTCAAAAAAAATTAATCAAGCATTAACGGATTATGTTAAAACATTTTCAGACAAACCGGCAGGGGAGAAAGGAAATTCTAAAACAATCCAAAACTTTATAAAAGATTATATGACGACCACCACCGA
>JAGPBO010000304.1 GCA_018063305.1 Cyclobacteriaceae bacterium
AAATCAAGCTGGTTTCCATTTCTCCGGCATGATCATCTTTATTTGTAAAAAACTCTTTCTGATCCATCGCCTTAAACCAATCGCACGAACACAAAAACATGTTAGGAAACTTTAGTCCTAATTCCCGGATCATGGTTTTAAAATCATTTCCACCATGGCTATTTAAAATAATAAGTTTATGAATTCCTTGTCTATCGAGTACTTCAATAACATCGCGCAATACAGCCAGTTGCGTTGATGGATTCATGTTGATATCGAGTGTAACATCAAACTGACCGGTATTTACACCAAACGGAATTGTCGGAAGCACAATCACTTTGGCTCCCTGAGCCCAAGCGAGGCGAGCGCCTTCGGCAGCGATCTCTTCACCTTCGATGATATCCGTACCATAGGGTAAGTGATAATTGTGCGCTTCGCAGGCACCCCAGGGTAATACGGCAACATCGAACGATGATTCTTTAATTGTTTTCCAATTGTTCTCGGCTAGAATATAAGGGCGCATAGGTGCAATTTAACCCAAATTATACAATAGAAATTTCTATTGTATAATTGACGAATGAAAATCAAGAACGTATCGAATAAAACTTAAAATCAAGCTGGTGATTTTCATTGTCAGGGTTTAAGATTGAAAAAACTAAAAGTGTAGGTAATGGCCGGCTTTATCTAAATCGTGGCCCCCTGGCAACTTGATCCCGCCCCAGCGGTACAAGCAAAGCAATGCTGACTGATGGCTATTTCGCGGGCACTTAATCGCTCTCTATCAAACGTACTGATGTGTTGCCCTGCCTGTGATTCAACTTTTAAACCAAGCATCTGATTAAAGTCGCAATCATACATAAATCCTTGCCAGTCAATAGAAATTGTATTTCGACACATCACACCAGCCACCGCTGCCGGGTTAAAAGCGTTAATTAGTTTCTCCATGTAGTCTTCATAGTTTTCGGATTCGATCAGAAAATCCAGAAAGCGACTAATGGGAACATTCGTGATGGTAAATAAATTATTAAAATCTATATCGAAATGTTTCTTTAGCTCATACTTAAAGTCGCGTTCTAATTGTTGTTGATCGCCCGGCAAAAAAGCTCCAGTAGGATTATAAACCAGATCTAATATTAATCCAGAACCGATTCTTCCGTAGCCAACGTCATTTAACAACGTTAAGCCTTTTATAGAATCTTCAAATACACCTTGTCCGCGTTGTCGATCTGTTTTGTCTGCATTGTAAAAAGGTAATGATGAAACCACCCGCACCTTATTTTCTTTAAAGAATTTTGGCAGATCGTTGTACTTAGGATTTGCGTTAATGATAGTGAGGTTCGATCTCACCATAATTTCCTCTACCCCTATTTCCTTTGCCTCCTGCACGAACCATCTAAAATCCGGATTCATTTCTGGTGCCCCACCAGTAATATCAAGGGTTTTTATTTTTACTCGCTTCAATACATCCAAACATTGTTGCATGGTTTCGCGAGTCATAATCTCTTTGCGATCGGGGCCGGCATCAACATGACAATGTTTACATGTCTGATTACACATGTAGCCAATGTTTACCTGAAATATCTCCAGCGTTGAAGGTTTCAAAGGCCCATGGCCCACCGATTCAATTTTCCTTTTGAATGTGGGAAACTTTCCTTCCTTAAAAATTCCATTCTCCAGAATTTCGACCTGCCGCTGTTGATTGGCCAGTTGATGCTTACGTGCATGTAACGATTTGATCATTCGTGTTTACTGCTGATTGATTGCTGTCGCCCTTTCGGGGATTTATCTACATAGAAAGTTTTTTGGCTTTGTTCATCATCATTACGCCATGCACTAATGAAGCCCCACCCCGAATAGCAGCGGCTACATGTATAGCTTCCATCATTCCCTTTTCAGTAGCTCCTTTTTCCAAAGAATCCTGCGTATAGGCATCAATACAATACGGACATTGTACTGTATGTGCAACCGCCAGCGCAATTAATGATTTTTCGCGAGCGGTTAAATCACCCTCTTTAAAAACATCACCATAGTAATCAAAAAATTTTTTTCCCAGATTATTCTCCCATTCACTAATCTCTCCAAATTTTTTCAGATCAGCCGGATTGTAATAAGTATGTTCCATAAATATGAGTTAGTTTGGTTTTGAAAATAGTCTCAATGATGTTACTGAAGTGACAGGCCCCTGACAAATAGCCTGAAAGTAAAGAGATAACCTTTCCGCCAACAATTTAGTTTACACCGGTAGTGCGATTTGATAAGTTTTACCTTTTTTTACTGTTAGTCGGGGTTGGCGCAACCACGGGTTGTAGCGTTTAAGCAATTTATAGTTGCTGCCGTTGCTCTTAGCAAATGATACCAGATCAGGAATGCTTTCATTTATATCGATATAATGCAAGGGCTCCGGGTTATACAAGTGTCCGGGGTCTATTTTAAATCCGTATTTAGCCGGGTTCTCAAAGATTTCCTTGATTGCCAAAATCCTAAATACATAGCGCGAAGTTTCGTCATTTAAATACGCATCGTAGTAGTTATCTATTTTCTGATCATCCAGGTCGCTACGAATACCGGCCACCCCACGATTGTAAGAAGCTGCCACTAACGTCCAGTTGCCAAGTTTATCATAAGCCTTCTTAAGGTATTTGCAAGCCGCTTCTGTAGACTTAATCGGATCGTAACGCTGATCCACTTCTTTAGTAATTTCAAGCCCAAGTTCTTTACCCGCAGGCTCGCGTATCTGCCAATAGCCCACAGCATCTTTAGGGGAAACCCCATTCACCAAACCACTTTCTATTAGAGGTAAATATTTGAAATCTTCCGGGATGCCATGTGCCTTCAGGATTTCAGTCATCTGCGGAAGCCAACGATTAGCGCGTTTCAATAAAAACAGTGTGCTGCTTTGCAAATAGATGTTTACTTGTAGTTCGCGATCGAGGCGCTCCATAACATCGGGAATGTCGAGTGGCGCTGCTTCGCCAGCAAAAGAAATCTGTTTTGGCAAATCATAGCTTACCGCCAAAAAGGGTTGCATTGATTCTTGTGTTACTATGGGCTCTAACACCGCTTCGGATTCTTTCGTCCCTGTCCGTGTCGATTGGTCGTACAGTATATACACGATAAGCAAACCGATAGAAAGGGGTGCCAGGTAACTTAAGATTCTTTGCATAGTTAATACATCAATTAAAAGTTAGGAGACAACAAATACCGTGCGTAAAACTCATCAATAACTTTTACCGCATCCTGCGGTGTATCGACTACATTAAAAAGATCCAGATCTTCCTCACTAATCATTTTCTCGGACACCAAAATCTCTTTCACCCACTTCAACCACCCAGTCCAGAATTTTTTGCCAACCAACACAATAGGGAAACGACCAATCTTTTTTGTTTGAATCAGCGTTAGTGCTTCTGTTAACTCATCGAGCGTGCCAAATCCGCCTGGCATAATGATAAAGCCTTGCGAATATTTTACAAACATCACCTTGCGCACAAAGAAGTAATCGAACATGATCAGTTTATCGGGATCGATATATGGATTCCCTTTTTGTTCGAACGGAAGAAAAATATTTAATCCTACTGATTTGCCGCCTGCTTGCTTGGCTCCTTTATTACCGGCCTCCATAATACCCGGACCCCCGCCCGTCACCACACCATAAC
>JAGPBO010000105.1 GCA_018063305.1 Cyclobacteriaceae bacterium
TTGGTGAACTGTGACCCAATAGTGTTTGGATGTATCGAAGATCCGTTCCATTTTCTAACAAATGTGTGGCAAAAGAATGTCGCAAAGTATGGGGCGAAG
Organism: Cyclobacteriaceae bacterium; assembly: GCA_018063305.1. GTDB lineage: Bacteria > Bacteroidota > Bacteroidia > Cytophagales > Cyclobacteriaceae > ELB16-189. Next base: position 100 of record JAGPBO010000105.1, read on the forward strand.
CTTTTTTCTTAATTTTTGCAGCGGCAAGGCCAACTTTTAAAATATGTTGAACACTCGAGGCACTGTAGATTTCACCTTTCGCTCCCTCAAATAAATAAGTCTTGGGGCGGTAACATTTAAAATATTTTCTCAATAGCCCAAGAGTAGCTTCAGACAGCACAGTAGTTCTATCTTTATTACCCTTTGCCCCCCGCACGACCACCAAATGTCGATCACTTTCAATATCATTTATTTTAAGATTGAGAAGTTCTGATAACCTTAATCCGCAGGAATAGATTGTAACAAGAATAGCTTTATGCTTGAGATTATTGACCGAATCAATCAGTTTAATCACCTCTTCCTCACTTAATACAGTAGGGAGCCGGTGTTCTTTCCTCGGCCTTCCAAAATCATAAAACCGCTGCGGCATATCAAGCACTTGTTCATAATAAAATTTAATTGCATTGATCATTTGATTTTGATACGATGCCGATTTTCCTTTTGCGGCCGCCCGCATATATTCTTTTATATCAAGCTCGTTTATCTCTAGCAAATCCTTCGATTTAAAGTGGGCAACAAATTTTGAAAATAGACTTACATAATTACGAGCCGTATTTATGCTATATCGTTTCAGCTCCAGATGTTTAATGTATTCAATGGGAAAGGAATGCTGTACAGGTAATACCTCCTCACTTTTTTCCATCTGAGCCATCATAAAGCTTAGATCAACCTCTTCGGCACCCTCATGAACGGGTTTATTGCGCATAAAATAGCGACAGTTAATCCAGGCAATTCCCTTAAAAATTCTAAACAGGGAATAAAAGTGAGTATGTGTATTAGGAATGTAAACCATCGCAAACTCCACAGACCAATTCACCGATTCAAGCGATTTAACAAGGAGATGGATCGTTGGATGCGGGAAAAACTGTAAACCAATGCACTTTCTTTTCTCTACAAGAATGTGGCGAAGGGTAATAACAGGTAATTGATTCATGATGAGGCAATCCTAAGAAAAAAAGAGTACCTTATCCGTGTTGTACCCGAGTAAATCCGTTTAAAAACGGTTAAGTCTATGACGCTAAAAAATTCCAGAAAATGTAAATCCTGCGGCACCACTCTTGTGGGCAGGGTAGATAAAAAATATTGCTCGGACCAATGTCGTTATCTTGAAAATAACAAGCGAAAGCAAGACATGCTCGCCATAGTACTTGAGTTAAATAGCGCACTTCGCAAAAATCGCACAATATTAAAAACGCTTTGCCCGGAAGGGAAATTAGTGGTGCGTAAATCAGTTCTTGATGCAATGGGCTTTCGCCCCGATCTATTTACCAGCCTGTTTATGACCTCAGCCAAGCAGATGTACTACCTCTGTTATGATTATGGGTATTCGCCTTTAGTGGAAAAAGATATAGAAAAAGTTTTGATCATAACCCGTCAGTCATATATGGCGAAGTGGGAACCATGGCGTTTTGTAAAAAATAAGCTGAGCGCTAAATAAGCCTTGATGACGATACCCGGGAAGGCAGAACTTAAATGAATCCTAAAAGTCACATCGTTCCCGAAAACGGGAGACACTTGAAATATCAAACGGATAAGTTTGAAGAAGATCAATCAGGCTTCAACACTATTTTTTCTTTAGCTGATTGAATGACTTTCTCTTTGCTGAAATAAACAGTAAAGTGTTGGTCGTTAGCCCAGAGTTCAAAAAGGTTTTTATAAAAGGGGCTTGCTGGATTTCCACTTTGGCCGGGCGAATTGATAAACAAAGTTTTATCCCAATCCGAAACATCGGCCACCATTTTAAAGGTTGCCCCATGGCTTTGATTGTCGTTGTTACTGGTTACCCCAGGCGTTGAGGCATTGCCACCGCGCGGCAGTATGCCGGTTTCTAAAATAGCGCGGATAGAATCATTGACTGCATTACTTAGCGGGTGTTTGATTTGTACATGATGGTATGCGGCTTGTCCATATTGCCAATGCACAACATCATCACCTAATTTTTTATGAAGGTTAGCAATGGCTTCATCTAAACAACTTAGTAAAAAGGCATCCCGACCCTTTAGCTCTTTCTTATTGTCTTTGATCCATTCCAACGCGCGGCTTATTGAAACGGATTTAATAATGCCCTGTGCTTTTTCAGGAACATAGATTTTGTGAAGTCGACCCAACACTACCTTTTCCCACGCGGCATACACACCCGCCTCAACAGAATTTATATCCATTACAAAATCCCAATTTAAAAGCTGAGATTTAATTTTTTCTGTTTCAGGGGCATTAGATTTTATATTTTTTAAATAAGAAACTAATTGCCTTGCAGGTAGCGATAGATAGTCGCCTTGTATCTTTCTGAGTTCTTCTTGCGAAAATTTTTCTTTGCTGGCAAGTACTTCGGTGATGCGATTGGCACGACTACTATCAGCCCACTCCCATCCTACTGCATTTCGATGCGGATAGTCTGCTGCTACTAAATTTTCATTGGCAGTAACCCAAAAACCTTTTTCAGGATTGAAAACATTGGGTAAAGATTTAATAGGCAGAAAGCCATCCCATTCGTAGCGGCCATCCCCGGGCACAGGCACGAGGCCACTGAAGTTTTTTCTTATCGGTGCAATGCCAACTACTTGCCAACCGATGTTCCCTTTCTTATCGGCCCAAATCATATTTTCTCCAGGCAGATGACTGTATGAACAAGCTTCGCGAAATTCCTCCCAGGTAGTAGCGCCATTCATTCGCAAGCTGGCCATATAAGGCGCACCCCCCGGCTCCAACCAACCACAACGAATTGCATACGCCTTTTTTCTTTTTGCATCTACAAACGTAACGGGGCCATGTCGGGTGTACTTATGTTCAACAAGCACATCGGCTAATCCTTTTACATGAATAGTATCTGCAATGGTCTTCATATCCTCCCAACCATTATTGTATTTATACTGATTAAGATTATTGGGATTTAATTCATACACCATGATGTCCTCGCCATCAATATCAAATATGGTAAGACCCCAGGCGCCAAAATCATTATGACCTATTGAAACACCCGGAATGGTTGGCTCACCACCACCCACTACGTTCCATCCGGGGGCATTTAAATGAACCATGTATCGAAGCGAGGGTACAGCCAACGCACGATGCGGATCGTTTGCTAACATCGGCAAATCACTTTCTGATTTTGCTCCACTCACTATCCAGTTGTTGCTTCCTATTGATTTTTGCTCACGCGAATTCATTTCTTCATACGCCAGTTCATCTTGTAATACCGACTGTTGATAGTTATTTTGATCGGTGTTTGAAAAGGCAAGCAAGTCTTCGGGTTTAAAGGCAATAGATTTGCGAAAGGCATCGTAGAGTTCAGTGATTGGCTCTGCTAGCCCAGCGGGATCAATAACCGGATCAAGAGTAATGTTGGGCACTCCTGGTTCAAAGACTTTAAGTTTCTTTACTTCTTCAGCGCCCAGCAAGGCAACGGCTCTTCCAATTTGAAGTTCGGATGGAAGGTTGCCTAATAATCCCTGATGGCGTGACACAACTAACTCAGGCGTCCATCGGCCTGCGGTAATTCCGAGCAAACCAAATTCCATAGTTAATAGCGTGGGATCTTTTTCTGTTTCGGCCACGTAAGCATTGATACCCTCGGTGAAAGCATTGATGATAGCCACACCGTGTGGATGGTAGTTATTAAATTCTTTATTTAGATCGCCCCGGTATTTAAACAAACGCACTCCGATGTCGCGCTTTAATTCACGTTCACCTAAAATTTCAGAAACGGTTCCGCTGGCTTGCCTGCGCCACATTTCAAATTGAAAGAGCCGATCTTTAGCAGCACTGTATCCTTGTGCGAAAAAAAGATCATGTTCGTTTTGCGCGTAGATGTGATTAACACCAAATTCATCACGAATAATCTCGACTGGTTTTTCTAATCCGGCAACAGTGAGTTCATTTTTTGTTTTGGAGGACTGCGTACAGCCAAGAATAAAGAGTAGTGCGAGAAAGGAAAGGTTTTTCATAAGATTAGGTTGGTACTTAAAGCTATGTGATCACTCTATTAAATAAAATAAGAAGTGTGATGAGTGGAGTTATTTAACTATTGATCTGCTTGCCGTCAGGCAAAATCCACAGAACATAGAATTAACTCACCTTATCCAGCAACCTGAGCTTTGTTGCTTTCCATGCTGTAGTGGCTACCACGGCTATCGTCATGCAGCCACCAAAAATTACAGAAGGCACTACGCCAATCAGTTTTGCTGCTACACCTGATTCTAACATGCCAATTTCGTTGGATGAGCCAATGAAAATACTATTAACGGCCGATACCCTCCCTTTCATATTTTCTGGCGTAAGCGTATGGATGAGGGTACTGCGCACAATTACACTTACGCAATCAAACATGCCGCTTAATATTAAAATGCCCATCGATAGCCAAAAGCTGGTGGATAAACTAAAGCCAATCATACATAAACCAAAACCGGCTACACACCATAATAGAATTTTTCCAATTCCTTTTTTTATGGGATGGTGGGTGATGTACACCGCCATGCTAAGCGCACCAATGGCGGGGGCCGATCGTAAAAAGCCAAGACCAATTTCGCCCACCTTAAGAATCTCATCTGCGAAAATGGGAAGTAGGGCTACTGCCCCGCCAAACAAAACGGCAAATAAATCTAAAGTAATTGCACCCAGTATTATTTGATTGTTAAAAACGAATTTTACGCCCGCTTTTATTTTTTCTGCAATGCCTTGTTCGGCACTGACTGGTGGTATTGGTCGATTGGGTATAGTAAGATAACAGAAAAATGCTGTGACCACGAGAAGTGCATCGGCCGTATAGGCAGCGGTAATTCCAAAAAAACCATAAACCAAACCGCCAATCATAGGCCCGCCTACGGAAGCGGTTTCCCAGACCGTACTGTTCCAGGTAATTGCGTTTTGATACAACGACCGATCGACTAGTTGTGGCATGAGTGAAAAGTTGGCAGGCGAAAGAAATCCGCGGGCTATGCCACTAACAAAAATTATAGCATAAATGGGCAAGGTTCCATTTTGAATTAGAAAGCCGCCCAGGTTGGTGGTAAAGTATAGCAGCGATATAGAACAGAAAGATAATAGTGCAACACAGAGTATTATTATTTTCTTGCGCTCAACAATATCGGCAATATGACCTGCGTAAAGCGAAACAGTAATGGCAGGAATGGCTTCAGCCAACCCAATCAAACCTAACGATAAAGGATCTTTCGTTAATTCGTAAATCTGCCAACCAACCACAACCCCCTGAATTTGAATGGCGAGTGTAATGAACAGGCGCGATAAAACAAATAATCGAAAGTCTCTGATGCGAAGGGCTGCGTAAGGATCAGGTGCTAACATTTATATAGTTTAATTAACCGCAAAGGCGCTATGACGCAAAGAAAGTAGTTGCTTTTTGCTACGAAAGCAAAAGGGCAATCATTGCGTCTTTGTGTCATTGCGGTTTTATTTTTTTAATCTCAAAGCTTCGATCGCATTCAATTAGTTAGAAGTTGTTGACAAATCTCCTAAACCCATCCTTAAGTAATGGAACATTGAAATTTATTAAAAATCCTAATCTCTTATCAGCAAGTTTTAAATAACTAATGATTTGAGCTTCGTGTACGGGTAGAATTGTTTCAACAGCCTTTAGTTCTATAATAATTTCATCCTCTACTAAGATATCGATTACATAGTCTTTATTGAGAGTATGACCTTTGTATTGCAATGCTACGGGAACCATGGTTTGCAATTTTATCTCACGCAAGAATAGCTCTTTGGCTAAACATTGTTGATAAACAGATTCCAGAAGACCAGGCCCCATCTCTTTGTGTACTGAGATCGCTGCTCCAAGTATGTCTTTTGAAATCGCATTAAGTACTTCTTTATTCATGCGTCTTATCCATTTAAACAAATCGAAAGTGAGATAAAAACTTGAATGGCAAAATAAATTTATGTTATGAGGCATTAGCTTATCAATATAAACATTGCGCCTTAACGTCCTTGCGGTTAATACTTAAATAATTTTTCAATCGCTTCGATTGCTATTTGTTGGCGGCTTTCCCGATCGCCCTTAATCTCCACAAACGGCACTCCGCTATCGGCTACTTCTTTTTTGTGCAATGTCCATAAATCTTCGCGCTTGTCAGGATGTTCGCGTTGCGGATCAGCCTCCCACGGAATATCTATATAACACAACAAATACAAATCATACGTACGGGTGCTTAGTTGCTTTAGGATGTCTTCTTCACACTTTCCAAATTTGTAATTACTCCAGATCTTGATGGTGAGTAAATTGGTATCACAAATCATCAGGCGGTTGGCATCCTGCAACCATTCGTCTTCCATCCGCAACTGACCATGGGCAATTTTTATAAGATCATTTTCTTTATAGGGTCTTCCTAATTTATCCAGATAGGCGCGGGCATATTCCTGAACCCAACAGGTAGAATAGTGATTAGCCAAAAATTGAGAGAGCTCAGATTTACCTGTACACTCGGGTCCGGTAACACAAATTTTTTTAATCTCCGGGAATTCTGGCTTAGAATTGAACATACGCTTACTTTTTTGCCAAATTAGCTATTAAAAAGGTATTTGGAAGGTGAAACAGTCTATTGAGTTTCGCCAATCAAGATTGGATAATTATCTTTCGATTAAATCGTGTTGCGTGAAACGTAGAAAAGCTCTAAAAAAGATTGGTCTTGGCATTTCGGCCGGCTTATGGATGCCGGGAGTTCTGTTGTCTTGTAAGAAGGACGACCCAGGACCCGAGGTTCCCTTTGAAGACACGGTTGTAATAATTGGTGCAGGGGCAGCTGGTCTCTATGCGGCCGATATCTTGCATGCTAAAGGCATTAACGTAGTTATTCTGGAGGCTGGCAACCAGTTAGGGGGGCGAGTGCGTTCATTACGAAATCAAACAGAAATACTGGTTCAAACCTCGGCCGACTTTCCGGTAGAATTGGGAGCCGAAGTTGTATATGGCACAGACTCGGCCATGGGTAACATTGTAAGTAAGTATAACCTTGCCAAAATAGATTTAACCACGCAAGCAGTTGACCAATATATCTTAGATAGTGCAGCCAAATCAAAAGAAACCTGGGGTGCCGATCCGGATTTAAATGCGGTATTGAATTTTGTTAATGGCTTGCCCACTTATTCGGGTGGCGATGTTTCCATGAAGCAAGCGGCTGGCGTAAGCGCACGGGCTGATGCTTTACTTAATTCTATGGCCGGAAACTTTTATGGTTCATCCAGTGAGCGCGTTGGCGCTAAGGGCGTGAGTGACGATCTTAAAATAAAAGCACACGATAATAAACCGTTTACAGTAAAAACGAATCCCCTACAAGACTTACTAACTTCTCGGTTCAGTCAGATTGTATCTAAAGTGCAATTGAACACCATTGTGAAATCTATCAATTATTCGGGCGATAAAATTGTTATTACCGATAAAGACGGAAATCAAATTGAGGCTGGTAAAGTTATCGTCACAACTTCTTTGGGAGTATTGAAAGGGGGTGGCATAGCTTTTAGTCCGGCACTTCCTTCTGCCAAGGTTGCTTCTATGAACAAGATTGGTATGGATTTCTCGCTACGTATTGTTATAGATTTTAAGAAGAATTTCTGGGGCGATAATTCCGGATATATTTGGGGTGGCACCACCGGCCCCATGTACTTTAATGCTGGGGTGGCGCGGAGTGAATTTTACAGAACTCTTTCAATAACGATCAACGGCCCAAAGGCCCAAGAACTTTCTACGCAGGGCGATGCCGTTATTAACACAGTCTTGGCTGAATTAGATTCTATTTATGATAATCAGGCAACTTTGTTTATACGCAAAGTGATTAATGATGATGGAACGGAAGGTGACCGGGTTTGGTTTAAAGCCGATTGGGGTAAAGATGAGTTTTTTAAAGGCGGTGCTTCTTACTTAATGCCAGGAGCCAGCGTGCAAGACCGCGAGAACTATGGCGCTGCTCTGAATGATAAAGTTTTCTTTGCGGGTGAAGGCACGGATACGCAAGGAGATGCCGGTACATTAAATGGCGCTCTTAACTCGGCTGAACGTGCCACACAAGAATTGATTGACGCTATTCTATCGGCTTAGTTGCTCATAAAATTTAAATTACGAACACCAGCAGCCCAATACAGGGTTGCCTTCATTTTTTCATACTCAGCTTTTAACTTCAGCAACTTAGATTGTGCTTGAATGAGTTTATCCTGTTGAATATTTATTTTAAATAAATCACTTTCTCCATTATCAAGATTAAAAATTTCTGCGTTAAGTAGCTGTTGATAGTAAACGGCCACGGCATTCTGTTGTTCTAAGATTTGATTTGTATTGACCAATTGATTGAATATCATATTTAACTGATTGATTATTTCACGCTCGGTTTGCGTGAGTTCATAGGTCGCACCTTTGATTTTTATTTTTGCCTGGGCCAGTTTAGCTCTTTCTTTGCGGATTAAAATGGGCATAGCGAAGTCGAGCCCAAACTTGTAATCATTCAAAAAAGTAAATGATTGAAAATCTCCGGTTGGAGTAATGGGTTGATTCAGAAAATTATAACTAAGGTCGAGTTTAGGCTTAATATACTCGGCCGCTAATCGCCTATCGATCTCAAGTTGATCTAACTTAATATTTAACTTTGTGAGTTCAGGATGGTTCTGTTTCGCTTGTAAAGAAAGTTCCTCCAGCGTTGTAACAGAAAGCAATTCGCCATCGTTTTGTACTAAAACAGGGGCAACCATATTGCTTAGCTGCAAGGGTAACTCTTCAGAATCCCACAAGTAATTTGAAATTTTAACGCCACTGTTTAAAAACTCTAAATAAGACTCTTGACGCTCAACGAGTCTCGTTTGCAAAGTAATTTTAGCTTGTATGGTATCCAGGGTGGAGGCTTCGCCAAATTCAGCGTTCAATTTTACTCTGCGAAATATTTCTTCTGCTATTAACAGGTTTTGGTTCAGCAATCGGTAATTATAGTAAGCATAATACCATTGCCAATAATCTTTGGCGGCTTCCAAAAGAATTTTATTGATGAGTTTAATTTGCTCTGCTTCGGCTAGTTGGGTAAATAATTTTGCCTGCTGTACGGCTGCTCTACGGTCATCTGTAAAAAGCCCTCTTCCTAAGGGAAGTGATATTCCGGTGAAGAGTTGGCGATTATTATTTGATGCTGGAAGTCTGTCTTCAGGATTTAAAAATGTGCCGGTATTTTGCTCGAAGCCAATTTTCGGATCGATAGGAAACCACGTAGGGACTGAGAATGAGGCTATCCATTTTTTGTAATAATCCTTATCATCAAATTCTTTCATGTTAATCCTGGTCTCCAGTTTGGGATCGAAAGCGCCACGAGCAAAGCGCACTTCTTGCTGAGCCAAATCTGTTAACAATCTGTTTTGCTTAACCAGCGGATGGAACTCGAGCATCGAAGCATATAAATTTTCAATACTTAAGGCGGTTACGGTGTCGGGTAAAACAAAAAGAGAATCAAGCGCGCCTTGAGTCTGCGCTCCGCTAAGCCTTGCGATTAGTAAAAATGTAATTGTTAAGGTTCTCGTTTTCATTTTTACTTTGTTGCTATAGAGTCATCTTTCTTTCCTTCTTTATTTTGTTCGGTGTCAATAGGCTCTTCATACAAACTTGGCGGAAATCCATTGAGCTGTCGCCAGATTTCGTACCACACGGGCACATCATCTAGCATAACCCACCCTTGCGTGCCAGATCCATTTCTTACTTGTTGGGGCCACGATTGGTCCTCCGCATCGGGAACAACTAATATTCTAAACTCACCTGGCTTCGAGTTAACAAAGTCAATTACTTTTACAATGCCACCAAAAGATCCCACCGACACACTCGGCCAGCCACCAAACTGAAGCGCAGGAAACCCATCAAATTCTATACGCACTTTTCTACCCAGGCTTATCAAAGGCACATCCATAGCCTTCACATGCATTTCCACAGCCACATCATTCGATTCGGGCATAATGGTGCAAACGGGGTCACCTTCTTTTATAGTTTCACCAATACCGGCTTGCGTTGCCTTTATAACATGACCAGTTTGTGGTGCCAGAATAAAATATTGCTGACTGCGAATTTCCATGTTAGTGAATTCATTACGGAGTTTTGCTAAGTCAGCTTGGGTTTCAAATTGTTCGGCCAGCGTGTTGTTTAAATCCGATTCGGCTTTGTTGATCTTATCAAGATACTCGGCTTGCACTCGCTCTATTTCAATTTCGGCATTCACGAAATCGGCTTCCGCACCTTGATATTTGTAATCGAAGTCCTGAAACTTGGTGAGCGGAATGTTACCGGCTTCAAAAAGTTTTTTGTTACGCTCGTATTGATTCTTTGCGTTGGCAAATCGAATGCGCTCGGCTTCAAGTTTAGCTTTCGCCTGATTTGTTTTTGTGCGCATCCCATTTTCAAGCGCGCTAATTTGTCGTCTTAAAGCTTGTGCTTTTAAGTCTTTAGAATTTAAGCTCTTTTCTTTGGAGGCAATTACTTCGCGTAAGCGAACCAAAAATTGTGGGTCGAAATATTTTTCCTTCACTTCACTCACAATGGCAATCGTATCACCTTTTTTCACACGTTGGCCTTCACTTACTTTCCATACCTGAATACGCCCCGCAATAATTGTTTCAATAGTTTGAGGGCGGTTGCTTGGCGAGAGTGCGGTTACTTTTCCTTTTCCACGAATGTTTTGTTGCCACGGGAGAAATAAAACGATCAAAAAAATGGCACCAATCCCCATTAGCCAGCGTGCTAATATCTTTCCGGCTATAGGTGTATCTAATGAGCGCAATGAGTAAAGCCGATCTTGTGGCATCATCTTTTCTACCGACTTTGATGAAATCTTAAGCATACGTTAGTCGATAAAATCGTTTAATAATTCTTTCTTAGTCAGCTCTTCCATAGTGCCTATATGCTTAATTTTTCCGTTAGCCATTACCACTACCCGATCGCACGCACTCATAATCATAGGATCTTTAGAAACAATTATTGACGTAAGCGGGTTTTCGGGTTTAATAATAATGCTGAGCAACGCCATCTTATCAGATTTTCCAAGTGTGCTGAAAAAATCATTTAGCACCAGCAGTTTTGGTTTTTTTGCCAGGCACCGCGCCAATATAAGTTTGTGCACGACCGTTTTGTTCAACCCTTTTCCGCCACTTAATACGTGGGTTTCTAATCCTTTCGGAAGGGATTGAATGAAGTCAGTAAGGCCTACTCGATTCAAAGCTTCGATGGCATCATGCGCAGTGGTTGAATTTTTTCCCAGGGTAATATTTTCAAGCAATGTGCCATCAAAAAGATCTTCCGATGATATGTTTTTTGCAACCTGATCGCGCATGTGTGTGATGTCAAGATCGCGCAAGGAGTAGTTGTTTATGGCAACAACACCTTCGTAGTTTGTATAAAGACCTGTTATAATATTGGTAAGTGTTGTTTTTCCTGAGTTTCCTGCACCAGTAATGCAAATAACTTCACCAGCATTGATTTCAAGATCAAGCCCCTTTAATGCTTCATATCCTGAGTCGGTATAACTGTATTTAAGATTTTTTACGCGTACCTGAAAACCATTTTTATAAGATGCTGGAAAATCCAGACCCCCCACTTTTTCGATTGGCAGATCTGTAACGTTGGCTACTTTATCAACCGCAGTTAACAAATCATAAACCACATCCATGTACATAATTATTTTTTCAACCGCGTTTAGAATTAAAATGATTACGATTTCTGAAGCTACAAACTGGCCGAGTGTAATTTGCCGGTCAACCACTAACAGGGTTCCCATTATTAAAAGTCCACCGGTTATCAAAGCTTTAAACAAGACGATAAAAGAAAACTGAGTAACTAAAACCCGAAAATGAATTTTTCGATTCTTTAAATAATTATTTAGATTATAATCTGTTTTTTTAATTGGCAAATCGGTGCTACCGGCCAACTTAAATGAATGCAAGGCCCGAGCGAGTTCTTCCAGCCATTGAGCTACTTTATATTTGTATTTTGATTCTGCAATGGACGAGTTTAGGCCGCGCGGTCCTGTTAAATAAAATATGAGCGCAAGCATTGTCAGTAAGATCAACCCGAAGAAAACAAAAAATGGGTGATAGAGTGAAATCAGTAACAGGCCAAATAGGATTTGAATGATTGCCGATGAAAGATCAATTAAAAGTTTTGGCAACCCTTTTTGAATGGTAATTACATCGAAAAACCGATTAATTAATTCGGGAGCATAGTTCTGTTGAATCGACTCCATTTTTATACGTGGAATTCGAAAGGCAAACTCTAAGGACGCTTTGGTAAAAATTCTTCGTTGTAAAAATTCCACTAAGCTGATTTGCACCACCTGCAGTCCGCCACTTAGTATTACACCAATAATTACAAGGGCTATTAGCAGATACACCGAGCTAAAAAATACACCTCCTGAAATTAATTCAACAGTGGTTTGAATACCCAGTGGAATAACCAAACTTATCAATCCAATAACAATGGCGTAGAAAAAAATATAAAGAATCTCTTTTCTTT
>JAGPBO010000305.1 GCA_018063305.1 Cyclobacteriaceae bacterium
GGGGATGCAATGATGAAAGTATTGTAAGTATCACAGCTGCCTTGCATGCCGCTTTTGCCTGTGAGAATACGAAGTATATCGACCTGGACGGAAGTTTGGATTTATCCAAAGATATAGTGAAGGGTGGCTTTATATTAAAGGAGGGCGTTATGTATTGCTCTGATAAACCCGGTTTGGGCGTTGAGCGAACTTAAATAGTTGGAATAGGAAAAGTAATTTCGTACTAAGTTCACTATTCCTTCTTGAGAAAGTCGAGCAGCCCCGAAAGATTAGTGAAGTCAAGCGCTGTATTTTGGTTACTCAAGTTCCAGATAATAGCATTGCCTTTTTGAATTACTTTAATTTTTATTACGGACATAGTATTGATTTCGTAACCCGTGCGTTCCAAGGCATTTTTTGTCCAGAGATATTCATGTCCCTGGCCTTCCAGTTGTAAGGCTTTTTTTCGATATGGCTCCTGACTTACCTTTCCGGATTTTAAATCAAATCCTTTAAACCGAAACACTTCATCAAAGGTGCCGTCTAATACCAGGTCTTCTGGTATGCCCTCGAGAATTTTTCGTTCGTGCGTGGCTAACCAAATCCGGTCTGCTGTTTGTAAAGCAAGATCCAGTTCGTGTGTGGCTACTAAAACTGTTTTTCCCTCCGTGCGACATAATGTGCGGAGCAGATTCATTATTTCTACTCTATTATTAAGGTCAAGATGGGCGGTTGGTTCATCCAGAAAAAGAATGGCAGTGTCCTGAGCGAGTGCTTTGGCAAGCATAGCCATTTGTAGCTGGCCATCGCTTAGTTCAGCGATTCTCTTTTGAGCCAACGATTCTAAATGCACTCGCTTTATAGATTCTTCAATTAGCCTATGATCATTAGCCGACAATTGAATATTCCAATTTAAATACGGATACCGACCATACGACACCAGGTCATAGACGGTCATTATGGAAGATGTAATTTTATCGGTAAGAACCAATGCCACGGAATCTTGGGAAGGAATCTCAATAAATCCCCGTAAGGGCTTTTGAAGACCAACTAATGTTCTAATCAATGTTGTTTTACCTATACCATTAGATCCCATAAAGCAAACCAGTTCTCCTTTATATAGGTTTAGGTTCAGGTTATCAAAGAGCGGAAAATCCTTGCCATCCAGTTTGTATCCTGCAGCGAGGTTCTTGGTCTGTAGTATTATGGGAGTGGATTCAGACACTGATTCTTTTTGATTTAATAACCATCCAGATTACAACGGGCGCTCCAATGAGAGAAGTAATGGCATTGAGGGGTAAGATTTGAGTACTGCCGGGTAGTTGGGCTATCAAATCGCAAAAGAGCAGCAAGATAGAGCCGCCCATCATGACGGCCGGTATTAATATTTTATGGTTTGTTACCGGAATAATCAATCTTACCAAGTGTGGTACAGCAAGTCCCACGAAAGCAATAGGTCCGCAAAATGCCGTTACCGATCCGGTGAGTAATCCAGTGGCAACCACAATCCATATACGCGATCGGCCCATATTTATATTAAGACTCCGTGCATAGTTCTCACCTAGTAGCCAGGAGTTTAATGATTTTATGGAGCCGTAACTAATCCCTAAGCCGAGAGCAACTACTGAGGCAAGCACACTTATTTCTGTCCAGTTGGTATTACCCATGCTGCCTAATGTCCAGATCAGGAATGCCTGCAGATCATCGGCCTTACTGGTGTATTGCATAACGCTTACCATTGATGAGGTGGCCGCACTTATCATCAATCCTATAATTAATAGTGCGGCATTGTCTTTAACATATTTGGCGATGGAAATGATCAGTACAAAAACTAAACCGCCTCCCAAACTGGCCGCCAGTGCTATGCTCCAGGAGTTATGAAAAAGCACTCCTTTGAAAATCGTGCTAAACTGCCCGAGTAGAATAACTAAAGCCACCAGCAAACTGGCACCCGAGGTTAGCCCCAGTACATCAGGCCCCGCCATTGGGTTTCTAAATAGGGTTTGCATTAACAGGCCAGCAGTAGCCAGGGCACTTCCGGCAAGCAGGCAGGTAAGCGCTTTGGGTATCCTGAAATGCCAAAGAATATCTGAAAACAGGGGGTGATCAATAAAAAGGCTGGAAAATAGTTTTGAAAACGGAATCGGAACACTACCAATAGAGATGTTGGCAACGAGTAATCCAACCAACAGCATTATTAATATTACCCATCCCTTTGCATAAGAAACCTGTTTCATTCGAGCCATTCAGAATTGATTGGAAAAGTAAAACCTTTTTTGAGTTTTGTTAAAGCAGCTCTTGCTTACAATAAATATTAGTTGGTTGAATAGTTTTCAAGTTTAGATATATATAATTGAAAATGAGACATTTAATATAAATATCCAGCTCGTTCTTATGATTCAGGAACTGGTCTCATTTATTTTTTTGAAAGGTGCACTTGGTAGCTAATGTTTAGTTCCTATCTTTGCAGTCCTTTTTGCGGTACAAAACCCGCAAAACGGGTTAAAAACAAGCAAAATAGGTTTCAACCATGCCTGGAATATTAGGACGTAAAGTAGGAATGACAAGCGTATTTGGCCCAGATGGCCAGAATATCGCTGTTACAGTCATCGAGGCCGGCCCTTGTGTTGTCACTCACGTAAAAAATACTGAGGTAGACGGATACAGAGCTGTGCAGCTTTCCTTTGCAGAACGGAAAGAGAAAAATACACCCAAGCCGCTGGTTGGTCATTTCAAAAAGGCCAACACAAGCCCTAAAAAACATGTTGTCGAATTCAGAGACTTCCGCGCGGAGTATGACGGCTTGATTGAATTAGGAAAGCAAATCAACGTGCAGGATGTTTTTGTTGAAGGTGACTTTATAGATGCCGTAGGGACATCTAAAGGAAAAGGATTTCAAGGAGTAGTAAAGCGATATGGATTTGCTGGAGTGGGTGGTCAAACTCACGGACAGCATAACCGTTTGCGTGCTCCAGGTTCTATGGGTAATGCATCTTTTGCATCCCGTGTTATTAAAGGAAAGCGTTTACCAGGCCGTATGGGTACTGATCGCGTAAAGGTTACTAACCTTCGCGTAGTTAGGATTCTAGCCGATAAAAATTTGATCCTTGTAAGCGGTTCTGTACCAGGTTCGAATAATTCAACGATAATTCTGCAAAAGTAATGGACATAGCAGTTGTAAAATCTAGCGGTGAAATAACCGACCGCAAAGTAAACCTCACCAGTGAGGTTTTTGGCATTGAACCTAACGATCACGCAATATGGTTGGATGTAAAAAGCTTTTTGGCTAACCAACGCCAGGGCACACATAAGTCCAAGCAGCGTAACGAGATTAGCGGATCTTCTAGAAAGTTGAAGAAGCAAAAAGGAACAGGTGGCGCCCGTGCGGGTAACATTAAGAATCCTCAATATAAAGGTGGTGGTCGTGTTTTTGGTCCAACCCCTCGCGATTATTCTTTTAAACTGAACAAGAAGGTTAAAGATTTAGCAAGAAAATCTGCCCTAACCTATAAGGCTAAGGATAACATGATTGCTGTGGTTGAGGACTTCAATTTTGAAGCACCAAAGACCAAGAATTTCATTGCCTTAATTAAAGCCCT
>JAGPBO010000306.1 GCA_018063305.1 Cyclobacteriaceae bacterium
CATTTTGAAACGCCTCGGGAAAAACAGGATAAACCCCTGGTGTATAATTTTTTCCATTATTGCCATCGGATTGAATTACAGCACGGTAGATTCGATCATAGTTTGAGTGGAACGTGTCGAAACTTTTATGGTAACGAACTAATAAGAAAAGAATCAGACTTGTTGCCAACCCGAGCGTAAGCCCCCCAATGTTAAGGAAGGTGGTAGCGCGTTGACGAACAAGATTGCGCAAGGCAGTTTTTAAATAGTTTTTAAACATAGCTGTTAAGGTATAGAACTAAGATGTTTATTTTCTTTACAAAGTTTTACATTAAATCATTTTTACTCGCTTTTTAATGCATCCACCGGATTAGCGATAGCCGCACGAAGCGATCGATAGCCAACGGTGATAAATGTAATGGCCAACGTACTTAAGATTCCGATTGCAAAAACAACCCAGGTGATTTCAACTTTAAATGCAAAGTCTTCCAGCCAAAGATTCATGGCATACCACGCTACGGGCACAGCAAGAACAAATGCAATTACTACCAATAGAACGAAGTCGCGGGAAAAAAGAGTTATAATGTGAGTTACCGATGCTCCTAATGTTTTACGAATAGCGATCTCCTTTGTTTTTTGTTGTGCCATAAAAGAAGCCAATCCATACAAACCGAGGCAACCAATAAAAATCGCAATGCCTGCAAAGATTTCAAACAACCCAAACATTCGTTCTTCTTCGCGATACAAACGACCCACATAATCATCTAAGAAGGAATACTGAAACAAATATTCCGGAAATTGTTCCTGCCATGCTTGTTCAATATTATTTATTGTAGCTGCGGCATTGGCGGTATTGATCTTTATACCTGCATCAAAAAAATAATTAAATGGCAAGAGAACAACCGACTCAAGACCATGTTGCAGCGACTCGGTATGGAAGTCTTTTACTACTCCAATCACCGAACCTGAAATATCATTAAAGCCTATGGTAATGTTTTTACCAATAATATCTTTTGGAGAACTAAAGCCGAGTGTCCTAACGGCCTCCTCATTAAGTACGTATGACCACTGTCGCTCAGCCGCTTTAAGGTTAGCTAGCTTCTCATCGCTCTCTAAAAACCAGCGCCCCTCAATTAACTCAAGGCCATAAACATCTTTATAGTGTGCATCGCCAAGTTTTAATCGTATAGAGTATCGATCTGATTCACCCTTATCTGTAAGATACATACCCGTTCCAAACTTATTTTCTGACATGGGGGCCCCGAGCGAGAATGAAACTCCTTTGATATCATTAAAAGTTGCCAAGCGATTGCGGAAGGCTTCCAACTTAGCCTGACTATTATCAGGAATATTTACGTTTATCACAGCTTCTTTTGCAAACCCAAGTGATGAGTTTCTAAAAAAAGAAAGTTGGCTCGATACCACCAATGTACAAATGATCAATACCTGAGCAATAAAAAACTGACCTACGACCAAAATTTTCCGTACCGATATCGGTGATTTAGTATCGGTGGACATACGGTTCTTCAATGCTTTTACAGGATTAAACTTTGATAAAACCAATGCAGGGTAAAACCCTGAGAAAAGTGCAGTAACAAAAATAATGGCTATCAAGAAGTAAATTAACTGTGGATTGTCTAACAAATTCAATTGTACCTCGCGTTCTAAAAAATTTCCAACAAAGGGTGCAATCCCCTCAGCAATGCCAACAGAAATAATACCTGCAAAAAGGGTTATCAAAAAAGCCTCACTTAAATATTGCCAGGTGAGTTGGTGCCGCTGCGCGCCCAGCGTCTTTCTTACACCCACTTCTTTGGACTTGTGAACAGAAAGTGCTGTGGAGAGATTAATGAAATTAACACAGGCCACTAATAAAATAAAAGCTCCAATGAAAGCCAGAATAATCAGTGTTGATGAATTCGTTGAGGTTGTGCCCGGGTTTTCACCAAACTCCGTGTCGAAATGAATTTTAGAGAGTGGCTGCAATAAATACGTTTGACGCTCAGCATCTTTGGCTTGGTAATACTTTTTTATGAATGCCGGAAACTTCGCTTCCATTGACTCCCGGGTTTCAGAAGAAGGCAGAACAACATACGCAAATCCAGAAGCATTTAACCCCCATTGATCCATAGAAAATCCAAGAAATTGTTCCGTAACATCCGGGGTTAACGTAGCGCGTGAGACGATCATGTTTACGCTCATATGCGTTGGTGTTAAAGGCATGCGGATTATACCGACTACTTCAAGGTCGAGCAGGTTTTCAAGTTTTATGTTTTTAACATCCTTTTTAAGAAGTGTTTTTGCAAACTCTTCTGTTAGAAAAACTTTACCAGGACCGGCCAAATCTTTCTTGGGATTGCCTGACAGTACTTCCACATCAAAGACCTCAAAAAATGAAGGATCAGCAAACAGGATATTCGTCACTTTGCTCTTCTCCCCATCGATAGTCATCACCGCATCGTTCTGAAAATGAAACTGGGTAGAGATTAAATCTGGAAAATCATTTTTTAATGCTTCTGCCAAGGGGTAAGGTGTTATCGTTGTTTTTTCAACACCCGAAGCATCGGTGGTTTCGCGCACTATTCGATAAATGTTTTTTGAATTGGTAAATGCCTGATCATAACTCACCTCACGCTTAATAATTATAAAAATGATAATGCAGGTAGTAATACCCAGGGCAAGGCCGGCTACATTAATAAATGTGTAGTTCTTGTTTCTGAGCAGATTCCTAAAGGCAATTGTGACGTAATTCTTAAGCATCTTGAGAATTTTAATTAAGCTTGAAAATCAAGTATAGTGCCAATGGAAAAACATAGATTTCTGGCTAAATAGGATGATTATAGAATTGCTACTCGTTCAATTACGCGCGGAATCGTCCGAACTCGGACGATTAATGGACCTTCTCATTGCATCAAACTTCCAGGATCATTATCTTTGAATCATGTTTCAACAGGTCTTAATATCGATACTTTTTCTTGGGGCCGCGTTTTATGTTGGCCGACTTGCCTACCGCTCTTTTCAGGCTAAGAATGCCTGCCAATCGGGTTGTGGAAAGTGTGGAGCTCTTGACCTGAAAAAGATTGAAAAGAAGCTTCAGAAGTTATAATTGCATTTCTTCTTCCAAAATTTGATAACTATACAAATTGTATAATACACTTTGTATAACGAACCTTAATCAAATGTGAATTCTAAGCCCAAACTTTAGTTCCCTCGGTGCAATTGCGGCACATCTCTATCTCATCTCTTGAACGAAGGATAGTGTCACGAAAAGAATTATAATTTTTGCTTGTCCAGATTTCTTTAAACGATTGTTGCGTTAAGTCACCCATCACATAGTGGGCATCTTTATCAAAACAACATGGTACTACTTTACCATCCCAGGTAATTACACAACTCTGCCACATCTTCCAGCAATGACTTAGCAGTTCATTCTTAATCGAATAGGTTCCGTCTTTATCTTTTTGGTAACGTGAATATTTATCGATGGTAGGAATTAAATCCGATCCGTTTTTGTAATCATAAATCTGGGCCGTTTTTAGCGCCACATGATCAACACCAATTTCTTTCGCGAGTTTATAAACCGCGTCAATCTGATGTT
>JAGPBO010000307.1 GCA_018063305.1 Cyclobacteriaceae bacterium
TTGTCGAAGGTCTTACAGAGTTCTTACCTGTTTCCTCCACCGGCCACATGATTATTGCATCGAGCGTGTTAGGTATTGCTGCCGATCCGTTCACCAAAATGTTTACCATAGCCATTCAATTTGGCGCCATCCTTTCGGTCGTTGTACTATACTGGAAGCGTTTTTTTCAAACCATTGATTTCTACTTTAAACTATTAGTAGCCTTTATACCCGCCATGGTATTGGGATTATTATTAAATGATTTTATAGACCAATTGTTAGAACATGTTGAGGTGGTTGCGATCATGTTAATTGTGGGTGGATTCATTTTTCTATTTATAGATAAGTTGTTTCATGAATCGGAAGAAAATGGAAGCAGTGATGTAACTTATAAAACCGCGTTTAAAATAGGTTTGTTTCAAACCATGGCCATGATCCCGGGTGTGTCTCGATCAGCAGCAACCATTATTGGTGGCTTAACGCAGAAACTCAACAAAAAAACCGCAGCCGAATTTTCATTTTTTCTTGCTGTGCCTACTATGATGGCGGCCACATCCTATAAGTTGCTTAAGTTTTATTTGGAAGGTTATACGTTCGGCTCTCACGAAATTTCCATTCTTGTTTTTGGCAACCTGGTAGCTTTTGTTATAGCTATCCTGGCAATCAAATCATTTATCTCCTACCTAACCCGCCACGGGTTTAAAGTTTTTGGGTATTATCGTATTGCCGTGGGAATAATAATTCTTACTCTTTACTGGTTAGGTATCGATTTAAACATTGTATAGTGGAAGCGACATCCGACCAAATGTTGTTAATAAATAAACCCGTTGGCTGGACCTCTTTTGATGTCGTTAACAAACTTCGGTATAAACTAAAAATTAAGAAAATTGGCCATGCAGGCACACTCGACCCCTTGGCAACCGGTCTGTTGATTTTGTGTACAGGCAAAATGACTAAACGAATTGATGAGTTCCAAGCACAGGAAAAAGAGTATACGGGAAAATTCATTATTGGGCAAACAACACCATCACACGATCTGGAAACTGAAGTCTCTGAAATGAAAGATATAAGTTCAATTTCTGAAGAAGTAATCATTCAAACTGCCAAAAAATTCCTGGGCACTATCCAGCAAATACCTCCGCTCCACTCTGCCATTAAAGTAGATGGCAAGCGCGCCTATAAGTTAGCTCGAAAAGGAAAAGACATAGAATTAAAGCCACGCGAAGTAGTGATCTCTGCCTTTGATATTCTTGAAATCAAAAAGCCAGCAATCAGTTTTCGTATCGTTTGTTCTAAAGGAACCTATATTCGAAGTATCGCGCGGGATTTTGGAAATATACTGGGGGTGGGCGCCTATCTAACAGATCTTTGCAGAACCCGCATAGGAGAATTCAAGTTGAAGGACGCGTCAACGATTGACGAGATTAATCCAACTTTGCAGTCATGAAATATCCATGCACTGTATCCAACCACAACAATGAATACTTCCACAGGATATTCCATCTGACCAAAAATAAAAATATTAACAGATGAAAATATATCATACCCTGGAGGATTTTACGCGACTGCGTTATGGCGTGGTAACCAGTGGTACATTTGACGGGGTACATCTTGGGCATCAGAAGATATTACAACGATTAAGAGAGGTAGCAGAAAAAAACCATGGCGAAACCGTGGTGATAACTTTTTGGCCGCATCCACGCCTAATCCTGAAACCCGAAGTACCCTTTATGAAATTGCTCAATACCTTTGAGGAAAAAGCCGAGCTGCTGCGGCAACAAGGTATCAACCATTTAATTCGAATACCTTTCACAAAAGAATTTTCTCAGATTTCTTCGCAACAATTCATAACTGAAATTTTAGTAGATAGTATTGGCACCAAGAAGTTAGTAATTGGGTATGATCATCGGTTTGGTAAAAACCGGGAAGGAAGTTTTGAACTTCTAAAAATAAATGGGCCTTCTTATGGTTTTGATGTTGAAGAAATTCCAAAACAAGAAGTGGATCATGTAGGAATCAGTTCAACCCGAATTCGAAAAGCTTTGGCTGAGGGCGATATTGATACAGCAAATCATTTTCTGGGCCGCCCCTATTCCCTTTCCGGTCGGGTAATTAAAGGCGACAAGTTGGGAAGAGTCCTTGGTTTTCCTACCGCAAACATCGATCTCGACTCCCATGACAAATTAGTACCAGCGGAAGGAATTTATGTCGTGCAGGTTGTCTATGAAAAGATAATTTTTGGCGGAATGCTTTACATCGGCTACCGACCAACAGTAGATGGAAGCCGAAGATCGATTGAAGTTAATATCTTTGAATTTGATCGTGATATCTATGGGGAAACAATTCAGTTACTATTTATAAAGTTACTACGCGCTGACTCAAAGTTCAGCGATCTGGAATCATTGAAGAATCAACTTCAAATAGATAAGGAATTATCTTTGCAAGTATTAAAAAATTCCAAGTAATAAAAACTTATTTGGAATTTGAGTAAGACTATCTGAGATTTGCCTCAAACGTTAAGCGTATGATAAACAAACTTGTTTCAGGAGCAGCCGAAGCCGTTAAAGATATTCCGAACAATGCAACCTTAATGTTAGGTGGGTTTGGGTTATGTGGAATTCCTGAAAATTGTATTCAGGCTTTAATAAAGACAGGTGTACGAGGTTTAACTTGCATTTCGAATAATGCGGGTGTCGATGATTTCGGAATCGGCTTGTTATTAAAAACCCGTCAGGTAAAAAAAATGATTTCATCTTATGTTGGTGAAAACGCAGAGTTCGAAAGGCAACTTCTCTCAGGCGAACTAGAGGTAGAATTAATTCCGCAAGGATCATTGGCCGAAAGAATTAGAGCAGGTGGTGCTGGTATTCCTGCATTCTTCACTCCGGCAGGTGTAGGTACAGAAGTTGCAATCGGCAAAGAGGAACGCGTTTTTAATGGCAAGACGCACCTGCTTGAATTGGCCCTTCATGCAGATTTTTCCATTGTAAAGGCTTGGAAGGGTGATTCATCTGGCAATTTGATCTACAAAGGTACGGCTCGAAATTTTAATCCTATGATGGCCACTGCGGGGCGAATTACCATAGCAGAAGTAGAAGAGTTAGTGCCTCTGGGTGAGTTGGATCCCAATTCCATCCACACTCCGGGAATTTTTGTTCAACGAATTTTTCAAGGAGAAAAATACGAGAAGCGAATTGAACAACGAACCATCTTGATTTGAAAATGTGATAATTTGAGAATTTGAAAATGAAAGCTAAAACAAGCAGTAATGAGAAATGATAAGCCAAATATAATTGTGGATTTGACTTTTGAGTTCTCATTGAAAATTATTGAATTCATAGAATTGTTAGAATCGAAAAGAAAGTTTAATCTTGCCAACCAGTTATTTCGTTCTGGAACTTCGATTGGCGCGAATGTTTGGGAAGCGCAGGATGCCGAGAGCAAAGCTGACTTCATCCATAAATTTAAAATTTCATCAAAAGAAGTAAACGAAACTAAATATTGGTTGCTTCTATGCAAGAGCGCAAAATCCTATCCAGACTCAAGTTTGTTGTTAGCTGAGCTTGAAACAATTCAAAAAGTTATTTCTAAA
>JAGPBO010000106.1 GCA_018063305.1 Cyclobacteriaceae bacterium
CTAATGGAGCGGCAAGGGCAAAAGCGATAAGAATAAGTTTACCAAATTCTTTTGAGAGCAAGAGTACAATGCTGCTAATGCTAGCACCTAATACTTTGCGAATGCCAATTTCTTTGGTGCGTTGTTCAGCAGTAAAAGAGGTAAGCGCAAATAAACCCAGACAGGCAATAAGAATAGCCAGAGAAGCAAATATTGTAAACACTTTTGAAAGTCGGATTTCAGAGGAATACATTCTTCCAAAGCTTTCGTCAAGAAAGGAATAGGTGAAGGGTTGCCCGGGTGCCATTTCTTTCCACTTGTTTTCAAGTAGTGAAATTACGGCTTGAGTATCGTGTGATTCAAACCGGAATAAAATATTTCCGTTAGGCTTTTCACTTAAATAGAGCATTACCGGAGTTACATTTTGTTTAAGCGATTCGAAATGGAAATTTTCCAAAATACCAACTACGGTAAGAGTTTGTAGATGATCTTTATCTGGCCCGCCTTGAGCATTATCACCAAATGTGGCAATTTTACTTCCAATCACTTCCCCTTCAAAATTAAAACCCTTTACGGCAGCCTCGTTTAAAATTACAGCGGAGGAATCGGATGGAAAGTCAAGCGAGAAGTCGCGACCTTCTTTAATATGCATGCCCAGTGTTTTTATGTAGTCGTAATCAACTTGCCAGTTTTGAAGACTCACCAAATTTTCTTGAACAGCCGGATCGCGGCCATCTACCCACCACGGATTGTCATTTCGCCACGTGCCACTTACGGGAAGATATCCAGAGATAGTTGCGCTTGACATTTTTCCAGTACGCATAATTTCATCCTTATACGTTAGCCGTTTGTCGCCCAATGCGTAAGCATCTTCAACAACAATAACCTGATCTTTATTGAAGCCCAGTTTTTTCTTTTGGATATAATTGAGTTGTCGATTGACAGCCAGTGTGCCAATAACCAGAAAAATGGAAACGGTAAATTGAAAAACAACCAGCGAACTTCTGATAAAACCGCTTTTCATACCTAGCGATACATTTCCTTTCAATACGCTAGCTGGGTTGAATGCCGACAAGAAAAAAGCGGGGTAAATACCGGCCAGTAATCCTACCAACAAGGCAGCGAAAAATAAAACTCCGTAAAGGGTTGGCATACTAGTGGGAATAGAAAGATGCCGATCTGATAATTGATTGAATAAAGGCAGTAGGAGATAAGCCATGCCAAAGGCAAGAACAAAAGAGAAGATGCTTAATAAAATAGATTCACTTAGAAACTGTCGCATTAAATGGGAACGAAATGAACCCATTACTTTTCGTATGCCCACTTCTTTGGCGCGGTTTGCTGAGCGCGCTGTTGATAGATTCATGAAGTTGATGCATGCTATGGTGAGTATAAACAGGGCGATGGCTACAAATAAATATACATAAGCAATATCAAAGTTGGGCTCGAATTCACCGTCTAGCGAACTCTTTAAATGAATGTCGGTAAGGGGTTGCAGTTTGTATTCAATTTTATTTCCAGCCGCGGCAAATTTCTCAGCGGTAAAATCGGAACCAAGCAATTCCGCAATCTGCGGCATCATGTTTTTATCAACAAGAGCCTTAATCTTTGTATCCAGATCTGGAATAGAAGCATCCTTTCGCAAAAGCATATAGGTTTGAAAATTATTGCTGTACCAAACTGTTCGTTGTGCTTCTTCCAATCCAGCCATGGCAATTAAAATATCAAAATGAAAATGACTATTCACTGGGATATCCTGATACACGGCTGTAATTTTTGCATTCAATTTATTGTCAAGAATGAGTGTTTGACCAAGGGCATTTTCATTGGGGAAATATTTTTTTGCCATGTGCTCACTGATAGCGATTGAATTGGGTTCTTTTAAGGCGGTTGCTGCGTTACCCGCAATCATCGGCAAATCAAAAACTTTAAAGAAGGTACTGTCGGCCCAAATCACATGATCTTCTTTGATATTGTCATCAAAGCGTTTTACCAAATAAGAGCCGCGCTCACGAAAACGCGTGGAGGCTTCTACTTCGGGAAAATTGGCGACCAAGGCGGACGCCAGGGGCGCGGGGGTATAAGTAGTAAAGGAATGATTGCCACCAAACTGAATTTCGCTTTGCATGCGATAAATTTGATCGGCCTTATTAAAATGTTTGTCGTAACTCATCTCATTAATCACAAAAAGCATAATAATGAAACAAACGGCAACGCCTATCGACAGCCCGGCAACATTAATGAACGTATAAAAACTGTGCTTGCGTAAATTCCGTAAGGCAATGATGAGATAGTTTCGTAACATAATTTTAGTCTTTTGATTTTCTGATTTTATAATTTCTTTCTGAGTCTCCTGCAGACCCGAGGTGTTTCCAAATGATTTTAAAATATAATGATAGGCATCGATAAATTTTTTTCCTTTGCTCATCTCTGTTTCGACACCCGAACAAATGTGATCAATCAACTCTTCCTGAATACTATCGGCTACAATACCGCGGTAGCTGAGGTCTTTGATGATGTAGTCGATATGGTCGTTTGTTAATTTCACGAGACTTCAAGCTACAAGCCTCAAGCTTCAGGTTAAGCAGAGGCTGCTTGTTGCCTGCGGCTTGAAACCTGCAGCTACTTAATTCAATTCAATTTGCAATACATTTCCCATCGTTTTAATAAACGCGATTAATTCATTTACCCGTGCTTTAACTAAAGATCGCCCCTCGGGCGTAAGCGAATAATATTTTCGTACGCGCTTTCCTATGGATATTACTTCTGTTTTTAACATTCCTTCGGCCTCCAGCTTATGCAAGGTTGGGTACAAAGCTCCTTCGGTTAATAGAATTCGTTCCTCCGACAATTCTTTAACACGCAGAGTAATTTCATACCCATACATACGGCCATGATCTTTCAACACTTTCAATAAAATGGTTTGAAGGGAGCCTTTTAATAGTTCGGGAGAATGCATAATGGACTAATACATAAGTGAATTATGTATGTAAGACGCGGACGGCCGGCTTTGGGTTGCATGTACGGCTCATTTTTAACTAAATTTAGGTTTGGTGTATGAAATTCAAATCTTTTTACCCACAGGAAACAGTTAT
This sequence comes from Cyclobacteriaceae bacterium, assembly GCA_018063305.1. Lineage (GTDB taxonomy): Bacteria > Bacteroidota > Bacteroidia > Cytophagales > Cyclobacteriaceae > ELB16-189. Next base: position 3,075 of record JAGPBO010000106.1, read on the forward strand.
AGACATGCCGGATTCTATTGAAAATAAACTAAAAAGGCTTGAACGTATTTTAGATGCAACCACCGAGGGTTGGTGGGAATGGAATACAGAAACAAACGAAACCCTACAAGGACCAGGCTGGTTTCGTATGCTGGGGCTAGAACCGATTGATGGGCTGGTTTCTAATACAATTTGGGAGGAGAGAATCCATCCGGAAGATCGAATGCTGGCCATCAACAATCAAAATCATTTCATACAAAAAGACGAACTGTGGGAACAAGAATTCAGATTACGCCACGCGGATGGCAGCTATCTATGGATTTTATCCCGCGGGAAAGTGTTGCATCGTTCTACGAATGGACAGGCTTTGCTAGTGGGTGGGCTAAATATAAATATTACCGCTCAAAAGAAGGCGCAGAAACTGGGTGAAGACCTGAGAGCCAAAGAGAACCTTGTTCAGGGCATTTTAAAAGTTTCGCTTTCGGGCATAACCATGTACGATTTTATGGCTAAGCGTATGAGTTTTGCTACAAACAAGATTATGCGTAATTTGGGTTATGCGGAAGAGGAGTGTATAACGATTTCGCAAAACTTCTATAAGAGCGTATTGCATGCGGATGATCAATCAAAAATGCAAGATCATCTTACTAAGTTAATTCAATCTGAGCCAGGTCAGTTACTGGAATGCTCACTTCGGTTTAAGAGCAAGCAAGGTAAATACCACACGATTATGCTGCGTGATTCCGTGTATTTGCGCGATGGGCAAGGTTATCCGCAAGAGGTTATTTGTTCAGCTATTGATATTACCAATTACCTGGTTTTAAAAGCCAAAATGAATGATAACTTCGAGTTCCTCCAAGAGATGTCATTTAAAAATTCGCATGAGATGCGGGCACCGGTTGCCACCATGTTAGGATTACTGCGATTGATTAAGGTTGAATTACACTCACCGGCAGCAGTCGAAGAGTTAATCAACTATCTTGATCAGACGGTTACAAAAATGGATGCGGTTATTCGAGAGTTAACATTAACGCTGGAAGAAAAAATGTTAAACGTAGAGAAATCCCGCAAGGCGGGAAAAAGCGATTAAGCCAGGAAGCCAATTAGATTTTTGATTACTTTCACCCAGTTTTTATACTATGCGCTTCGTTTATATTCTGGCAGGAATTTTTTTAGTATGGTGCCTGGGGGTATCGTTCTGGTATTTGTTTTGGGTTAAGGGATTGAGTCCTCAAACCGAAAACATCAATCCCCATGAGTCGGCATTGGCCATTGCCGAAATTCTGATTATGATTTCGGTTTCCGTTTTTATAGGTTTTGCTTTGTTTTGGGCGCTCAACTTGCAAACGGTTTCAAAAAAGGAGGAAACCGTTCAACAATTATTAGCTGAGCGTGCAGTCTTACAAGCCTCCGCACACCTGCACCAAGAACAATCTCAAAAATCCGAAATCATGCTGAGTCGGGCACGCGAAACTTTCCGCGAAGATTTTTTAGAAGTTTCGCGCGAGAATGAAAGACTTAAAACAGAATTGGATGAAGCACAGCGCGCAAATCCAACCCAAGGGAATGAGTTAGAAATTCTTAGAAATGAAATTGCTCAATTGGAGGTAGTAAGACAAAAGCTTGAAATAGAACTTTCCGGATTGAAGGCAGATTCGCAGGAGAGAAAGACTACCGAGAGCTTAACACCAATAATTAGCAAAAAAAGCGCATCCCATAATGAAGTTGAAAGTAAAGATGATCTCAAGGTAATTAATGGCATAGGTCCGGGTATTGAAAAAAAATTGAATAAGTACGGAATTTTTACCTATCGTCAAATCAGTGAGTTCACCGATGAATCTGTCAGCACCATTTCCGAGGTAGTAGAATTTTTTCCTGGGCGCATCCAGCGCGATCGTTGGGTGGAGCAGGCTGCGAAACTCTATCTCGATAAAATCAGAAAGTAATTCGCCTCTTTTTACAGATCCAGAAATCCGAATTATTTTTGTTTCGCACTTCGGATCAAAAGAAACTCCGTTACATTTTGAATATCGACTACACCAATTAAGGCGTTTTGAGACGAGACTAAAGCCAAAGGCTTTTTACTGCGTTGTAGTTCTTTCAAAGCAGATTCAAGCGACAGGTCGGCATTCAGATAGAGAAGGTCTTTATCCATAGCGCTGGCTATAGAAGCATTCTCTCCTTGTTCGCCCAAGGCTTTAACAATTTCCAAATGACTTAGTGTTCCAACGGGTTTGCCCTCATTCATTACCACGAAGGTTTTATTTTGTCCGGCCAACAATTGTTGGGCCGCATCTCGGATGGTGAGCTTGGAATCAAGCAAGGGAACCTCACGCATCAGAACATCGCGAAGAGTTACTCCACTAATTAAGGCTCTGGATTTAATCTGCTTAGTTTCAGCCTGAGCCCCTAAAAAAATGAAGATACCAATGAAGGATAAGAAGGGATTTCCATAAAAGCCAAGAACGACAAAACCCAGCGCTAATACCTGACCAATACTTGCAGCAATACGGGTAGCTTTAACCCGATCCATTTTATAAGATAGCAGCGCACGCAACACGCGGCCGCCATCCATCGGGAATGCCGGAATCATATTGAAGACGGCTAAGGTGACATTCACACTAAGCAAGGAGAGTAGAAAATTGGAACCCCCTACCTGACTTAATCCTTCCAGCACGGCAGGCCAAGTGACAAAAGGGAGAAGCATCAGTGCGATAACAATATTAACGAGCGGGCCAGCCAGGGCCACAAATAACTCTTCCTTTGGTTTTTCTGGAATGGACTCTAAACTGGCAACACCACCAATGGGTAATAGTGTTATGTCTCTCGTTTTAATATGGTACCGTTGTGCCGTAAGGGAGTGACCTAACTCATGCAGCGTTACACATCCAAAAATTGTAAAAACAAAACCGACTGACCAAAGTATGTCGTTTATACCTAAACCAGCCTTTACATCATTGTAAACAATCCAGGCAATTAATAGAACAAATGTCCAATGAATAAAAATTTTGATTCCTGATACTTTACCAATATATAATTTATAGTTCATGGCTTGCTCCTACTTATTCGCCTTCAAGTTTTAACACGAGATGGAAATTAACATCGAGATTTTTTTCTACCCGCACGAGGCCCATCATTCGGGTGGGTGCTTCCAGGTTAAAATCGGCAAACTCAAAATTACGTCCTCCATTCAAATGAATAAAACCGTTGGGTTTTACCTCTATCGTACAATTTACATCAAATGCTTTGGTAACACCTGCTAACGAAATTTTGAGTTTGCCCTTAAACCGATCTTCAGCTTTGGCGTAGACCGGAGTTCTTTCAAAGGAAATGAAGTTTATGGATATAGCCGGATATTCATTTGCTTTTATTGTCTTATTAAAATCGCTGGTCATCATTTGCATGCCGCAATCAAAGGCAGCAGCATAAAGATTTACTACTCCTTTTTCAAAAATAGGTTTAACGCCTGCTCCGCCTTCGCGTAATACGAGCGTATCCTTGCCTGAATACAAAGAAGAGCACCGAAAAGAATTAACATTTGTTTTGCCAGAGATTATAACCGTACTGGCGGGTTGTACAATAAACCGATGGATAAGAACCGATGAATTTTTCTCTGCAACAAAAGCGTTGGCCAATAATAGAGTAAGAATGCCAAAAGCTGCTTTCATTCAGATGCTAAATTACTCAATGTTATAAAACAGAAAAAGTTCCAATCGTTAGATCGGAACTTTTTAAAATCAGATACTTTATTCTTAGAAGGAGATAGCTCCCTGAATAACGATACCATCAAATTTACCTTGGTAAAATCTGTTATTAGCTCCAGTAGGAAGATAACCATCGTATTTCTGAGTAACATACTCTGCTTTAAGTAATATGTTGCGGGTTACAAACCAACCACCGGCAATGGAAGTGCGGTCGATGGCTACATCATACAATGTTCCAGGACTGGCGACACTCTGGCCTTCAGCTAAATTAGAGGTTACTTTTATGTAACGAGCTCCCACATAGAATTTTTCATTTTTTCCGAAACGATAAAGAGCTTCACCAGCAGTTTGATGAGTTTGACGATTGGTAAAATCTTTAGATCCCCAGGTAGTGCCTTCACCATTTTCGTTAGCATTTTTTCCAAAGGCATACTCCCAGGTTCCGAACACCTCAAGGCCACCGTATTTCACGAATGGGTTTACCATGAAAGCAGTTACGTTATCGCGGTACCCAGGGTTGAACCGGCCTGAGAAAGCGTTACCGGTTAATGTAACAGGAGCATTTTCCATTACATACTGGTAGTTAGATCCGGTTCTATCGCCACCAAATAAGGTGTTGCTGGCAGAAGATTTGGTCGTCATAGCCGAACCTGTTAAGCGCACCCGAAGATTATCACTTAGCTGTTTGTCAAATCCACCTTTCAGATAAAGAGAAGGCTTGCGTTTAGCACCGTCTGGTGTAGAGGGGTCAGCAACGGTTCCCTGAATTTCGCCATCGGTAAACCCGATCATTCCAAGAATTCCGTTTCTCTTAAAATATAATTCGGCTCCAATTTCAGTTGTGAATTCGTCCATGATGTTATTCTCAATCCAGGGATTCCACAAAGTCTGCCCACCATCACTTCTCCGGAAGTGAGCATCACCATAGTTAACCTCCATATGGCCAACCTTCAGGGTAAGATTTTTCCAAAGATTATCCATGAATTCGCTGTTTAGGAACTTAACCTTGTCAATTTGTAAATAGCCACCTTTAACCCAAAACTCATTGTGGTGGTGAGAGGACATGTATGACACTAAGTTTAAGCTAACACCATCATACAATTGTACATCAATATTTAAGTTCGCTTGCGCCAGAGGAAACCCGCCCGCCATTTCATATAAATTGGCAGCAGGGGTAGAGCTGGTTGTCAATCCGTTGCTGTGGTTTAAGCTTTGAAATCCCTGCGTAAAGCCGGCACCGATTCTGAGTTTCAAACCATCATAAGCAACGGTATCAACCTTAGTTGTTTCAAACACATTAACACCGCGCTGATCATAATACCGGAAGTATTGCATAGGCGAGCGCTGACCAAAGGCAAGCACTCCGGTAAGTAAAAGTCCGAGTGTCATCACCAGGCTTTTAAGAGAAGTAATTTTCGTTTTCATACGTGTAACATTTAGATTCATTTTTATTTAAAGTTTAATTGGTGCCATAATAACTTCGAATGTAAGCGTGATTTCATCTCCGGTTTTTACCGAACCAAACATGAACGTAGGAGGCTCTACATTATATTCACTCATCACAATTTTTTTGGAGCCTTTGAATTTCAGCGAGCCATCTCCTAGTACTTCGAAAGTTGCATCAATAGGAGTTGGTTTTGTTGTTCCGGCTATGGTTAGATTACCCGTATTGGAGATCGTTTTTCCGTTGATAACCGCGGAGGTAAGTTGATAAGTAATTTGTTTGTTTTTATCTGTCTTCAAAGCAGTGTATGCATTTTTGTCCATGGCGCCTTTGCCACTTTTTAAACTTTCGGCAGGGATGTTGACCGTTAGAGAGGAAAGTTTAGTGGGGGTGCCGTTGGTGTCTAATTCAAAAGTTGCCTGAAGATTGACTTGATCGGAAGTCATCGTCCAATCGTGAATTGTGGATGTACCGGCAATGCTCATTACAGGCTTGCCAGATATGCGATAGCTTTGAGCCTGACTGAGTAGACTTACTATCATAAGACCCAGGAAAATTGTTCCCGATCTTTTTATAAGTTTTTTTAGGGTAGATTTCATATGCTTTGGTTTTTGTTCTGTTGGCCATACAAGATTAAGCAGAGCGCTCTTCCTGCCACATGACAGTTAACCAATAGGAGATATGATCTTTATCATGGAATTGATGATAACAGAGCACATAAAGATCATATAATCAATTGATTAGGATTTTAAGACACTTTCATAATGCTCAATGATGAGGAAAACACAATTACAAAATGTCACTTTTTAAATTTAGGGCAAGCCTACCTAAAGCACAAAAGAATTGATTTCGGGTAAAAAAACAAAATAATTAGTATGCATGCAGAATATTTTATACCTTCGGTACCTTGTTATGAAAAGAGAAGAAACAATAGACTACAACATTAAAGCGGCCTGGCACGGTATCTCTCGCATGTATAATCAGCAGGCACTTAAATTTGATGGTACCATGTCGATTGGCTATGCTTTGTTAAATATCTCTTCTGAAGAAGGCATTGCGGCCATGAAAATAGGTCCTCTCATGGGGCTGGAACCACGCAGTCTTACTCGTTTGTTGAAGTCTATGGAAGAGAAGGGACTTATTACCCGGCAGGTTGATAAAAACGACAAAAGATCGGTACGGGTTTTTCTTACTCATGAGGGAAAGAAGATGAAAGAGAAATCGCGTGAAACGGTACTCCGTTTTAATGAAGTAGTTCGCGAAGAAATTCCAGATAAAAAATTGGACGTTTTTTTTGAAGTGCTGCAAGAGATAAACAGAATGATTGAGAAGAATAATATTTACGAAAAGGCTTTACAATAACATTATGAATAGATCAATTCGAAAAGTAGCTGTATTAGGTTCGGGCATCATGGGTTCACGCATAGCGTGCCACTTCGCTAATATTGGTGTGGAAGTCCTTCTTCTGGACATTGCCCCGAGAGAACTCTCTGAAGATGAAAAGAAGAAAGGATTAGCGCTTGATCATCCCTCGGTAAAAAACCGGATTGTACACAGTGCCTTTGAAGCAACACTAAAGGCAAATCCAGCATCGCTATTCAGCAAAAAATTTGCATCGCGGGTTACACTGGGAAACTTTACCGATGATATGCCTAAGATTAAAGACTACGACTGGACCATTGAAGTTGTGGTGGAAAATCTGGATATAAAAAAGAAGGTTTACGAGGAAGTTGAAAAGCATAGAACGCCAGGCACATTAATCACTTCAAATACTTCGGGCATTCCAATCCACCTGATGGCGGAAGGAAGAAGCGAAGATTTTCAAAAACATTTTGTAGGAACGCACTTCTTTAATCCTCCGCGCTACCTAAAGTTATTAGAGATAATTCCAACGGCAAAAACGGATCCGGCAGTAACAAAATTCTTGATGCACTATGGCGATCTTTTCTTAGGAAAAACAACTGTACTCTGTAAAGATACACCTGCTTTTATTGGCAACCGGGTTGGAATTTTTGGCCTATTGAAAGTAATAGACTCCATGAAAAAATTTGATCTCAATGTAGATGAGATTGATAAACTAACCGGACCGGTAATAGGAAGGCCTAAGTCGGCAACGTTCCGCACATCGGATGTGGTTGGATTAGATACACTCGTAAAAGTTTCAAATAATCTTTATGCTGGCCTTGTTAATGACGAGGGTCGCGAAATGTTTAAACTGCCTGAAGTAGTAACTAAGCTTGAGCAGAATAAATGGTTGGGTGATAAAACAGGACAAGGATTTTATAAGAAAACAAAAAACGCAAAAGGGGAAACGGAGATTTTAACTCTTGATCTCAAAACTCTAGAGTATCAACCTAAGGCTAAAGCAAAATTTGCTACCCTTGAAACGACAAAGACAATTGATAATCTTAAAGATCGCTTTAAGGTTTTACTGGCAGGGAAAGATAAGGCTGGTGATTTTTATCGGGATATGTTTTTCGATCTGTTTAAATACGTAAGCAACCGCATTCCTGAAATCAGTGATGAGTTGTTTAGAATTGATGATGCGGTAAGTGGCGGATTTGGTTGGGAGCTTGGTCCCTTTGAAACCTGGGATGCGGTAGGTGTTGAAAAGAGCATTCAATTAATGGAATCAACGGGCTATAAACCTAATCAATGGGTGTATGATATGTTGGCCAGTGGTAACAAGTCTTTCTATAAAGTAGAAGGCGGTCAAAAGAAGTATTATGACATTCCGAGTAAGACTTACAAATCAATCCCCGGAAGAGAAAGCTTTATTATTCTCGAGAGCAAAAGTGAAAATGTTGTTTGGAAAAATGCCGAATCAAAAATCACAGACATTGGTGATGGCGTTATCGATTTCTCCTGGAGTTCGAAAAGTTATACACTGGGCAGCAGTGTAATTGAAGGGTTGAACCATTCCATTGATCTCGCTGAAAAGCAATATAAAGGGTTAGTAATTGGCCATCAAGGTGCAGATTTTTCTTTAGGTGCTAATCTTGGCTTAGTGTTTATGTATGCGATCGAACAAGATTATGATGAGATTGATTTCATGATCAAGGCATTTCAAAATTCGGTTATGCGCATCCGATATTCTTCCATTCCAGTAGCAGTTGCTCCGCAAGGCAGAACGCTTGGTGGTGGATGTGAGATGACCATGCACGCAGATATTGCGCAGGCTGCTGCTGAAACGTATATAGGTTTAGTGGAAGTAGGCGTTGGGCTGATACCTGGTGGAGGCGGCACAAAAGAGTTTACAAAACGAGTAAGTGATGCCATGCAAGAAGGTGATGTTGAGTTGAACGCATTGCAAAATGCTTTCATGACTATTGCGACAGCAAAGGTTGCAACATCAGCGGAAGAAGCGCGCGAGTTAGGAATCCTGAAAAAGGTAGATCGGGTGTCGATGAATAAAGACCGCCAGATTGCCGATGCAAAACAGGCTGTGCTGGATTTAGTGGCGGCCGGGTATACAAAACCAGTTCAGGCAACAAATATTAAGGTACAGGGTCGCACCGGGCAGGCTCTTTTCCTTGCGGGATTGCAGGGCATGTTAATGGGAAGATTTATTTCAGAGCATGATGTAAAGGTTGCAAAATGGATTGCCAACGTTATGTGTGGGGGAGATCTTACCTCACCGCAAGAAGTAAGTGAACAATATTTATTGGATCTCGAACGCGAAGCTTTCTTATCTCTTACAGGTGAGAAGAAAACTTTAGAACGGATTCAGGCGATATTGACTGGGGGTAAACCTTTGAGAAATTAAGTATTGAGTTGTTAGTCCATAGTCTTGAGTATAGAGTAAAGAAATAGTCTATGAATAATTATAAGGAATTGATTGTATGGAAAAAGTCGGTTGACTTGGCAGTTAGAATTTATGAGGCAACCAAGGGTTTTCCCGGAGAAGAATTATACGGACTAACCTCCCAAATAAGGCGAAGTGCTGTTTCTATTCCATCAAACATTGCTGAAGGTGCGGGCAGAAATTCCAAAAAGGATTTTAATAATTTTTTAGGAATTTCAAATGGATCTTCATGCGAATTAGATACTCAATTGATTATTGCGCAACGAGTAAATTTTATGGATCAACTTTTACAAGAATCTCTTCAACAGGAAATATACGAGATTCAAAAAATGAACTGGTCTCTAAAGAGATCACTAAAACTATCTCGAGACTAAAGACTATTTACTAAATACTAAAGACT
>JAGPBO010000107.1 GCA_018063305.1 Cyclobacteriaceae bacterium
CCAAAGAGCAAACCGACATTGCAGTAATTGAAACTGGTTTGGGTGGCCGGCTCGATTCTACGAATGTAATTCATCCCATTCTTTCAATCCTCACCAACATAAGTTGGGATCACATGGATTTATTGGGTGATACGCTTCCGAAAATTGCTTTTGAGAAAGCAGGAATTATTAAGGAGGGCGTGCCTGTTGTTGTTAGCGAACGTCAGGACGAAGTGGCTCATGTGTTTACAGATAAAGCAAATGAAACCAAGAGCAAGATTACTTTTGCATCGGATATTTATAAGTTGAAAAAGACTTCTCGCGGACAGTACGATCTTATTAAGCACAATCAGCCATCGATGTCGATAGAGACAGATCTAACAGGTGGTTATCAGGCTAAAAATATTCCAGGTGTTTTATGCGCGATAGATGAATTGCGCTTAGGTGGGCTCACAATTTCTGATGAGCATCTCCACCAGGGATTAAAAAATACAATTACCCTTACTGGGTTAAAAGGAAGGTGGCAAACCATTGAGGGAAGTCCGTTGATTATTTGTGATACCGGTCATAACGAAGCGGGTATTAAAGAAATCTTAATGCAAATTAAAGAGACGGAATTCGATCAACTACATTGGGTGTTAGGTATGGTAAGAGATAAAGACGTTTCAAAGGTTCTTACTCTATTGCCTAAAGACGCTAAATATTATTTTTGTGAAGCTTCTATACCACGGGCTATGTCATCCAGCGAGCTAATGGAAAAAGCATTAGGCTTTGGCTTAGTTGGTAAGGATTGCAAAAACGTAAACAACGCGCTTAGGCAAGCCAGAAATGAGAGTGGCCCAAATGATTTAATCTTTATAGGAGGAAGTACATATATCGTAGCTGAAATTGAAAATCTGTGAAAAGTAAACTAAAACGTTTTGAAATAATTTCCGGCCGCGATAATGTTATCGAACCCGGTAAGGATAATTTTCTAAATATTAAAGGCAAATGGCAAGAATCTTATTTCAAGAATGATAATCCAATTACAATAGAATTAGCTTGTGGTCGGGGAGAGTACACGGTCGGTATGGCGCGTATGTTCCCAGAGAGAAATTATGTGGGTGTAGATAAAAAAGGCGATCGCCTTTGGAAGGGTAGCACCTGGGCTGTGGAAGGCAATCTGATTAACGCGGCTTTTTTGAGAACGGATATTTTATTCATAGAAAGTTTTTTTGAACCCGGTGAAGTAGATGAAATTTGGTTAACCTTTCCTGATCCACGCCCACGTAAGCGTGACAGCAAGCGCAGGCTTTCCAGTACCAGGTATCTCGATATGTATAAGAAATTATTGAAACCTGAGGGATATTTTAGATTTAAAACGGATAATACCGATTTATTCAATTTTACTTTGGAAGAACTTGCCTACCGGAATGATATTGTGGATTATCAATACACGCACGATTTATATCAATCGGATCTAAGGACAGAGTGCTACGACATTAAAACCAAATACGAGGAAATGTTTGCAGCGCAGGGTGAGAAAATAAAATATCTGCGCCTGAGATTTACTCATTAAGTAACTGAAACTATTTGAGTTATTCGACCTCCAATTTTTCGAGAATTTCGGATAATTGTGAGTTATCGTTTAAGCCTGGTTTCATTTCAGCGTTGCCTGTAAGATTCAAACCCGCAATTGGAAACTCCAGGATTTGATCAAGTGTATAGCTACTTGATTCTAAATCGAGCAGCACATCAACCACAGCTGCTATTTCTTTCAGGGTGTACATATCTAGTTCATAATCTCCAGACAAATCGTTAACAACAACATAGCGAACCTTTGCTTTCGTTGTCTTAAGTTGGTCTTTGACCTTGGACCAGTTGGCTAATGAAATCGTTATAATTAACTCAAAATCTTTAAATGCCTGAACTTCCGATAACCAATCACTGTCCATTTGTATCAACTCAACGCCATATTCATATAATGACTCCGGAACCGCGCCTGCCTTGAGTTCTATCATGAATTGAGGTCCTGTTACCCAACTGGTTATCTCTGCAAAGGTTTTAGTATTAACAGATTCAATGGGAAACCCAAGCCAATCGACACCCATGCCCGCACAATATCGGGCATCGCTGAGGTTGGTGATGTTTCCGACCTTTACTTTCGTTTTTAGTGACATGCCTCAAATATCAAAAAGAAAAAATAACTTTGAAATGAATTAATGTGAGAATGCGAAGATATCTTGGTTTTATAGTAGCAATCGGGCTGTTGTTGTCTTGCTCATCCGAAGATCCGGTCAATCCTGATTTTGGAGTAAACTTTTTTCCGTTACAAACGGGAATGAGTTGGATTTACCAGGTTGATAAAACTACGATCAATCAATCGCAGGAGACAAAACTTACCTATGAGCTTCGTGTTACCATAACGGATTCGGTGCGAAGTCTGAATAATCTGGATACTTTTATTTTTACCAGAGAAACCAGAACCTCAGCAGCAAACCCCTGGCAAGCATTGGATACATGGTCTGCCAAAATAGAAAATAATCAATTAATTCAGAGTGAAGGCAATACCTTATTTGTGAAACTCATGTTTCCGCCTTCCATAGCACTATCTTGGAATGGCAATCAATTCAATAATCTGCCCAATAATGGAAATCTGTTTAATGGGAGTGGGAGTGAATCGTATCAGATAATAGCTTATGATCTTCTTTTTAGAATGGGAGAAACGGAGTACCCGGAAAGTCTTATTGTTGTTCAAAACAATTTCGTTGATGCTATTGTGGGGAAAGATCAGCGCCATGAAGTCTACACGGCCAACATTGGTCTGGTCTATAAAGAAGTGATACAACTGGAATATTGTTCAACACCGGATTGCTTAGGACAACAAAAGATTGACAAAGGGGTTATGTATGTGCAATCGCTGAAAGAATATGCATCGCGGTAGGTTGATTCTCTTTTATCTTTTTTTATCCTGGAGTACGCAGGCGCAAAGTAATCGCTATTTTGTTTTCTTTAAGGATAAGGTGGGAACGCCTTTTTCAATTTCTGATCCAACGCAATTTCTGAGTAGCCGCAGTATTGAGCGCAGACAAAAACAAAATATTTCAATAATAGAAGAAGATTTGCCTGTAAATCCTGGTTATGTATCGCAAGTAAAAACAACCGGAGCCAAAACTTTCTTCACCTCCCGGTGGTGGAATGGCGTGTTGGTTGAAGGAGACCCTACAACACTGGCTATTGTAAATGCACTTCCTTTTGTAAAGGAATCGAGATTGGTAGCACCAGGCACAAAACTAGTAGGTGGAAGAACTTCAAAGGTAAAGCAACGTAAAGCCTCAACGGCCGATCAACCGATAAATCAATTTCAGTTACAGCAGCTGGGTCTTGATGTTATGCAAGAAGCGGGGTATAGAGGAGAAGGTGTTTTTATAGCCGTGTTTGATAGTGGTTTTGAAGGCGTCAATGTAAGCTCACCTTTTGCTGATTTGTTTTCTGAAAATAGAATTAATCAAACGAAAAATTTTGTTACTAACGAGCCTACCGTTTTTGTATATGATGATCATGGAAGCGAAGTGTTATCCATCATGGCTGCTCATCAACCTGATTCGTATGTAGGAGGTGTTTATAAAGCAAACTACTTTTTGTATCTCACAGAAGATGTTTCGAGTGAATACCGTATTGAAGAATATAACTGGACGTTTGCTGCAGAGCAAGCCGATAGCGCGGGTGTAGATGTTATTAATTCTTCGCTCGGATATAATGAGTTTGATGATCCTTCCATGGATTACCAAACGACTGATCTGAACGGAACTACAGCAGTGATAACGCAAGCGGCACGAAAGGCTTTTGATAAAGGAATGCTTGTTGTTTCAAGTGCCGGCAATGAAGGTTCGTCTTCTTGGAAATTTATTACTCCTCCGTCTGACGCTAAGGGAGTAATTGCCGTAGGGTCTGTAACCAGCAGCGGAACATTAAGTGGATTCAGTTCAAAGGGTCCCACCGCTGACAATCGAATTAAACCCGATGTTGTTGCGCTGGGCTCGGGAGCCAGTGTAATAAAAGCAAGCGGTTCCCCAGGGACAACCAGTGGAACTTCGGTAGCAAGCCCGCTCGTAGCAAGTCTTGTCGCTGGAGTGATTCAGGCGTATCCGTATTTAAACGCGCGTGAAGTTTATGACGCTATCCGTACAAGTGCCTCACAGGCAAAAAAACCGGATAATTTGTTAGGGTATGGTATTCCTAATTTTAAGGCAATTAAAAACTACATAGATAGTTTACAGGAAACCCCGCTGATTTCTGTATTTCCAAATCCGGTAACAGGATCAAGTTTCAATATTGCTTTAAAAGAACTCGATGACGCCCCGGTACAGATTACGATCTATGATTCGCGCGGCAGCAAAGTAGCAGAGTCCAGCGTACAAATAAATTGGTTAAATAATCCATTTCAATACGATATTTCTCTTTTTGCTTCCGGATTGTATTATGTAAAAGTTCAGTCAGGAAATAACGTATCGACTGTTAAGATTGCTAAGTTATAATCAGTCTTAGGATTCAGGCAAACCTGCTTATCTTTGTAGTAAATTCTAACTCATTCTACCCTAACTATATCGTCCATGGAAATTATTATCGCTCCTTCTATCCTTGCCGCAGATTTTGCTAATCTTCAACAGGAGGTTAGTATGTTAAATGAAAGCGAAGCGGATTGGATTCATGTGGACGTAATGGATGGAGTTTTTGTACCAAATATTTCTTTTGGGCTGCCTGTGATCAAGGCTATAAAGAAACATGCCCGCAAACCGCTGGATGTTCATTTGATGATTGTTCAGCCTGAACGATATGTAGAAGCTTTTCATGAAGTGGGTGCCGATAGTTTGACAGTTCATATAGAAGCAAGTACACACCTACATCGTACTATTCAGCAAATAAAGGCTACAGGCATGAAAGCCGGGGTAGCAATCAATCCGCATACTCCCGTTTCCTTATTACAGGACATAATCGCAGATATTGATTTGGTTTGTATGATGTCGGTTAATCCTGGATTTGGTGGACAGAAATTTATTGAACACACATACAAAAAAGTTTCTGAATTAAAGCAGTTGATCGCAGCGACCAATTCCAAGGCATTAATTGAAGTTGATGGTGGCGTTAATCAGGATAATGCCAAGCCTTTGATAAAGGCGGGGGCAGGCGTTTTAGTAGCCGGTAATTTTGTTTTTTCAGCACAAAACCCTAAAGAGGTAATTCAACGTTTAAAGAGTATCCCAAAATAAACTCTGGCGTGAAGTTTGGTTCTAATCATGAAAGTTCGTCTATGAGATTTCCACTTCTGATTTTATCAATTCTTATCTTAACGTCCTGCGCGCGCCAGGTAAGCCGTATTGATCCAAGTCAGCAAATTGATTTAAGTGGACGATGGAATGATTCTGATTCCCGCCAGGTAGCAGAAAAAATGACCGCTGAACTTTTGAATAGCACTACGTTTAAAGAATACGCAAACGCTCTCGGTAAAAAGCCAGCTATTATTGTGGGGCAGATCAGTAATCGAACCAGTGAACATATTGATGCCAATAATTACATTAAGAAATTTGAAGTCTCTATTTTCAACTCTGGCCTTGCCGACTTGGTTGAGTCCGAAGAGTTTCGCGACAAACTTAGGTTAGAGCGCGCGCAGCAACAAGACTTTGCCGATCCCGCTACTATGGCTCAATGGGGAAAAGAACTCGGAGCAAACCTGATGCTTTTCGGAGAGATGACTTCAGAGACAGATCTCGCAAATAGAAGCCGAGTAGTGAATTATGTCACCACCTTATTCCTTACCGATATGGAAACCAACAAGCGGATTTGGTACGGCCAGCATGAAATAAAAAAGTATATAAAAAATTAACATTACTTAAATTTTGAATGCCCATGAATCAATTCAGGATTCAATATTTAAAATTTAAGATGCTATTCTTAACCGGGCTACTGAGTTCTTGTGCCACCTATTACCAAGCCAACCACACATTTAATCAGGAGTTTGAGAGCGGTAATTTGAACAGTGCGCTATCCGAGCTTCAGGCCAAATCATCGGAGGCTAGTGGCAGGCGAGAATTTTTATTTGATGTAAATAATGGTTTGGTGCTTTCTATGTTAGGGCGCTATGAAGAAAGCAATGAGTATTTTGAAAAGGCTTTCCTTTTTGGTGAAGACTATCGCAAAAACTATCTCAATGAAGCTGCCTCGTATCTCGCCAACCCTATGATCACTACCTATAGGGGGGAAGATCATGAGCATTTAATGTTGCTGTATTACAAGGCAATAAATTATCTTAAGCTGGGTAATGCTGAATCTGCTTTAGTAGAATGCCGCAGGCTCAACATCCGGCTTCAACAGTTAAGCGATCGTTATGAAAATGATAGTAAGTATCAGCGCGATGCTTTTGTGCATGTGCTGATGGGATTAATCTACGATTCGGATCATGATTACAACAATGCGTTTATTGCTTATCGAAATGCCTTGCAAATTTATCAGAACGATTATCAGCGGATGTTTCAACTCACCGTTCCTGATCAACTTAAGTTGGACATTCTTAGGACAGCCTGGCTCAGTGGATTTAAAGATGAATTTGATCAATATAAATTTGAATTTGATTTGCCCGAGTATGCTTATGAGCCCACGGAGGGCGGAGAGTTGATTTTCTTTTGGCATAATGGATTGAGTCCTGTTAAGGCCGAGTGGGGGATTAACTTTATGGTGAGTCGGAGTGGGAACATGGTGTACTTCTATAACCGTGAACTGAATCTTACTTTTCCCTTTCCGCTTGATGGCTATAATGAGAAAGATAAAAACGGCCTGGCCAGCCTTGAATTATTTAGGGTTGCTTTACCAAGGTATGTGGAAAGGCCAACGTATTATATTGGTGCTACTTTAAGTTGCGTGGATTCTGACTTTGAGTTACAACTACTCGAGGATGTAAACAAAATTGCATTTAAAAGTTTGAATGAGCGCATGGGTCTTGAACTTAGCAAGGCACTCATTCGTGTAGCGTTAAAGAAGGTTGCCGAGTATCAGGTAAAGCAGGAAGATAAAACCCTCGGCTCTGTGTTGGGATTGATTAACGCCATAACCGAAAAAGCAGATACCCGCAATTGGCAAACCTTGCCCCACAGTATTTATTATGCACGGGTTCCCTTACAGACAGGGCAAAACAAAGTCACCTTACATCTCTCCGGGCCAGGAGGTGATTCCCATAGTCAGGAGTTTAATTATGAGATAAAGAAGGGGCAGGTACTATTTCACACGTTTAGTTCGTTAGAAAGTGGGTACCCTAATTATGGGTATTGATCGGGTGGCCAATTTTACCATCCGGTTCTGCCTGTTATCTTTAGGGTTTAATCGAATCTGACCTGAAATCCAGACTATCCATACTTGCGTTATTGATTGCGGGGGCATTGCTGTTTCCCCTTATGGCACTTGGCCAGGATGATAAAAAGCCAACGTTTCCTTTAGAAACGATATATGTCGAGCGGAAGAAGAATCCAACCCGTAAAGTGCTGCGGCATTTTAAGTTGAGTTTTAGTACAGGTGTTGGCCGAACTTATATGAATCATAAGCTCGACAATTATGGAATATTTCAAAGTGGTGGAAATGCCCCGCGGATTTTCCCGGTAGGATCGGCTGCCGATCCACGATATTCAAATTGGATAAATAAAGTCATAGCCGATCCTTTATCGGTACAGCCAGATAGCTTTTTAGTAAGTGGTGATACTACTAAACTCGGTTTCAAAGGGAAAGGAATTAGTATTCCTTTCAATCTTACACTGCAATATGAATTCCTAAAACGCTTTCGTCTGGGTGGTGGATATTCTTATGAACCCTTGTTCCTTGGTCAGTTTAAACCAACCTATTTTAAGAGTAAAATTGAAGAGTTCAAACCTTCCGATCCCTTCGGTTGGATGCGCAAATTTTATGGTACCGCAGGAGTCTCCTTCTATCGCATTGATAATTTCCTTTTTACAGGCGATCTTCAGATCGGAAACTTTAAGCCCGGCAAAAATTTTGACTCTAATCTTATCATTAAAAAGGGTCTGTATTATAATTTAGGCGTTACGGTAGATTATGAGCTATCAGAAAATCTTCGGGCATTTGCCAGACCATCGTATGACTTCAAAAGATATACACTAGATATACCGGGCAGCGCTCCGATTGTTCATAAAATGAATGCCGCTTATCTTCAGTTCGGTTTAACCTATTCATTACCTGAACTTCCACGCTGCTACTTGAAAGATTGCCACATTCAGATCAACCATGCCCATGGTAACAAAGAGTACAGGAGTAGGAGGCATCCATTCTTCAAAAAACAGAACCCAGGCTATGGAGAAAACTACCCAACCCTTATAAAATATAAGGGCAAAAATAAGCGCAAGCTAAACCCCTACTAAGGCGCGTCTTTTGCTTTGAACATGACTAAAACTTTACTTAAAAATCATCCTTTTTAGGAGGCAATTCCGCAACTATAATTGGCTAATTTTCTTTACCTTGCGACCTTATTTTTAGAGCTATTAAAAGAGCTCCATGACTCAAATTAACCTTAGTTAAAAAGTGGCTGACGAAAGCAATAATCCTCCTGCAAGGCAGAACATTATCCCGATCAATATTGAAGATGAAATGCGTGGCGCCTATATCGATTATTCGATGTCGGTTATTGTTTCACGGGCACTTCCGGATGTGCGCGATGGCCTTAAGCCAGTGCATCGCAGGGTGTTGTACGGTATGCTCGATCTTGGGGTTAATTATAACAAGCCTCATAAGAAGTCGGCCAGAATTGTGGGAGAGGTTTTGGGTAAGTATCATCCACATGGAGACTCCTCAGTATACGACACCATGGTTAGGATGGCACAAGATTGGTCGCTCCGATACACTTTGGTTGATGGCCAGGGAAATTTTGGATCCATTGATGGAGATTCGCCTGCTGCCATGCGTTATACAGAAGCACGGTTGCGTAGAATTGCGGAAGAATTGCTTGCTGATATCAATAAGGAGACGGTAGATTTTCAATCCAACTTTGATGATTCCTTAACCGAACCAACTGTATTACCAGGTAAAGTTCCTAACCTGCTTATCAATGGTTCATCGGGGATTGCTGTGGGTATGGCTACCAATATGGCGCCTCATAATCTAACTGAAGTAGTAGATGGGATAACAGCATATATTGATAATAAGGAGATTAGCATAACTGACTTAATGAAATACATTACCGCACCGGATTTTCCTACAGGCGGTATTATTTATGGTTATCAGGGGGTGCAGGAAGCCTTTCTTACTGGCCGTGGCAGAATTGTTGTTCGTGCAAAAGCGGAGATAGTGACCACTGCGAATGGCCGCGATCAGATTGTCGTAACGGAAGTTCCCTACATGGTGAATAAGGCGGTTATGATTGAAAAGACAGCCGCCCTGATTAATGAAAAGAGAATTGAGGGTATTAGCGATATGCGTGATGAATCAGATCGCGATGGGTATCGGGTGGTCTATGACTTAAAGAGAGATGCCATTCCGAATATTGTTTTAAACAATCTTTATAAATACACGCAGCTTCAATCTTCTTTTGGTGTTAATAATGTTGCCCTCGTTAAGGGAAGGCCACAAACCCTTAATCTCAAAGATTTGATTGTTCACTTTGTGGACCATCGTCATGAGGTGGTTGTAAGGCGAACTAAATTTGAACTTAATGAGGCCGAAAAACGAGCTCATATTTTAGAGGGATATTTGATCGCTCTCGATCACCTGGATGAAGTAATTACCTTGATCCGAAACTCACGTGATCCTGAAATTGCCAAGCAGGGATTAATGTCGCAATTCAATCTTTCCGAAATACAGGCTAAAGCCATTTTGGAAATGCGCCTGCAACGATTGACAGGTCTTGAGCGCGAGAAGATTCAGAATGAATATGATGAAGTAAAAGCTTTGATTGCCCGGTTAAATGAAATCCTGGGTAATGAATCCATTCGTATGGATATTATTAAAGCCGAGCTTGCAGAAATAAAGGAGCGATATGGTGATAAGCGAAGAACAGAGGTAGTTCATAGTGATGAAGATATCACGCTGGAGGATATGATTGCCAATGAAGAAATGGTGATCACTATTTCTAATCAGGGTTACATAAAGCGCACCTCACTTTCGGAGTATAGAACTCAGGGAAGAGGGGGTATCGGGTCGAAGGCTGCGGGAAGTAAAGAAGATGACTTTACGGAACATCTGTTTATTGCACAGGCCCATAACTACCTGCTTATCTTCACAGAATTTGGAAAAGTGTATTGGAAGAAGGCCTACGAAATTCCTGAGGGGAATAAGACTTCCAAGGGCAGGGCGATTCAAAATCTATTGAATATTGAATCGGGTGATCGGGTGAAGGCAGTCCTCAATGTGAAAAGCTTAACGGACGAATCCGATCTGGCTAATACGTTTGTTATTTTATGTACTGAACGGGGTACCATCAAAAAGACTTCGCTGGAAGCATACTCGAGGCCACGTGCGAATGGAATTACTGCCATTACCATCAATGAAGGCGACCGTTTGTTAAACGCTGCCTTGACGAATGGCCAGAATGATATTATCATTGCAAAAAGTGAAGGTAAAGCCGTTCGTTTTAACGAAAGAGATGTTCGCCCTATGGGCAGAACGGCTTCGGGTGTTAGAGGTGTAACGCTTGAATCGGCTGATGATCGAGTTATTGGAATGGTTTGCCTAAGCCGCGAAAATGCTAATTTGCTAGTGGTATCAGAGAAAGGCTATGGAAAACGTTCCTTAATTGATGATTACCGTGTTACTAAAAGGGGCGGAAAGGGCGTAAAAACAATCAATGTTACCGAAAAAACTGGCAAGCTTGTTGCGATTAAGAGCGTGATGGATAATGATGATCTGATGATCATCAACAAATCGGGAATTAGTATACGAATTAGTGTTGCAGAGTTACGGGTGATGGGTAGGGCCACACAAGGCGTTCGATTAATTAAGTTGAATGAAGATGATGAGATATCATCCGTAGAAAAAATTCAAAAAATAGAAGGTGAAGATGTAGCAGAAGCTAACGAACCTGAAAAAGAATAGACATTTACCTGGACTTAAACTTTAATTTTAACTTGATCATGAAAAAGAGTGTAATTTTTATTTTTCTAATTGGCTATATTTCTTTTCCGTCATTGGCGCAGAAA
The DNA here is from genome assembly GCA_018063305.1 of Cyclobacteriaceae bacterium. GTDB lineage: Bacteria > Bacteroidota > Bacteroidia > Cytophagales > Cyclobacteriaceae > ELB16-189. The sequence continues at coordinate 11,148 of JAGPBO010000107.1, forward strand.
GAAATTAAACCCAGTACTTCGAATGCAGAAAAGGCATTACGTGCTGGTAAATATGAAGAAGCCAAGACAATTATTGACGCTACTACTTCCAACCAAGGTTACATGGTGGATAAGAAGGGCGGACCCTCTAAGAATGCGGCAACAGCCTGGTATTTGCGAGGCGTAATTTATGCAGCATTTGATACAACCAAAGTGCAGAGTGCTAAAGCTGTGGTACCCGATGGATTCCCCACGGCAAAAGAATCATTCGACAAAGCAAAGGCAATTGATAAAGACCAGACACCAGCCTTCTTAAAAGATGCTGTTGGGTTTCCTATAATGAATGATCAGGTAAGTGCTTACCTGGCTCAAAGCTATTTTACCCATGCAGTTTCTGCTTATCAGGATGACAAGGATTATAAAAAAGCATTTGAACTTACCGAGCGCACTTTATACTTTATTCCTAACGATACGTCCATACTAATGAATGCAGGAGTTTTCTTTGCGCCTTCTGCAGGCGAGTACGACAAGGCAATTAAGATAATCAGTGAATATCAGGAAAAAGGAGGCACCTCCCCAGATGCCTATGTCATGCTATTCAGCATCTACCGTGATCAGAAGAAGGACAATGAGGCAGCTTTAAAACTTTCTCAAGAGCTAGTAGCTAAGTATCCAAATAACACAGAGTATCCAAAGTTTCTATTGGATATGTATGTAAAGATGAACAAGCTACCTGAGGCGAAGGAACTCATGATGAAACAAGCCGCAGCCGATCCGCAAAATAAAGAATCGCGCTATTTTGTAGGTATTATATGCAATGAACTAAAAGATCCGGCAGGTGCTAAAAAATGGTTTGAGGAGGCTATTAAAATTGATCCAACCTACTTTGAGCCTCGATTAGAATTGGCACAATTGATCTATCAGGATGCCAAAACGATAAAGGCCGAAATGAATCAACTGGGTAATTCAAAAGAAGATTTCAATAAGAAGTTAAAGTTGGATAAAGAGTATCAGGATAAACTTCGGGTAGCTCTTCCGTATTGGGCAAATTGCGAAAAACTTAGCCCCGATGATGAAAAAGTTTTGGATACTTTGTATATCATATACGCTGACTTGGAAATGACATCTGATGTAGCTCGTATAGAAAAGCGAATGAAAGCGCTTGGATTATTGGATTGATAATTTCTTTAATAGTCACAAAAAAGA
>JAGPBO010000108.1 GCA_018063305.1 Cyclobacteriaceae bacterium
TTAGGCCTGCCCGAGCCAACGCCATGCGCGAAGCTTTGGCTGCCATGTTGGCCACCGTATCCTTGGCGGGATCAATCCATCTTCTTTCCTTAATACCGGTGCGCTCCGTAATCCACTCGTCATTGGTGTCCATCATTACGGACAATTGCTCATTGGTAACAATGGTTTCAGGCACATGATGGCCGAGGCCTACAATTTTGGAATAGCGCATGGTAGATTTTTTTAGAGAGCGCTAAGTTAAGTAAATGTTGCCTAATGAATATTCAGATTACAGATTTATCAAAACGTTAAATCAATAAATGAAAATAGGTCGCTTTTGAAGGAATTGAAGGTTTTCAAAAATGCACCCAATTCTTCCATTAGTTCACCATGCTCTTGATAATATTCTGTATCCGTGGTTTTAAGCTCTTGTAACCGATCGGCAAGCTTATGCTCATGCATTTTTATTCTTTTACGAAGTGTGTCAATAAGCTCTCCGCCATAATACGTGATTACATTCTGAAGGTGACTTACTTTTTTCTTATCCTCTAACGAAGTCATTTGTGGGGAGTACCGGTCCAGTAATTTCTGAAAGAAGGCAACCTCCTGTTTCCACAGGACTGTGGTAGAAAGCCATTCAAGACTGCTGTGATGCATTTCCATTAAACTGGGCTGGAGCAAATATTTTCCGGTGGTTGAAAGTACGGAGATCATAGCGGTATGGGTTTAAATTTTACATAGGGGAAGATGCATTATCGTTAGGATGAAAGGAATGACCTCCGTCATGTTTTGAAAAATAAAAAAGCCTGAATTCTCTTGGAGGTAATTCAGGCTTTTAAACGGTAAGCAGTTGGTTATAGATAAGATTTACAATACCACGTTCACAATTTTTCCGATAACCACAATCACTTTTTTAGGTGTTTTTCCTTCTGTCCATTTTTGAACGACTTCGGAGGCCAGCACTGCTTTTTCAATTTCCTCTTTGGGAACATCCAAAGCAAACTCCATTTGAGCCCGCACTTTTCCATTGATAGAGATTGGATAGCTGAATGAACTTTCAATCAGGTATTGCTCATCAAATTTTGAAAAGGAGGCATTTAACACAGTATCGGAATGACCCAGCAATGACCATAACTCTTCGCAGATGTGCGGTGCGAAAGGAGAGAGGGCAATCACCAACGGTTCAATGATTTTTCGTTTGTTGCATTTCAAAGAAGATAATTCATTGGCACAAATCATAAACTCGCTCACCGATGTGTTGAACGAAAAGTTTTCTATGTCTTGCTCTACCTTCTTAAGTGTTTTGTGCAACACTTTTAATTCGTCACGGGTGGGTTCGGCATCACTGACTTTGAATTTACCCGTTTGATCGTGCACTAAATTCCAAAACCGTCTGAGAAATTTATACACCCCATCAATGCCATTCGTGTTCCAGGGTTTGGATTGCTCCAAGGGACCCAAAAACATTTCGTACATACGAAGTGTGTCGGCACCGTAGTTTTCAATAATTTGATCAGGGTTTACCACATTGAAATAAGATTTACTCATTTTTTCAATGGCAGAGCCACAGATGTATTTGCTATCTTCTAAAATAAATTCTGCGTTAGCAAAATCTGGTTTCCATTGCTGAAAGGCTTTTGTATCAAGTTCTAATCCGTTGACAAGGCTAATATCAACATGAAGCTGATCTACTTCATATTTGTCTTTTAATCCAGAAGAAACAAATTGATTCTTACCTCTGACACGATAAACAAACCTTGAATCGCCCGTAATCTTTCCTTGGTTGATCAGCTTCTTAAAAGGCTCATCAAAATTTAGATAACCTAAGTCATGCAATACTTTGGTCCACAATCTTGCGTAAAGCAAATGCGCCACGGCATGTTCTGAGCCACCTACATACACATCTACCTGATTCCAATAGTCAAGCGCTTTCTTATCCGCGAAAGCGGTTGTGTTGTGCGGATCCATGTAACGCAAGAAATACCACGCTGCTCCGGCATGCGTAGGCATCGTGTTACTATCGCGCTTTAAGTCGGGAGCAAAATTTATCCAGTCCTGTAAGTTAGCCAGTGGTCCTTCGCCATTACCGCTTGGTTTAAAGTTATCAGAAGGTGGAAGCTCTAAAGGCAATTCACTTTCCTTCATGGCATAAGGAACATCATCCTTAAACACAACCGGAAAAGGTTCGCCCCAATAGCGTTGACGACTCCAACCCGCATCGCGCATTTTATAATTAATCTGACGTTTGCCAATGCCGAGTTCTTCTAATTTGTTAGCGGCAACATCAATAGCCTTGTGCATCACCAGACCATTTAGAAAATCAGAATTTTCTAAGATGGCTTCTTTGGTCGGGTTTGCTTCTTCACCATTATAATATGATCCAATAATATTTGTAATCGGAAGGTTAAAGTGCTTCGCAAATTTGTGATCGCGCTCATCGCCACACGGCACAGCCATAATGGCACCCGTTCCATAACCCGCCAACACATACTCGCTTATCCAGATAGGAATCTCTCTTCCATTAAATGGATTTATTGCATAGGCTCCGGTAAACGCACCGGTAATTTTTTTCACCTCGGCCATCCGATCAACTTCCGAACGGCTTTCTACATATTTTAAATACTCATCAACTTCTTTTTGCTGAGCAGCGGTAGTTATTTCTTTTACCAAATCAAGCTCCGGTGCAAGCACCATAAAGTCTACTCCGAAGATGGTATCGGGGCGGGTGGTGAAGACTTTGATTATTTTGACCTCACCCCCCGGCCCCCTCTCCAGAGGAGAGGGGGAGGTGAGCTCCGATTTAATTTTTTCGAGAACTTTTGAAAGTGAGTTTATTACCTGATCATTAGTAAAACGGATTACTTTGAATTCTTCACTTTCAATGTATGCTGTTCGTCCTGCATCCTCACGGTGCAGATTCTCATGAATTTCTCCATCTACTTCAATCACGAGTTTCTTTTCTATACAAACAAAGTCAGCAATGAATTTTCCAATGGCATGTTGTCTTCTGAATTTATAACCTAACGCGTTATTGCGCACAGCTTGCCACAGAATTTCTTCAGCCTCAGTTGGATTCTTTCTGTTTTCGTGCACATTGTCTTTTATATTATTCCATGTCTTTGCATCCGTAGTAAAAATATAATCTTGTGCATACACCTGATCCGCATCAGTTCCCCTCTCCTCCGGAGAGGGGTTAGGGGTGAGGTGAAACTCCAACTCCGCGCCCACACTCTTTCCAATCCAATTCCGCTGGATTTCTTTCATCGAATCGCTGAAGTCGATTTCGTTCAATCCTTTCAGTAAACGTTCAGCATATTCTGTAATGCGCAAGCTCCACTGCCGCATTTGTTTTTTTATAACGGGAAATCCACCGCGGTAACTTACGCCATTGATTACTTCATCATTGGCCAATACAGTGCCTAATGCCTCACACCAGTTTACATCGGTGTTAGCCAGGTAAGCCAAACGATATTGCATCAAAACTTCCTGTTGGGTTTTTTCATCATATGATTTCCAATCGGCAGCTGTGAAGTTTTGAATTTCAGATTTCGAATTTGGGGTCGGATGAGTTTTATTTCCTTCAGTTTCAAAGATTTTTATCAACTCAGCAATCCGCTCAGCCTTTTCTTTTTTTCGGTTAAACCAACTATCGAAAATCTGTAAGAAAATCCACTGCGTCCATTTATAGTATGAAGGATCGCAGGTTTGCACTTCGCGACTCCAGTCGTAGGAGAAACCAATGGTCCCTAATTGTCTTTTGAAATTGTTAATGTTGTCGGCCGTGGAAACAGCCGGATGAATTCCATGCTCTAACGCATATTGCTCGGCAGGCAAACCAAAAGCATCGAAGCCCATGGGGTGAAGCACATTAAATCCTTTAATGCGCTTGTAGCGGGCAACAATATCAGAAGCGATATAGCCAAGCGGATGCCCTACATGTAACCCCGCCCCAGACGGGTAGGGGAACATGTCGAGCACATAGTATTTGGGTTTTTTGATGTCATTACTGACTTTATAAACCTCTTTCTCGACCCAGGTTTTGCGCCATTTTTCTTCAATTCGCTTGATCTCGTCTTTCGTGTACTCAGCCATAGAATCGTTCTCTTATTAAAGGATTGCAAAAATAAGCTAATCCTTGGTTTTTTGAAGGTCTTGAAATGAGTTTTACCGAAAGAATGACTTGGGGATAATAAGGATATTTATAGGACATTAGTGACTTATAGCAAGATGTTGTGCTTAAGCCTCGGATTCGGAAAGAGTGTCAGTGTAAAAGGATATAGTCAAAATGTTGCAAGGTTATATACCTTTTGTTTACTTAGCAATCAATATATCAAGAGCAATCCCCCACAAATGAAAAAGTCTATTATCGTTCTCAGCTTTTTTATCATACTTTTTTCTTGTTCAGATGACTCTATCATAAGGGAACAAGAGAACCATAGTTCCGTTGAACATGCACGGAAATGGTTTGAGCAAAATATCTTCATATCATCAACCACATCTACAAATGGTCGGATTAGTTCACGGCCTAAAAGTGTATCTTGGGAAGTTGGAAAATCCTATGTGAAAAATAAAACCGCTACCGTTGAAGTTCCCATACAGTATGAAACAGAATTGACCGCATATCCACAAGGCATCGCTAAAAATGCTTCTTACAGGAATTCAACAAAAATGTTAATGTTGATGACGGTAAAGGTGGTTACAATGTTTTTATTATGCGGACAATGCCAGACATGTCAAGCGTATCTGAGTTAGAAAAAAACACATATGATAAAAAGACTAGAACCTTTACAGGGGACATTATATACTATACTTGGGAAGGCAGACCATTAGTTCGCGCCCGCTATGAAAATGGTAAACGGATTGAATGGAATTATGTCGAACAAAAATTTAAAAAGAACGAGACGGATGGAGCACGCACCAATAGTGGTTGTTACTCTACAGAAATTGAATGGTATTCGATAGCTTGTAGTGCGTATGGCTGTGGAGAACCTATTTATCTTTATTCTAACTATTACAACTTCTGCTCTGGAGGATCAAGTCCTTATACTGATGAGTACGCAGATCCGGGTGATTTATATGGTGGTGGAGGCGGAGGAGGTGGGGATTATTATTATCCTGAACCAATTTACACAATAAGTGTTGACCCTTCATTAAGTAATCACCAAAAAGCGAACTGCATCTATGAAAAACTCACGCAAAATAGTGTTTTTAATTCCTTAATAAATGGTTTTGAAAACAACCAAAACCTAAATCTCAACTTTAAGCTCGCGGATCTAACAGGTAGCTTAAATGGACTTACTCAAGGTTATTATCCATTCAATAATATATCTATTACAATTGATAAGCCTAACTTAGAAGTTCATAGAACTGTAGAGGTTTCCAGAACGTTTATTCATGAAGCAATACACGCACAGATTTTTGCGGAAATGGGGAAAGCTGGTCTTGTTGATGCTAGCCAAGCGACTAGTGAAAATTTTCCTGCATTATTTGATGCATATGTTGACTACAAAAACGGTGACATTCCAGAGGATCAAATTCAACATCAACTCATGGCAAATAAGTATCTTGATATTATCTCAGCCGGATTACATGAATTTGATACTCGAAACAATAACAACCCTGAAATTATCATAGATCATTATAAAGCCCTTGCTTGGGAAGGACTCAGGGGAACTAAAGCATGGAATAATCTTTCAGATTCGGCTAAATCGAAAATTATTTCAGACAAAGCAGAAATTCTTGATTGGCACTCTGTGATTAATTGCAACTAGTTATGAAAAAAATTATACTTTTAATTGTCTTAGTAACGTATGGGTACTGTCATGCCCAGAAAACACCTAGTTGGATTAAGGGCAACAAACCATCAGGGAAGGATAGCATTTTATATCTTTTTTTTGACAAGGGTTCTGTCCCACCAGAAATTAAAACATACAGCCAAACAACCGTGAAATTTTATAAAAATGGTAAATATAGAAAAAGCGAAACTAGCTGTGGCTATCACAAAATGTTAGAGAAGATAATTTGCCCACCATCATTATACTATTTTGGTGAAGCTCACTTTAAAGGAAAAACAATTGATGGTTACACGCTAGTCAAGCCCGACACCGTGGAAGAAAAGGAGGTAAAACGAAATCACATTTTGAGTTTTGAAACGCTTTCAAAATTCTTAGAGACTACTTACATGGAGCGAGACCCAAAAGAATACATGCCAAAAGACATCATAATTGAGCCAATTTGGCCAGACCCAAAGGGTAGTGAATCTTACTGGAGTAACCTAAAGCACATTTATGTCGTAGAATCAGTCGATAAAGGTGGTAAGCGCTATATCATAACCGAGGTGGAACGCGACCTTCAAATCGAGTAGACAATAGAGGAAAACAATTCAGACGACTGGACAACATAATCTTATAGAGCGCTGACTTTGATGCAATCTGCGACAAAGTAACGATTGACTGAAAAGTTAAACACAACCTACAACGACTGGTCAGTTTATAACGATCGACAAACGGCCAGCGCACACAAAAGCCATAAAACATATGCTGTATTGTAGGTTCCAAAAGTGCATGCTATTAAATTTCGTCCGCAGCGTGGGACAAAGACGTACGTACTTAAACGCATACGTTTTATAGTTAAACGTTGTATCAACACTACCTCACTGTAGCCTTATCAATCCTCTTAGGTGTATCAACACCTGCTACAATGGACTTAGCACTGAGTGCAATAGCGCGGATGGTAGCTGTTAAATTCTCCATGTTCAGTGTTTCGAATTCATCGTCCACTGTATGATAAAACTTATCAATGTCAATTTCATCGGTTGAGATGGAGTGTGCCGGAACGCCCAGTCGCGCCAGCGTTGCATTATCAGACCTATAAAATAGGTTCTGTTGTGGATAAGGATCGGGTCGGAATTCAAATTTCGTTCCGGTTAAATTTTTTTGCAGAATTTCACCAAAGTCAGAACGCTCGTACCCGGTTATGAAGGCGTAGTTCTGTCCCCATTTGGATGGCTTGCCAATCATTTCAATATTAAACATAGCCACTACTTTATCGGGATCAAGGTGCTCTGAAAAATACTTTGATCCAAAGCCACCAATCTCTTCTGCCGTAAATGCAACAAAGATTAGCGTGCGCTCATTGTTCTTAATCTTTTTAAAATAGCGGGCCAGTTCGATTACCGCAGTTGTACCCGAAGCATCATCATCAGCACCATTGGCAATGGAATCACCAGCCACTGCAGGACGAATACCTATGTGATCGTAATGACCAGCAAATATAACCATCTCATCGGGTTTGCTTTTGCCCGGCAATATGCCTACTACATTAGCCATCTTTACCGACTCAATTTTTTGAGTAGCCTTGATGGTGTACTGATTCGCTTCAGTTACTCCTGTAACGAACACCTTTACGTATTTTCGATTGTTGGTAAAGCGCCCCTGAAAGTACCCTTTCAATTCTTGAAAATTATGTTGAAACCGACTGTCAATCAAAACTAACATAGAACTGGTATCGCGTATCAAGGCAAACGCTTTGTCAAAGAAGTATTGATCTTTGTTCTGTGAGGTGGAGTCGAACGCGATTTGCTTGATTGGTAGTCCTGCGTTTAGACTTAGTTCAGGCTTCTCGGTTATGATCAAGGCATTTTCAGGTGCCAGTTGTTTACCATCTATGGTTACCTGCTGACTGACCGGTGAAATGCGCGACTTGGTAAATTCCTGCCGATAGGTTGTCAAGCCTTGGAGTTTAGCAAGCCCAATCTTTTTAAACTCATTTTCAATAAAGACTGTGGCTTTCTCAATGTGTTCAGGCCTGGATGCTGACCGTCCCATCATGTCATCGGCCGTTAGGGTTTTGATAATGCGGGTTACGTTTTTTTGAGTTATCAGTTTATCAACAGATTGGCCAAAAGTGTTAACAGAAACTAATCCAAAGAGAAGTATAAAACCTATTTTTTTCATTTTGAATGATTATTTGAGCCGTCAAAGTATTGATAACAATATCTAATTCCAAGACCCGAAAACAATTCAAGGAGTATTCCATTGCTTTTACGCTGCTTGTTGTTGAATAAAGTATTCATTGAAGTGGGTAGCCTTAATTTTCGTTCAGCAAGCAAATTTGATTGAGTTTCTCGTTTGGACCATAGAAAATCAAGGATATGATTTTTCTTTCCTGATAAAACTTAGATATTCGTACTAACTTAATATGTAGATAGCGCGGGATTTTTTTAAAATTCAAAGGCCTTATAATCCATAAAATTCTTTTATGGTTGAAATAACAAAGACAATTGCGGAAAGGACAAAAGCGGCAGTCCTTGGAGATACTGCTGCTTTGGGGGCATTATTCCAGTTCTATCGGCCAAAATTATATGCCCATGCCTTGCGTTTATGTGGAAATACGCCTTTGGTTGAGGATGCAATTCAGGAAACATTCATTTCTGCATTCACTCATCTTTCTTCTTTACGGAACCCTTCGGTTTTTTATCCCTGGCTAAGGAAAATTCTATTGAACAACTGCTTGCTTCAGTTGAGAAAGGAAAAATCCCAATTGAATCATTCCCAGGCCATACCCAAAGACGCTTTTATACAGGACTCAATCGATCAGCATTTTGAAAAAACCTCCAATCAACAGTTTATGTATGATGCAGTGGGTAAGCTGTCAGTAGAGCTGGGTTCTTGTGTAATGTTAAGGTATTTTACCAACTTCAACAGCTACGAAGATATTGCATTGATTTTAGGGATACCGATTGGAACAGTGCGCAGTAGACTTTCCGCTTCCCGCGTAAAACTGAGCTCACTTTATAAGCATATGGATGATACGGATGATACGGATGATCGTGTATTTAATCAATCCCGGCATTGGTCTGACTATTACCATCATCTGTGGGGCAATGTATATGATGATCTCCACATCAGAAATGAGTTTTATAACCACTTAAAACCCACGCTCGACTTACATTTTACCAGTGGGAAAACAGGAAAGGGAAGGGCGTTAATTGAAAGTGAAATAAATGAAGACCTCATTTACGGAGCCCGTTTTAATGTGGCCGATGTAAGCAGTTGCGGCAATATTTCTGTTGTTGAGGGCCTAAATTTCAACCCACCTGAACATCCCGACCGATGTCCTCAATCCACGGTGTTTGTGGCAATCCGGAAAATGGATAAGATAGACCAAATCCATATTTTTAATTCTCTTCGCCCTAAATAGGGAATAAATAATTTCCGGTCAACCGAACTTTCTCAATGTCTGCTGTATCTATAAGAATAAAAACCTATGATACAAACATTAGCAGACCTTCAACCCTTTTTGCTATTGGCATTACTGATAGTAATGTATAGCATTGAAAATTTCAGACCTTATCTTGCCAACCCGGCCAACAAAAAACAACACGACCTCCACAATTTTATTCTAACCTTTATTTCCATTGTGGTAAACGCAGCTGTTGGAGGCGTTGTTGTTTATACTGTCATGTTTACGGCCGAGCATCAGCTTGGACTTTTCAATCATGTTGAATTGCCAAATGCAATTGAAATAGTTGCAAGTGTGTTGCTGATTGACTTTGGGAGTTATTGTAATCACCGACTCATGCATAAAATTCCGTTTCTATGGAGATTTCATAGAGTGCATCATTCCGACCTGTATCTTAACACTTCAACATCGTTGCGGTTTCATCCATTAGAAGTAATCTATTCACAGGGAATTTATTTTTGTGTTGCCTCTGTGGTATTGGGTGTTTCTATGACCTCTTTTATTATCTATGGAACTCTGGGAATAATATTTGTCATTATTCAACACAGTAATACAAAATTTCCAAACTGGATTGAAAAATATGGACGTTATGTTTTCTCAACTCCGGGCTGGCATAAGATACATCATTCAGACGAACAAAAATTTACAGATAGTCATTATGGGGATGTATTCACTTTTTGGGATAGGATTTTTGCAACCTGGTATGAAATAAACCCTCACGAAATTAAGTATGGTTTAAAAGAATTTACAGAAACGGAAAGGCAAAAAGCTGGGTTTCTTCTTCGTTCTCCATTCATGAAAATGTCAAAAGCAGATCAGAATAAAAAGATGCATGAAGGTTAGGCTGCGAGGTTATAAAAAGTTTTATTATTTTTTGTGGCTTTTCCCCTTAACGTGTCGCCCGACTCCGACCTGGAAAATGAGATTTCAAGTCTCTTTCTAACAACTCATCCCACCCATTCCACACTTCAGTAACCTCTTTTATTAAAGTCCGGACCAACGGGCCACTTTCGTCTTGTAATCGCAACAGAATTTTATGATTATAAGACTTCTTTACTTATTCCTGTTTTCAACCTCTCTGGTTATGGTAGCACAGGCACAGACCAAAATTTCAGGAGTTGTGCAAGACGAAAAAGGCGAACCCATACCGGGCGCCAATATCATGATTAAAGATTCTTATGATGGAACCAGCTCAGGCGTTATTGGACAATTTTCTTTTCTGTCGGATGAGAAAGGCGCTCAGATTTTATTGGTCACGTTTGTTGGCTATAAGGCTTTTTCGCAGACACTTGAACTTGCTGGTAAGGGGATTGAAATTCAGATTTCCTTAAAGGAGGAGATTAATCAATTGGATGGTGTAGTTATTTCTGCGGGGGCCTTTACGGCCGGAGAGGATAATCGAAGAACCATTCTGAAACCTATAGATATTGCTACAACGGCCGGGGCCACAGCCGATATTGCCGGAGCGCTAAATACTTTGCCGGGAACGCAAAAGGTAGGCGAGAGCGGAAGGTTATTTGTTCGTGGTGGCGATGGCTCTGAAACCCGCACCTTTATTGATGGTATGCTGGTGCTCGATGCGTATTCGCCTTCAGCGCCCAATACACCTTCGCGCGGTCGGTTTCTTCCGTTCATGTTTAAGGGTACCAGTTTTAGTACCGGAGGTTATTCGGCTGAGTATGGCCAGGCACTTTCATCCGCACTGGTTTTAAATTCCAAAGACATTGCTGAGATGAATCAGACCGATATTGGAATTCTTTCTGTGGGTGTCGATGTGGCGCATACCCAGGTTTGGGATCGCGCTTCTCTTACCGGTAAAGTTCAATACACAAACACCCAACCCTATTTTGAATTGGTAAGTCAAAAGGTGGATTGGAAAAAGCCACCTGTTTCGCTGGAGAGCAGTGCGGCCTATCGCCAAAAGATTGGTAAGGATGGTCTGTTTAAATTCTTCGGCAATTTTAATAACACTACTTTTTCGATGTATAACCACAGCATTCTTGATCCTTCAATTAAAATCAAATATGATCTTGACAATACGTATGGCTATGGCAACGCTACGTTTCAACAACCCCTAAATGGTAATTGGTTTTTGCGGACCGGTGTATCGTATTCGTTCAATAGTAATGATGCTGCCTTTGACCAAAAACCCCTGAATGAAACGGAGAGTGGTATTCATGCAAAAGCGGTTGTAGAACATTCGGTCAGCGATCAATTAGAGTTGCGGTTTGGCGGTGAACTCATTGACAGAAATTATTCAGCATCCAGATACAATGAACTTACTGACGCGACTGAATCACTTACTTTTTCGGAACCCCTTGCTGTCGCTTTCGCGGAAGCCGAGTTTTATGCGAGTAATCACTTTGTTGCTAAACTCGGAGGTCGCTTTGAAAACAATTATTTAAATCAGCAAGCCAGTGTCGATCCGCGTATTTCATTGGCTTACAAACCTGGTAAGGTGGGTCAGTTTTCGTTTGCGTATGGAACGTTTAGACAGTCAGGTCAAAACCAGTATACGCGTATTAATAATCAGCTTCAGGAAGAAAAAGCAGATCATCTGATTCTGAATTATCAGATTCTAAAAGATAGAAAGACCTTTCGCATAGAAACATATTATAAAAAGTACGATCATCTGATAAAGTATATTGAAGGAAATCCATTTCAACTTTCGAACGATGGATATGGCAATGCGAAGGGGATAGAACTCTTTTGGCGCGACAATGAAACCATTAGGAATGTTGACTATTGGGTTTCCTATTCTTACTTGAACACAGAACGGAACTACCTGAATTTTCCTACTTCAGCTATTCCTTCATTCGCTTCTACTCATAACTTTTCATTCGTGTACAAACATTTTCTTACTGCTATGAAAACGCAACTAGGGTTTACCTATAGTTACAGCAGTGGCCGCACGTATTTCAATCCCAATAAATCGATGGATGAATTTAACACGGATAAAACTGCCTCTTATCAAGATCTCAGCGTCAATATAGCCTACCTGCCTAAGAATAATCTTATCCTTTATTTGTCGTGTACAAACCTG
>JAGPBO010000109.1 GCA_018063305.1 Cyclobacteriaceae bacterium
ACCTCAGAAGAAGTAAAGAAGGCTTATCGCAAAGTGGCTATTCAATTTCATCCCGACAAAAATCAGGGCGATAAAGCAGCCGAAGAAAAATTTAAAGAAGCTGCAGAAGCCTACGAAGTGTTGAGCAGTGATGAAAAGCGGGCTCAATACGATCGCTTTGGTCACTCGCGGCCCGGCAATGGTGGTTTCCGGGGCCACGACATGAACATGGAAGATATCTTCAGCCAATTTGGAGACATCTTTGGTGGCGGGGGTGGAAGTCCCTTCGATAGTTTTTTTGGTGGCGGTGGAGGCGGAAGAACCCGTCAGAGAAAAGGATCAAACCTGCGTATAAAGCTCAAACTGTCCTTAGAGGAAATTGCCAATGGCGCAGAAAAAAAAATAAAAGTGAACCGGCTTATCCGCGCAGATGGTGTCACCTTCAAAAATTGTACAACCTGTGGTGGCACAGGCCAGTTACGCAAAGTGGTTAACACAATGTTGGGGCAAATGGTAAGCACAACCACTTGCTCTACTTGTAATGGTGCCGGTCAATTACTTGATAAGCGCCCGCCAGGAGTAGACAATTCGGGTTTAGTCTCTAAGGAAGATATGATAACCGTAAAAATACCAGCGGGTGTTAGCGAAGGAATGCAACTTTCTATGTCGGGCAAAGGAAATGAAGCGCCCGGAGGCGGTGTACCCGGAGATTTGCTGATACTGATTGAAGAAGTAGAGGATAAGGAATTGAAACGAGATGGCAACAACCTTGTTTATGATCTTCATATCACTTTTATAGATGCAGCGCTAGGCACCAGTGTAGAGGTTCCTTCCGTTGGAGGTAAAGTCCGGATAAAAATTGAGCCCGGTACCCAAAGTGGAAAAATATTGCGACTCCGGGGCAAAGGGTTGAAAGACATTAATGGTTATGGCTCGGGAGACCAACTTATTTATATTAATGTTTGGACCCCGAAAAAATTAACCAGTGATGAGAAAGCAAAACTGGAAAGTCTAAGAACCGCACCCAACTTTCAACCACATCCGGATGCCGGAGAAAAGGGATTCTTTGAGCGCATGAAAGAGTATTTTGGCTAAATAGAAAAAAATTTAGGTTTTTTATAACCTTGGCCTTATTAACCCGTATAAATCTTATTACGGGTTATTTTTTTGTTATGCAAGCTGTTTATTTCGCTAAATGACAAAAATTCAACCTTTCTTACATTCAGAAACTTGAACCTGATCTAACACGTAATAAGGGATATGTGGCGATTGATTGTCTTGGCTTTGATAAGTAACGGTACGGTCTTAACGGTCTGTGGTCAGATTAAAAAACAATTCACCGTAGAGAAAACGCAACCTTGCGAACGTGTTGATTTAAAGTTGCGCGCCAAAACGGGTAACTGTTTCATCCGCCCCAGCAATAGCGAAGATATTCTTAATATTTACAGTAACCAGGATCTGGAGGAGTACGCCCACTCATTCAGCAATGAAGTGAAGGACAACACTTGCTCTATCAATCTTTCCCTTGAACAAGAAAGCCAGCGGGGTGTAAGCCAAAAAATCTCCTACCAGGTATTTGGATCGGAAGAACGCCCTAGCGATAAATTCTGGAAGGTTTATTTGTCAGAGACCACGCCCTACTCGCTTGACCTCGATTATGGTTTGGGCAATGCCAATATCGATCTCTCGGGCATGTCAATTAGCAAACTTAAAATTCATACCGGCAGCGCTGACGTGAACATTAGTTATAGTACGGGGGTTGAAAATAGAATTGAAATGGACACCTTCTATGTAAAGGTGGATATGGGTTCGTTAAATGCCCGCCAACTGAATCTGGCTCGCTCCAAAGTGGTAGTTGCCGATGTTGGCTTCGGTAATATGTTTCTCGATTTCAGCAACAAACCCAGCATCAGCAACCATATAATTGGCAGTGTGGGTGCCGGTAATCTTATCATTCAATTGCCAACCGAAGATGTTCCCGTTCTGGTGACCATAAATGACTCGTGGCTGTGCAGCCTCAGTATTTCTCCAACGCTTAAAAAGATTGGGCCAAACCGCTTCGCCAACGCAGCCTATTCCGCAGACAGCAAAGACGCACTTGTTTTTGATCTTGATGTATCGATGGGTAAAATCGTCTTTCGCGAAAAAAATCGGTAATAAACCGGTTTAGCTTACTCTTGAATTTGAACGCATTAAGTAGATTCCTTCCATTCTATTGTTATTTTTGTTAACAACCCTGTACCAACCAATCTCCATACACGTGAATGCCCTTATAACCCGAGATGTTACCAAGCGCTATGCTAATCACACAGCCCTGGATCATGTAAGCATTACAATTCCAGAAAAATCTATTTATGGTTTATTAGGCCCCAATGGTGCTGGTAAAACTACGCTTATCCGAATCATCAATCAGATTATCAATATGGAGGAAGGCCAAATTGAAATCTTTGGCGAGCCTTTGCAGGAAAAACATATTGGCATGATCGGATATCTTCCGGAAGAACGTGGCCTTTACAAAAAGATGAAAGTAGGTGACCAACTTCTTTATCTGGCGCAGTTAAAAGGACTTAGTCGTAAACAGGCGCTGGAGCGGATAAAAGTATGGCTCGAGAAATTTGAAATAAAAGATTGGTGGGGCAAAAAGGTGGAAGACCTTTCTAAAGGTATGGCACAAAAGGTGCAGTTTATAAGCACAGTGTTGCATCAACCAAAACTTATAATTCTGGACGAACCTTTTTCAGGATTTGATCCGGTAAATGCGCAGTTAATCACCGAAAAAATTCTGGAACTTAAAGAAATGGGAAGTACCATTATCTTTTCCACCCATCGAATGGAAACCGTTGAATCACTCTGCGATCACATCGCCCTGATCGATAAGTCAAAGAAAATATTGGAAGGACCTAAAAAGCAGGTAAAGGATCAATATAAGTCCAATACATTCATCGTTGAACATCGTGGCAACCAATTTACTTTTCCGGTCGATCGGTATGAATTAATCAATCAGAAGCCTATGGAGGATGGTTTATTCTCTACAACCCTAAAAGCAAAAAACGGCATTAATGGAAATCAGGTCATTCGAGACCTGATTGATATTACAGAAGTGCATAGCTTTCAGGAGAAATTACCTACCATGTCGGATATTTTTATAAGCTTGGTGAAAGGTGATGAAGCGTTGAAGAAACATCTACAAGAACAAGCGTAACCCAAAGACCCTAATAGTATGAACAAAATTTGGCTAATCATCCAGCGTGAGTTTTTAAATCGGGTTCAAAAAAAATCTTTTTTGATAGCCACTATTCTGGTGCCTCTTATTTTTCCAGCCATCATTGGAGGATTGATTTTTATCATGATTAAAGAATCGGAATCAGCTAAGGCAGATACCGTGCGAGTGGTGGATGAGAGTAAGTTGTTTACATTTCAAAGCGGCAAGCGATTTACATTCGTTCCTTTAGATATGCCGTTGGATCAGGCTAAGAAAGTTTACAACGAAACAAAAGACTTTGCCTTATTGTACATTCCTCAAATAGATATTAACAAACCCGAAGGCATTGCGATTTATACCAAGGAAAATCCCAGCATAGAAAAAGTGGATGATCTCGAATCATCCATCGAAAATCAAATTCATGACTTGAAACTAAAGGAGTACAACATTGATGAGGCAACGTTAAAAAGTTTACGGCCGAAAGTGAATCTTAAACAGTTTAATCTATCCGATACGGGCGAAGAAAAATCGAGCAACGCGGGCATTTTATATGGTTTGGGATTTGGTCTCGGTATTTTGATTTACATGTTTGTTTTGATTTATGGCATCCAGATCATGCAAGGTGTTATTGACGAAAAAACTTCTAAAGTGGTGGAAGTAATTGTTTCGTCTGTAAAACCATTTCAACTTATGCTGGGGAAAATAATTGGCATCGCCTCGGTAGGCTTAGTTCAATTTACAATATGGATTGTGCTTATCACAATATTGTCTTCAGGCACACTGGCATACTTTGGTTTAAAGATGCCACAAAAACAAGTGATGGAGCAGGTAACAAAACAAATGCAAAATGATCCGGACATGAAGGCAGCGGTTGATCAGCAAAATTCTAAAGTGGCTGAATTATTAGGTAACTGGAGTGAATTACCTATGCTCAAAATCACTATCGTATTTGTTTTTTATTTTCTAGGTGGCTACCTCCTTTACGGAGCCTTATTCGCTGCCGTAGGCTCAGCGGTTGATTCGCAACAAGAAGCTCAACAGTTTCAGTTTCCGGTAACCATCCCCCTGCTTATCGGCTATCTGGGTCTCTTTCTATTTATTCTGCGCGACCCACATGGTTCGGTTAGCTTTTGGCTCTCCATAATTCCATTTACTTCACCCGTGGCTATGGTGGGCCGCATTGCCTTTGGTGTACCTGGTTGGCAACTAGCCCTCTCAGTCGTATTGCTGATTGGCGGCTTTTTATTAACCACCTGGATTGCCGGACGAATTTATCGCGTTGGTATTCTAATGACGGGCACCAAGGTAAGCTACAAAGTATTGGCTAAGTGGTTTATGATGAAAGGATAACCAGTCACTCACACTTTGATAAAACCGGATTGCTCACGCGATCCGGTTTTTTTATTTAATTTCCATGCGGATATGGCTAAAAAAATTAAGTTACCCGCCTCCATGGAGTTTTATCAGGATAACACGAAACTAAAGTGGATCATTCTGGTTGTGTCTGTCTTGATAAGTTTCGGATCTATTTATTACACCCATGTTTTGGTTGAACAATTGAAAGAGCGCGAAAAGCAGCAGGTGGTTTTGTTTGCCAAAGCCTTGGAGTACACTTTAATGAACGATGATGGCAACATTGTATTTATCACCGATGAAATCTTGTTTAAAAACAAATCAATACCTGTTATCTGGCTTACCAAAGACAATGAATATCAATATGCGAATATCGAAATCAACGAAACCTGGTCCAAAGAAAGAAAGAATGCTTTTATCCGTATGCAGATAGAGGAAATGAAAGATTCGTTTGATCCCATTGAAATTGTTTTACGTGATGATAGCACGGGTGAAATTTTTGGAAAGCAATATGTCTACTATAAAAACTCATTTTTATTAACACAGCTTATTGCGTTTCCTTACATCCAACTTTCTGTACTCGCTATTTTTGGCTTTATCTCTTACCTCGCGTTCAACTACTCACGTACCGCAGAGCAAAACCAGGTTTGGGTGGGCTTAGCGAAAGAAACGGCCCATCAATTAGGTACACCCTTATCATCCCTTATGGCATGGGTTGAAGTTTTACGAGATGACCCTGAAATTAAAAATAAAGGAATTGTCGATGAACTTGATAAAGACATAAAAAAGTTAACGGTGGTAACGGAGCGATTTTCAAGTATCGGATCAACCCCCGTACTCAAAGATGAAAACGTGTATCTATTGATTAATAATGTAGTTGGCTATTTACTCCCACGGGTATCATCCAAAATCAATTTTGAAGTCTACACACTTTCAGAAACCATACAAGCTCGTGTGCATGCCCCACTTTTTGAATGGGTAATTGAAAATCTTTGTAAAAATGCCGTTGATGCTATGGGCAGCTCAGGTACCATTGCCATTAAAATTCTTCGAGGCAGCGATCATAAAGTATTTATCGATATTTCCGATACGGGAAAAGGAATTCCTAAAGCACTTATCACCAATGTTTTTAGACCTGGGTTTACCACCAAAAAAAGAGGTTGGGGTCTAGGATTGGCCCTGGCAAAACGGATAATTGAAATGTACCATGAGGGAAAAATTTTTGTGAAATCCTCTGATGAAAATCAAGGAACTACTTTCCGTGTGGAATTAAAAAGCACTTGAAAAACTGAACTAGCCCTTTACGCCATACAATTCATTGATTATCAGAGTTTGGATTCCAAAAATAAGAGCGAAGCCTGCCTCAACAAAACCTGCTCACTAGTTTGTATTAACCTTACAAAAAACTACTTTTGTGGCCCAGATTTTACCCCGATTAGGGGTCAAATCCGAATAATCAAGAATCTTAAAAAAAATCTATAAATCAATGGCCAATAGCGGTAGAATCACCCAAGTAATCGGTCCGGTAGTAGACGTTGCATTTGACGAGCCCGGAACAAAACTTCCTAACATTCTTGATTCCCTAGAAGTAACAAAAGGAGACGGAACCTTAGTAGTACTTGAATGTCAGCAACACCTAGGTGAAGACCGGGTGCGTACAATCGCCATGGATGGAACTGAAGGGTTGGTTCGCGGTATGAAAGTGATTGATACTGGCTCTCCTATTCAAATGCCTATTGGCGAAGATATTAAAGGCCGTCTGTTCAACGTGGTCGGTCAGGCTATTGATGGCATCAAGCAACCTAAAGGAAAAGATTCATTGCCCATCCACCGCTCGGCACCGAGTTATGAAAGCCTTTCAACCTCCACTGAGGTTCTTTTTACCGGGATTAAAGTAATTGACCTGATTGAGCCGTATTCAAAGGGTGGTAAAATCGGATTGTTCGGTGGTGCCGGTGTGGGCAAAACCGTATTAATTCAGGAATTGATCAATAACATCGCTAAGGCTTATGCAGGCTTATCTGTATTTGCCGGTGTAGGCGAACGTACACGCGAAGGAAATGATTTGTTGCGTGAAATGATTGAAGCAGGAATTGTAGATTATGGTCCAGAGTTTATGAAGTCACTCCACGCAGGTGGATGGGATCTTTCTAAAGTGGACATGGATAAACTAAAAGATTCCAAAGCAACCTTTGTGTTTGGTCAAATGAACGAACCTCCAGGTGCCCGTGCCCGCGTTGCGCTTTCTGGCTTAACGGTAGCTGAATATTTCCGCGATGGTGATGGTCAAGGCAAAGGAAAAGACATTCTTTTCTTTATTGATAATATCTTCCGCTTTACACAAGCAGGATCAGAAGTATCCGCTTTGTTAGGTCGTATGCCTTCGGCAGTAGGATATCAGCCTACGCTGGCTTCCGAAATGGGTGCTATGCAAGAGCGAATTACCTCTACCAAAAATGGTTCTATTACCTCTGTACAGGCCGTCTATGTACCTGCCGATGACTTGACCGATCCAGCTCCGGCAACAACCTTTGCGCACTTGGATGCTACTACAGTATTGTCTCGTAAAATCGCAGAATTAGGTATTTATCCGGCTGTGGATCCGTTGGACTCAACGTCAAGAATCTTACGTGCTGATATTGTAGGTGAAGAACATTACAACTGTGCTCAGCGTGTTAAGCTAACCCTTCAGCGTTATAAAGAATTACAGGACATTATCGCTATCTTGGGTATGGATGAATTGTCTGATGAAGATAAGCTTATTGTATCCCGCGCCAGAAGGGTACAACGCTTCTTATCGCAACCCTTCCACGTGGCCGAAGCCTTTACCGGTTTGAAAGGAGCCTTGGTGGATATCAAAGACACCATCAAAGGATTTAATATGATTATGGATGGTGAAGTGGATCATTTACCTGAAATGGCATTTAACCTGGTAGGAAGCATTGATGATGCTATTGCCAAAGGTGAAAAAATGATGGCTGACGTTGCCGGATAATTTAGAAATCAGGCGATTGAATTCTTAATTCTAGAACTATGCATTTGGAAATAATTACACCTGAAAAGAAAATTTTTGAAGGTGATGTTGCATCCGCAACCTTTCCGGGAGAAGACGGATCTTTTCAGATTTTGAATGATCACGCCCCGCTTGTTAGCTTGCTGAAAGATGGGGTAGTGGAATATAAATCAAAGGAGCTTTCGGAAAAGCTTCACATTACCGGGGGTGTGGTAGAAGTTTTGAAAAATAAAGTAATACTACTGGCTGACGGAATAAAGAATTAGCACGGTCATTAAAGTTTTATCAATAAAAAAACCCGATCGAAAATCGGGTTTTTTTATTGATCATTTATTGGCTATTGTCTTATAACCCACTTGACGAAAAACACAACGCCAATGAGCAAGGCAATTCCACCTATGTAAAAGAACGCGTTACTGGCACCTCCTAACATCAATCCAACGATACCAACCGCTCCAAAAATGATGGCAAGCTTTAAGTCATTCTCCATCGCATTGGTTGCATGTGTAGAGGTAGGGGCTAACTTAGCCTTTTGCTCTTTCACCGTGGATTTAATCTCCGTACGGATATGATTACGAAGAGCCTTCCGTTCTGTCTTCGTCATTTGAATATAGGTTTTGCGAACTTCTACAGCCGGAGCTTCAGTCTCCTTGATTTCTATAGGCGCTACAGAAGTGCTCGCCACCAACGTTGACGGATCGATTACAGCAACAGGTGTTTCAACTACTGCTTCCTTTTGATAACCCCTTGGCGAATCATAGGAGTTAAAACTAGCTGTGTATTTAGGTGTCGAACACGCAGCTAAGAGTACTGCTGACAATAAGTAAATAATTTTTTTCATTGCAAGAGGATTTATTTTTTAAAGTTAGACATTATTCGATTAAAAAAACGTTGTTCAAAGTCCCAAAAAAAACGGAATTGACCAAAAATAAACCCATAAAACAATAGAAAAAGATTGTATACGGGAAAAATTAAGATCCAGTAGGCTACACTCGCCCACAAAGGCTTGATGCCCGTAGGAAACCAATATTCAAAGAGAGGTTGTTTAATAAATAGTACGGTAAATCCAGTGCATGCGAAAACAATCAGAATCAAAACAACTTGCCCTAAGCTATTTACTTTCCACCGCGCCTGTAATTTATTTAACCAACTCATGAAGAAATATTACGCCTCAAGATACTAAGCAATGAATCAAGAAAAGGGTTTCCATAAATCATTTTTTGGTACTTCTGCTAAAACTAACAACGGTTCCTTTTTTACAGGATGATTAAATTCAAGTTGACGCGCGTGTAAGCCAATGCTTGCATCCGAGGCGGGCCTTGGATATCCATATTTTAAATCGCCAACGATAGGGCAACCCATGGATGCAAGTTGTACGCGTATTTGATGGGGCCGTCCCGTAACCGGCTTCACTTCAAGTAAGTAAAAACCTGATCGATCCTGAATCAATTTATAACTCAATTCAGAACGTTGACCTTTTGAATTTTCCCGGGCATAGGCTGTTGTTTTGTTCTTCTTTTCGTCTTTCACCAACCAGTGTACCAACGAGCCCTCCTGTCTGGGTGGTCTATTTTCAACTATTGCCCAATAGGTTTTAAGCGTTTCTCTATCACGAAAAAGAGCGTTCATTCTCTCCAGTGCTTTCGAGGTGCGTGCAAAAACAACTACTCCGCTTACGGGCCTGTCTAAACGATGAACGACACCCAGAAATACATCACCGGGTTTTTCATATTTCATTTTTATATAGGCCTTCCCAAAGTCTACAAGCGGGCGGTCTCCCGTAGAATCACCTTGCACCAACATACCTGCTGGCTTGTTGACAATCAGCAGGTGATTGTCTTCATATAAAACCTGTAAGGGATTAATCATAAAACTTTGTAAGTTAGAACCGGATATAGAACAAACAAAAACACGATGGCAAAACTTGGACTCTTCTTGCTGTTTATTGGGGTACTTACCGCCTGTACTCAGAAACAATCAATTACCGATTTACAAAAATCCATTGAAGCGAAATTGGCAGGGCAACCGGGCCATTTTGCGGTGGCGTTCACTGATCTTTCTTCGAACGAACAATTACTCATTAATGCCCATGAGCTTTTTCATGCCGCCAGCACCATGAAAACCCCCGTGATGGTTGAAGTTTATAAACAAGCCGCAGCCGGAAAGTTTTCACTTAAGGATTCCATTATTATTAAAAATGAATTTATCAGTATTGCAGACGGTAGCCCGTATTTGTTAACTGCCGATAGTGACAGCTACGCACCAATCTATAAGCATATTGGTGAAAAAAGAACTATCTATTCGTTGGTGTATGACATGATAATTGTAAGCAGCAACCTGGCCACCAATCTAATGATTGACTTAGTCGGTGCAAAAAATGTAACGCAAACCCTGCGCGATATTGGCGCCAACGATATTCAGGTATTACGGGGTGTAGAAGATGCAAAAGCGTTTGACGCAGGACTCAATAATCAAGTAACTGCGTATGATTTGATGTTGCTGTTTGAGAAAATTGATGCCGAGGAAATTGTAAACAATGAAGCCAGCATGAGCATGATCGATATTTTACTGGATCAGCGGTTTAATGAAATTATTCCAGCTAAACTACCTGCCAATGTAAAAGTGGCACACAAAACCGGATCTATTACCGGTGTACAACACGACTCAGGAATTGTTTACTTACCGGATGGTAAAAAGTACGTACTGGTTCTACTCTCAAAAGACCTGCCCGATGCCGATGCCGGTGTTGCCGTACTTGCCGATATCTCCAAAATGATTTACGATTACGCCAAGTAAAACGTTAAATCAATCCTTAAACTCTGAGGTAAAATGGAAATTTATGTCAGGAAAATTATCCTGGACCATTTGCAACCACGCACGTGACTCTGCCATAAATACTAATTTACCATCCTTATCGCGGGCAATATGGCGTTGCTTCGAATCAAGGAATTCCTGAAGTTTCTTCTCATTCTTACTACTAATCCAACAGGCCTTGTAAATATTCTGACCGGCAAAATCGGCTGAAGCCGAATATTCATTCTTTAATCGAAACTGAATAACTTCAAATTGCAGTGGACCAACCACGCCTACTACTTTTCGGTTGCCCAGTTCGTAGGTAAATAACTGCGCTACCCCTTCCTCCATCAATTGAAGTAATCCCTTTTCCAATTGCTTGGTCTTCATTGCATCCTTATTGAGCACTTCTTTGAAAATCTCAGGCGAGAAACTCGGAATACCGGTATACAACATCTTTTCACCCTCCGTAAGTGTATCCCCGATTTTTAAATTACCCGTGTCATACAATCCAACAATATCGCCAGGCCAAGCCTCATCTACGGTTTCACGATCCTGCGCCATAAAGGCTGTTGCGTTTGAAAATCGGATTCCTTTATCCTGTCGCACATGATAGTAGTTGGTGGCTCGTTCAAACTTACCAGAGCAAACTCGCAAAAAGGCTATTCGGTTTCGATGCCTTGGATCCATGTTGGCATGAATTTTAAAAACAAAGCCTGTAAATTTTTCTTCGGCTGGATCAACTACACGGGTCGTGGTTGTCCGGGGAATAGGCGGAGGAGCAATCGTGATAAATGTGTTGAGCAATTCCTGCACCCCAAAATTATTTACAGCACTGCCAAAAAAAACGGGGGCTACATCACCACTCAAATAATCGTTCGTATCAAATTCAGGGTAAACGCCTTCTATCAACTCAACATCTGTGCGTAATTGCCTGGCATAATTTTCTCCAACCAGCTTGTCTACTTCCTGACTGTGGATATCCGCTATCTGAACCCTTTCTTGTATAGTAACTTTGCTGGGCGTGAATAAACTCAGATTCTTTTCGTACAAATTATAAACACCCTTAAAAGTTTTTCCCATACTAATGGGCCAACTTAAGGGCCTTACTTTAATAGCAAGTTTTTCTTCTATTTCATCAAGCAAATCAAACGGGTCACGCCCTTCCCGATCCAGCTTATTAATAAAGCATATAACCGGAGTGTTGCGCATGCGGCAAACCTCCATCAGCTTTTCAGTCTGCGACTCAACGCCTTTTACGCAATCAATCACAAGAATTACGCTATCTACCGCGGTGAGCGTACGATAAGTATCTTCGGCAAAATCCTGGTGACCGGGTGTATCGAGTAGATTTATTTTTATGCCGTTATAGTTAAAACCCATAACAGAGGTGGCTACGGAAATTCCCCGTTGCTTTTCTATTTCCATCCAATCGCTGCGCGCATGGTCTTTGATCTTCGATGATTTTACAGCACCGGCTTTTTGAATAGCTCCGCCATAGAGAAGCAACTTTTCGGTAAGCGTAGTTTTTCCTGCATCGGGGTGGCTGATGATACCAAAAGTCCTTCGTTTGCTTATTTCCTGTTCCTGTGTCATGATAAAAATGAGGCGCAAAAGTAACTAATTTGAGTATCTTGTTTCCCTTTAGGAGCAGCTACTTTTCCAGCATTCAAAAATTAAAATCTCCTCTAGATACCCTTAAAATGGAATACAGAAAATTTGGAAGAACGAATTGGCACGTAAGTGAAATTGGGTACGGCATGTGGGGCCTTGCGGGATGGAAAGAAACAGATGATGCCGAGGTAAGTAATGCACTCGACCGGGCTGTAGAACTGGGTAGCAATTTTTTTGATACCGCCTGGGGTTATGGGACTGG
>JAGPBO010000110.1 GCA_018063305.1 Cyclobacteriaceae bacterium
AGATTTATAAAGATCGCAAGAAACGGGTTTTTGATTACTTGATGACTGATACCTTTGCAGCGGATGCTAAAACACGTAGACCTTGAAACCCAAAAACTCCGGAGGTACATTAAACTACAGATAGTTGCTTTTGCGGGTAATAGCCAACTAAAGATTTATGGGCATCTTTCCTGTGGCTCAGGCAAAGGAATGAATAAGAAAAATAGAGTTTTCTTTGCCTCGAGGAGTCAGGCCCGAAAAAATGGATTCAGACCGTGTGGGCACTGCATGAAAAAAGAGTATCAACAATGGATTTATTCAACACAGAAACCATAACTAATTTACTTCCGTATGAAGGCGAAGTACTTTACTACGGAAAAATTTTAACAAGTACACAGTCCCAGCACTATCTGGAGCAAATGCTTAAGGATATTGTCTGGAAAAATGATGAAGCAATTATTTTTGGCAAGCATCTTTTTACAAAACGTAAGGCAGCCTGGTATGGTGATAAAAATTATGCTTACACGTATTCAAATACAACTAAACAAGCACTACCGTGGACAAACGACCTTCTCGAATTAAGACAACGCACAGAAGAAGTTTGTCATCACACCTTTAACTCTTGTCTTTTAAATCTATATCATTCGGGAGAAGAAGGAATGGCCTGGCATAGTGACGATGAGAAGGCATTAGAATTAAACAGTGCTATCGCTTCTATTAGCCTGGGGGCAGAACGAAAATTTTCCTTTAAACATAAAGTAACCAAACAAACGCTTTCTATTGTTTTGGAGCGAGGGAGTTTGTTGGTGATGAAAGGTCCCACTCAAACCCATTGGTTACATAGACTACCGCCCACAAAAAAAGTAACAACTCATCGGGTAAATCTTACCTTCCGCACTATGGCATGCTGAGTTTTCACCATGTCCATTCGATTTCAAAGAATAACTTGATTACTCTTCTGCCTCTTTCTTCAGCAACGGGCTAATACGATATCTTTCGTCTTGAGTAGATGTATACATTGCCCTCAATACTTTATATACATTTAAAATTCCAATTCGCTTGGCCCATTCAAAAGGTCCGTAAGGATAATTGGTTCCTAATTTCATGGCCAGATCGATATCCGATTGTGTGGCGATTCCTTCTTCTAGAGTAAAATATGCTTCGTTTATGATCATGCAAATAATACGCGGTGTAACCAGCCCCACTTGATCAGCTACACACTCGAATTTTGTGTTTAGTTTCGCGCAAACTTCTTCAAGCACAGTTAACCTATTCGCATGAGTCACACTGACCTCCATGAGGTCACGATTTAAAAAAGATGGAAGTCCACAAAAGCCAAAAAAGAGCAAATCCGCTTTCTGATCACCAGCAAGTAATTCTGCTAAGGTTGTTAAAGTAGTATTCAAAAAAACAATAAGGTCCGGTTGACCTTTTTGGTAATTTAAGAGGGTTGTTTTATTAGGATTAAAATCAAATATCACCTCCGCTTCCGCTAATAGATCCATTGAAAATGAATGCGAAGAGGCATAAAGCCAGTTATGATGTGCCCCAAATTTCTGTTGGCATTCCCCATTGTTCTGCGTATCGCCAATAACTAATATTTTCATTTATATTTCGATTGTATAGGGCCGATTGATTCTCGATATTTGATCAAAAGTAACACACATCAGACTATGTCAAAAGAAGTAATTTATTCTGCCAATGCGCCTGAGCCTATTGGCCCCTATAGCCAGGCTATCAAAATCGGTTCCATGCTCTTTGTATCTGGCCAGATCGCCATCGATAAAGCCACTGGAAAAATCCTTACCGAAAATATTACCGAAGAAACCAATCTGGTTCTCAAAAACTTGGGCGAAATTCTCATCGCAGCAGGCATGGATTTTACCCATGTGGTAAAGTGTTCCATATTCTTGAAAGATATGGGTCAGTTTCCGGTAGTGAATGAAGCGTATGGAAAAAAGTTTCCCAATAATCCCCCAGCCCGCGAAACAGTTGAAGTAAGCCGCTTGCCAAAAGATGTTAATGTGGAAATATCCTGTATCGCGGTAAAGTAACAAGCTAATATTTCTTACACTTCTTTAAGTTAAAGTTATTTAGTTGAAAACCCCGCTGGGTTAAGGACTAGCTGTGAATTTCATACCTTTGATCTCCTGTTTTACCATTTAAAATGAAAGAAGTTCGCGTCCGTTTTGCTCCTAGTCCAACCGGTGCTTTGCACATTGGTGGCGTGCGCACAGCCCTGTATAATTACCTGTTGGCAAAGAAGCTTAACGGCACTATGATATTGCGCATCGAAGATACCGATCAAACCCGGTATGTGCCTGGCGCGGAAGAATATATCACACAATCGCTTGCCTGGGTCGGAATCAAAATAGATGAAGGCGTTACCGTGGGTGGGCCCCATGCTCCGTATCGGCAATCAGAAAGAAAATCTATTTACAAACAGCATGTTCAAAAGCTTCTGGATAGTGGCTATGCCTACTATGCTTTTGATACGGAAGAAGAACTGGAAACGATGCGCAATCGCTTAAAGACAGCCAGCTCATCGAATCAACAATACAGCGCTGGCACACGAATGATTATGAATAATTCATTATCTCTTTCGGATGCGAATACAAAAAAAAACCTGGAGGCTGGAGTTGCTTATGTTGTTCGGCTTAAAGTGCCCGATGATGAAGAAGTTCGCTTACATGATTTAATTCGCGGTGAGGTAACGGTACATTCTTCTCAGATTGATGACAAGGTGCTCATGAAATCTGACGGAATGCCCACCTATCACCTGGCTAACGTAGTAGATGATTATTTGATGAAAATTTCGCACGTCATTCGTGGGGAGGAGTGGTTGCCCTCTGCGCCTCTGCATGTTTTACTTTATCGGTTTTTTGGTTGGGAAAATGACATGCCGAAGTTTGCACATCTACCTCTTCTATTAAAACCCGATGGCAATGGAAAACTAAGCAAGCGTGATGCTGATCAAATGGGATTTCCAATTTTTCCGTTAACCTGGAATGATCCAAAAACCAATGAGTTAGCAAAGGGCTTTCGTGAAGCTGGTTATTTGCCTGAAGCCCTCATTAACTTCCTTGCCTTCCTAGGGTGGAATCCTGGTACTACGCAGGAAATATTTTCAATGAATGAATTGGCAGAAGCATTTTCGCTTGAACGAATCGGAAAGGCAGGCGCAAAATTTGATATTCAAAAAGCACAGTGGTTCAACCAGCAATACCTAAAGGCAAAAACCGATGAGGCGCTTACCGTGTATTTGTTTGACTCACTGCGTCAGGAAAATATTTTGTGTACAAAGGAAAAAGCCTTAAAGATTTGCTCCATCATGAAGGAGCGGGTAACGTTTACACAAGATTTTTGGCAACACGGAAAGTTTTTCTTTCATGCGCCTACTTCATACGATGAACAGGTGATTGCTAAAAAATGGAATGAGGATGCCATAAAAGTATTGGCAATGTATAGTCAGGAGATTACCAAAGTCGCTTTACTGACGGCCGATTCGGCAAAGACCGTATTAGAAAGCCTAACCACACAATTGGGTATTGGAGTCGGTAAAATTCTACAGGCTCTTCGTGTTGCCATTACCGGTAATGCCTCAGGTCCCGACCTGATGATAACAATAGAAATTTTAGGAAAGGAGGAAGTGGCAAACCGTATTAACCATGCTTTACATACCATAAAAACCCCTTGATCTATGGCGAAGAATGATAAACCAAGCAAAAAACAAGGCAAGCCCCGGGTACATAAAGACTTGAGTGGTTTCGAAATTTCTATTGATCAATTCGGTGAGTTGAAATCCAACCTCGCCATCGAAAAGTTAAATGACTTTTTAGATAAGAATGTTGACGACAAAAAATTGGCAGAGCGCGATGATTACGAAGAGATCAAAAAAGAGAAAAAGGAAAAGAAGAAAAAGAAATAATTAAACTCATAATCAATCTGATTGTTCAACATAATAAATTTCCCGGAAAATCAGCACTATAAAAAAAGAAAACCCCTCAGTCGAAAATCTCGTTTTTAAGATTATTAAATAAAATTGAGTATGGCTAATTCGCATGTTATCGATTACCAAATTAAAGGTGAAAGCATTCAAATTGTAGAGGTCGAATTAGACCCAACGGAAACTGTAATCGCAGAGGCTGGCGCGATGCTCTTTATGGAGGAGGGAATTCAGTTTGAAACAAAAATGGGTGATGGATCCAATCCGAGTCAAGGCATGTTTGACAAATTGCTTTCAGCTGGAAGCCGATTGCTAACCGGAGAGTCTCTTTTTATGACACACTTTACCAATCGTGGTAATAGAAAATATAAAGTGGGTTTCTCGGCCCCTTATCCGGGCACAATCATTCCTGTGGATCTGGCCACCAGTCCCCATCATGAGTTGATTGTTCAAAAAGATGGCTTTTTATGTGCTGCATACGGCACCAAGTTATCTATTGCTTTCAATCGTAAAATTGGCAGTGGCCTGGTAGGTGGCGAAGGATTCATACTTCAAAAATTACAAGGTGATGGAAAAGCTTTTGTCCATGCCGGGGGTACGGTAATAGAGCGAACGCTTAAAAATGAAACACTTCGGGTGGATACGGGTTGCGTAGTGGCCTTTGAATCGAATATTGATTTTGATGTTGAAACTTCGGGTAGCTTAAAGTCTATGGTTTTTGGAGGTGAGGGCATTTATCTTGCTACTCTCAGAGGTAGTGGTAAAGTGTGGCTGCAATCCATGCCTATTCGTAAATTAGTTCAAGCTCTGGCGCCTTATGGAAGAAACTCACGAAAAGAATCCAGTTCCTTGCTCGGAGGCCTTCTTGAGAGCTAAAACATTTTTCGAAAGTCAGGAAAAAGAGCAGGTACTTCCTTTTGATATTGGGCATATAAATCTCCGAACTCCAGAAGCAGTTTTTTCTCTTCAAGATAAATGCCAATCGGTAAATAAATCAAAATACAAAGTACGGATAGTAGCGTTGCCAGAGTTGGCGTAAAAAGGAAAAATCCTACAACAATAAGTATTGTTCCGCTATAGAGGGGGTGGCGTACTTTAGTTAGAATACCGGATCGGATGAATTTTTTAGACTCTTCGGTAAGTCCTAGAAAGGCCATAGCACTATATTCTTTAAATGTTTGGCTCATTATAATCACCCCGAAGGTTGCCAACATTAAGCTTGAGTATCGAATTATACCAACCGATTGTAAAAGAAAATCATTTGGTAGTGTGGCATTAAATAATAGCAATGCCAATAAACCGACCGTAGCAAGTATAGAGTAAAGTATTCTGTATAAGCGGAAGCTCTTTCCAAGTAGTTCTTTAAAGAAACTCTTTACAGGATTAGACGCTAAAATGCTATGTATCAAAAAATATACACCCCAGGCAAGTATTAACCATGTATACTCCGTCATTCTCCAAAGTTAAAACACTCCATTGAAAAGTTGTTCGATAAAAGGTAAAACCTCGTTATCTTCGAGACTTAAAGACCAGGTTATATGCATACTCTTAAACTAGGATTAATTCGCGAAGGTAAAGTGCCCCCAGATAAACGCGTTCCCTTTAGCCCTGCTCAGGTAGAAGAAATCAAGCAGCGCTTCCCAAATATCAATGTTGTATGCCAGGAAAGTGCAACCAGATGCTTTTCTGATGAAGAGTATCGGGCACTTGACATTGAAATAGTAAAAGATGTTAGCGATTGCGATATTTTAATGGGTATAAAAGAAGTGCCCGTTGATCATCTTATACCCAACAAAACGTATCTATTTTTCTCCCACACTATTAAAAAACAACCTTATAATAGAAAGTTGCTGCAAACCATTCTTGAAAGGAAAATTCGCTTAATTGATTACGAAGGATTAAAAGACACGCAAGGAAACCGCCTTGTTGCATTTGGAAGATATGCGGGTATTGTGGGTGCTTACAATGGTTTACTAACCTATGGAAAACGTTACAATCTCTTTACTTTACGAAGAGCTTATGATTGCTTTGATATAAACGACTTAAAACTCGAACTGCGAAAGGTAAACTTGCCACCTATAAAGATCATTTTAACGGGAGCCGGACGAGTAGGAAAAGGCGCCATGGAAACGCTGGATACAGCTGGTATACGTAAGGTGAGTGCAATTGATTTTTTAAATAAAATATATGATGAGCCGGTTTATACACAATTAAGCAGTGCCGATTACCACGAAAGTAAAAGTGGCGGCCATTTTAACAGAGAAGAATTTCATCAACATCCTGAAAAATATTCTTCATTCTTTATGCGCTATGCACAGGTGGCCCAGATGTTGTTAGGAGGAGCTTACTGGAATCCAGCCGCACCCGTTCTATTTACCCAGGAAGACATGCTTAATCCTCAGTTTAAATTAAAAGTTATAGCGGATATCACTTGCGACATCAATGGATCTATACCCAGCACAAAACGGGCAAGCACAATTGCAGATCCTTTCTATGATTATGATCCGATAGCAGATAAAATAATGCCCCCATTCAGTCATGAAAATTATATTACCACCATGGCAGTCGATAATCTCCCTTGCGAATTACCCCGAAGCGCTTCAGAAGAATTTGGCAGAGATTTAATTGATCGGATTTTGAAGCCATTACTAGCAAAAGACACGGGCGGGATTATAAAACGAGGTACTGTCTGTGTGGATGGAGAGTTAACCAAAGAATTCAAGTACTTGCAGGACTACGTCTCAGGCAAATAATCTAATTGTTATGCTGCTCTACAATATTACATTCGGAATTGATAAAGGGATAGAAGAAGAATGGATCGCCTGGATGAAGGAAAATTATCTTCCTGAAGTTCTTAAAACCGGTATGTTTTCTGATTACAAAATGTATAAGGTATTAACTCACGATGACGAAACCTCCGTCTCGTACAGTATACAGTGCTTCTCAAACAGCATAGAAGAAGTGTTACGCTATCTGAATGAATTTGCCCCGGCTTTAGTAGAGGTGCACCGTACTCGTTTTAAGGATCAACATGTTGCCTTCAATACACTACTTGACGAAATTTAAGTCGAGAGAATTTGCACGTGCTACTTCAAATCTAAGATCTCTTTAATCTGGGTTGACTCCAGATTACAATTGATCCACTGAACATCGAGATTGGCCTGATACTTTTTATAAAAATCAATCGCGGGCTCATTCCAGTCCAACACCTGCCACATCATTCCCGTACACTTATCAGCCAATGTTTTCTTCAAAACAGTTTCGAATAATTGCTTACCAATGCCCTTACCCCGAAAGGCCTCTGTTACAATAATATCTTCAAGGTAAAGTCGCTTCCCCTTCCAGGTAGAGTACCGGTAATAATACAGAGCCAGCCCAACAATTAGACCATCCATTTCAGCCACAAAAAAACCGTAGGCAGGATTGGGCCCAAAGCCATCCTTTTCCATCATTGCTACGGTGTTGGTAACCTCATCAGGAGCACGTTCATACTCGGCTAGTTCTTTAATGAGCACTAAAACTCTTGGGAGGTCCTCCCATTTTCCTTCTCTAATCATTTACGCTGGTTGAACAATAAAAAAGCCCCTATTCGGGGCTCTTAAAAAATTTTATACTCTATTAATACTCCCAAAGATTATGCTCCTTCTCCATCATTCGCATCTCCTCTTCCCAACGGGCAAATACAGATTCTCCGTAACTACGACCGTTCGATTCGTAAATCTGACGAATACTACGGTCATCCGGATTTTCAACTTTTTCGATTACACCATGGAATAGTCTCAGTTTAAAGGCATCGGTAAACGTTCTGTTTTCGGAAGGGTTATACCGGTTTCTCCAAAGCACTTTCTCGCGTTCTTTCCAATCTTTACTATGAGATGTTTTCTCTACCAGATTGTAAAACTCCTTGTACTGAACAAAGGCAATTGGGTTGATATCCGTTGAACCAGACTTTTGAGCTTGTAAGCCAATGGATTGAATATCGTAATACAAACGCGATCTCCTCTTGTCGAAAATTACATCTTCAATGATAGTAATAGCTACTATTTGATCTTTAGTAAAGTATTCTGTTTGGCTAGCCGCTAGTTCCCACCATTGATTGTCTGTAGGAAGATTACCCTTATTGTCATTGCGGGTAGACTGATAGTTTTTTCCATTGTAGCTAGCTGTTTCGCTCGAGAAATATGATTTTTTTGCATCATAGGAAGGCTCAACAATTGCCTGGTTGCTTACCAGAATCTCGGCAGCAGTTTTAACGTTCTTAACAGAGTCGTCATAAGCTGTAAGCGTTCCATTCTGGATACTCCTGAGCAAGAATGCCGCTAAATCGGATTGAGCCGATTTAAATCCGGCATTTTGTTTCTCCTTTAAATCAACAATTCTTTCCACTCTAAAGCGATAGAGCTGCTCATAGTAAGGAATTCGCTCCGTAGAATTCGGATTATATACCGTATCCTGTTGAGCTACCGCAACACCAACCAAACCAAAAGACAGAAGAGCTATACTTACTAATTTCATTTTTGTTTTATTATTTACCCATAATAAACGAGCCGTCTAACTTAGCATTAACAGGCTTGTTATCCGCATCTCCTGGATCCCAGGTAGAGCGCACAACCTGTACATTGAAAACTGAAAAACTATCACCAGGTCTTAATCCATACTTATTCAATTCTATGGTTCCAGAACTTAAAGTAATAGGCGTTTTGCCTGTAATTTGTAGTGTCATCTGTATTACACGATACGCTGCATCTTTAGCATTCTGACGTTTGAACGTATCATCCAAAATATCAGGTATAAGGCGTACAATAGATGTTCCTGGAGGAATACCTCTCTTTACATCATATTCGCCATTACCTACCTGTAATTTAGCAACCGGGCTAGGAACCGGCTTGGCCTTAAATTGCTTAACCTCGATTTGAGACCCATTAACAGATACACGAACATCCATTTGTGGTCGGCTAGGTATTAAGACAAACTTACCAGGACCTTGTTGTATAACTTTACCCTGATCACCAGGCACACTTAGCGAAATGCCTGATGATTCTGCTAAACCTTGTACACTCACGGTCATTTCATTTCCACACTCTAAATACAAAGTACTTGCACTTTCGGATTCAAACTTTGCCACTGGCTTTGCCACTTTGTAGCGTACTACTTCTTCGTATGGCTTACCTTTTATATTAATTTTTACATGGTATGATGCATCGGCAAGCCCATTCTTATCATAAGCTCCTCCAGACGTTCTAAATTTAATTTTCCCCATATTGATGCCGGTAGCAGCATCTTTTGCGACAACTAAAGGCTTGTCGTTGAAAAACATCTCTGCCGGAACATCCGAAGCTGCGGCTATAAATAGGTCAGCATTATACTCCTGGCCGGCAACAAGCGTATTCGACTCCGCACGCACCATGGGTACAACATTATCGAACTTGATCTGAACTCCCTCAGCAATAGCGAAAAGCGAGTCCAAAGCGACAGCTTCGTACTCCATAACCTTGGTCTGCATTTGACTTACGGTAGCAATAGCCGCCATGGTGGGTGTTCCTTCAAAAGTAAATTGAAGGAATGTTTTATCTAATTGATTAGTATTGTTTTTAAACTCTTCAAAATCTTCAGCCTTTCGGGTCAGCTTTACAAATGGAGTTTTTAATCCCATTATTTTATTGAGTTCATTAACAAAGCCAGTGATTTTCTTTTCAAATGCGATTCCTTCTTCTGGCTTTTGACTGTCCAACATTAACTCCTCTGCCCGGTTCGTATTAGTAACTAATTCTTCACCTTCGATGGCGGTACCATCTGGTTCCTTTTTCATTTTTGCCTTTACCTCATCCAGGTAAGCAATAGTCTCCTTTGTTATCTTACGTACCTCTTCTGCCTTCTTTTTTGCAGCCAAGACTTTTTCGTCCTGACTTGAAGATCCAAGGATTCCTGCCAACTTCCTTTCATTGGTTTTGTTATCCTCCACGATCATCTTAACAAGTGTATCGTCAATGATTGCAAATTTTTCCAGTACCGCGTTGCTTACGTTAAGCGCCAGTAGCGCAGTGAGCACCAGGTACATCATACCAATCATCTTTTGCCTGGGTGTTTCCTTACCGCCTGCCATGGTTTTTTATTTTGGGTTAAAAATTATACTAACAAAAACCAATTATCTAGTTGCTCCCTTTCATGGCCGTTAACATGCCACCATATACTTTATTCAAAGCTGTTACATTAGCTGTTAAGCTGCCCAACTCTGAAGTAAACTTGGTTGTGTTTTCTCCCACTTTAGAAAGCCCCTGCATAGCACCTGTAAGACTCTCATAAAATTTATTCATGTTCTTCACATGCGAATCAGCATCCTTCAACTCCATTTCATAAACAGCGTTTAAGGAAGCCAGATTTGTAGTAACCTTTTTCACTTGCGCATGATATTCACCTGTATCCTTTGAAGCATCTGCCATAGCAGAAACTGCTTTCATGGCTGAGCCATAAGATTTATTCATTTCAGCAAGGGCTGATGATGCCGATTGAACATTCTTAGCATAATCGTTGGTAGCCACAGCAGCATTAGAAAGATTGCTCATTTGAGAGGCTGAGGTTGCTAAATTGGTAAGACCTTTACCTAAGTTATCCAATAGGTTTTGATCTACTTTAGCAGTCTTTAACATTTCATCAATCTTAAGCAGTGGCGAGTCTCCACCAGCAGGACGATTGCTGATACGGGTAGCAGTAGGATTTACCGGTCCTTCATAATCTTCAGCCAATTCAGGATATACTTTAGACCAATCCGCTTCAGGATGTGGGGGTTCAAAAGCACTCAGGAAGAAAATGCCTGCCTCCACGCTCAATCCAATCATCAACATTGCGTTTGCGCCCTCTAAGTGTAAGATTTTGAAAAGTGCTCCGATAATTACGACCGCTGCACCAATGCCGTATACTTTGGGCATGATGGTTGTGAAGAATAACGAGACAAATCCGCCTTTTTTCTTTGCCATGGTTCTTTAGATTTAAGTTTTAGTCCGATTTTTTATAAATATAACCAGAGTTTTTAATTATTGAAATTCTGCTCCGGATGAGCGACCTAAGTTGGTCATTGCACAACGGAAGCCAATATAAGCCCGCGTTGAATCTTTATACTCATACGTTCTGGTTCCTGTTTCAAGATAATAGGCTACATCCTTCCACGATCCACCACGCACCACCTTTCTTGCATTATATTTTTCTTTTGAATTGCCTTCGCGATCGTAAGCATTCTTGTCAATGTATTGCGGGTTAAGATCCCAAACGGTTGGAACCGATGCCGGATTGAAATCGTCAAGACACCACTCAGACACGTTACCAGACATATCTACTAATCCGTAATCATTCGGAAAATAAATCCCAACCGGAGCCGTATAGGCAAAGCCATCGTCATAGAAGTTACCACGACCAGGCTTGAAGTTTGCCAACATGCAACCTTTAGAGTTACGGATATAAGGATTACCCCAAGGGTATTTCGCCATGTCGCGTCCACCACGGGCTGCATATTCCCACTCCGCTTCTGAAGGTAACCGGAAGGCTGGCATGGGAGGCTGACCTCCATTTACCTGACGCCATTCATTAAGGAATGCCGATCTCCATTTTCCAAAAAAGTTTGCTGCTTCCCAACTCACCCCAACAACCGGATAATCCTGGTAGCCCGGATGTTGCCAGTAATAATCAACTAAGGGGTCTCCCATGTGGTGAGAAAAATCTTTCATCCATACCGTAGTATCAGGATAGTACTTCTCCATAAACTCCTGCTGGCCGATTTGGTCAAAGTTTGTTAATCCTTCAGCACCATTAGGATCTAAAAAGAAAGTTGTGAACTGAAGGTATTCATCATTGGTGATCTCTGTTTCATCCATGAACAGCGGACCAATGGTGATTTGCTTATTGAAATTAATCATGGTAGAGGCAGGGTCTTCATCGGCCTGTCCCATATGAAAGGTACCGGCAGGAATGGGAACCATCCCATAAGGAATGACCATTGACCAACCCTCTCTTCTTTCAAGAGTTGATTGGCCTACTACCTCACCCTGGGCATTGCCTCCTTTATTGCCACCGCCCAGCAAACCACAGCCGCCAAGCATAGAGCCCACTCCCAAGATTAAAGCGTAATAGAGAACCTGTTGAGAAACTATTTTCTTCATACTTTTTTTATTAGATCCAGTCTTTTCGTTACTAAAGCCAACGATACAGACCCGAAAGTTATTCTTTTTCGTCTTTCTTTTAAATTACAAG
>JAGPBO010000111.1 GCA_018063305.1 Cyclobacteriaceae bacterium
CGTGGCGAAATCGAGAATCTGAATTTGGAGAATCCTATCCCAATAAAGCCGCTATGATGGGAGCTTGGGAGAAAGGCTGGAGTTGTTTGCTAAGCACTCTTGAAAATTTAAACCCAGAAGATCTTTCCAAAATTATTTATATCCGCAATGAAGGCCAAACTGTGTTGGAAGCGATCCAACGCCAGTTGGCGCATTACTCCTCGCATGTAGGACAGATTATGTTTCAGGCGAAAGCCATAAAGGGAAATGATTTTAAGTCGCTCTCCATTGTCAAAGGCGGCTCTGATTCTTTCAATAAAGAAAAGTTTAGTCAGAAAAAATCGTAAAGGTGTAGGACATCTATCACATGTAGAATCACTTTCAATCCCCTTTCGACATCTCGATCTTCTTAAACAAATTCATCGGCTTATTATTGAAATTGTCTTTTAGCAAATACACAGACCCTACTGCAAACAACACAAAGGCAACGGCCAAAAGCCATTGTGTTCGAGAGACTTTTTGAATCTCTTCGCGTTCGTTGCGTTCGCATACATTGCCCGGGCAGAGTTTTGCTTTCTCTTTGTAAATAAGATTGTACACCAGACATCCCAGGCAGATTCCAAACGCGGCTTCAAAAAACAGAAAGATAAGGCAGGTAAGACAGGAAAGTCCTGTAAAGATACTCCAGGTATTATACACGACCATTAATGCGAACATGATGCCCGAAAGAGCCAAGCCAATGAACCACGAAAATTTTTTCTGTGGTGCGCCCACGTACTCGGGCTTTTGATTACCGACAATGACGCGGCCAATGATGAGCATTGGCGCATAGCGTGGATTAATAAGTAACCGAATAAGAAAGTCAAAAAAGAAGAGATAGATAACAGTCTTAGCCAACAGAAATTCATTTTTGAAGAGAATAAGCATAAGTGACAGAAGTGCGAAGAAAAACATGATACCCGCAGCTGCGCGAATCTCGCGCTCGTTCAGTACCGGAACCTGATAGCCTTCAACATGTTCACCGAACTGTATAGTTTTATTCATGGGGTGGGGGTTAAGTCGATGATCTTTAATACGGAAATTTGAATAGAATGTTCCGAAAGGACGAGCTTACCAGATAGAGTGAGCATTAGGTATTTAGCAGGTTTCTTTTGATTATGTGCTGCTACCCTTTCAATACTTTGGTAAGATCGGCCCGATTGAGCCCCAGTACTTGAAATCCACACAAAGCGACAATTATAATTCCGCAGTAGGCTAGTGGGTAGATGGGGTCCATCCATTCAAACTGTGTTGCATAAACAAAGTTTCGAAGAAACTCTTTTAGAAAGATGAACGTGAATGGGCCAAAGATCAAAAGGGCAAGTCCCATTTGAATAACAAACTCGCGCACCAGCAGTGTTGTGATGCTGGTAGTACCGGCACCAAAGAGTTTGTGAATGGCGATTTGTTTTAGTTTATCCCGAACCATACTTAAACTCAGTCCATAAATGGCACAACAGGATAGCAACCCTGAAATAAGCGCAAGTATTTCAGATAACTTATTTAATCGATCCTGATAGTGTAGCCAATCTTCAAAGCGCTTGTCCATGAAGCTTACTTGTAAGGGCGAATCGTGTGAAGTAAAATATTCAGATAAATAGGTTACTGTTCTACGAATGTTTACTTCAAGAATGCGAACGCATAAAAAATTGTAATTGACCTGACTGGCAACTCGATATTCTATTGGCTTTTGGGGTTGATTGAATTGCTCATCCATATTTTCGATGACGCCAATACGCTCATGATTGACGACTAAATCAGCAGCAGCATTCACAACAACTTTTGGAGCATTGTCATTGGCTTGAAACCATCGCCCTTCCTGAGTTTTCAAATCGAAAAAATCTAAAAAGCCCCGATCAACTGTCATGAAATAAAGATCAGAGTCAAGTTCTTTGCTTTGAATTCGATTGGGAAGTTGCGAGGTAGCCATTACATCCTGAATGTTAGGATTGTTTCGCTTCCAATGTGCACGCAAGTCCGATAGACTTTCATTCGTATAATCGGATGGGAAGTTTAAGTAAACCACCTGATAATGATTGCGGCCTGGTTCTTTAACTAAAGAATAATTGACTTGCCGTCTGATAACAATTGACGCAACAATCAAAAAAATACTTATACCAAGCTGGAGCAGTGTAATCACACGCTTAAACCGCGGGAATGAAATTGTTTCGGTGCTAAGAAGGCGGGTTGGCGTGGCGTGCGCAAACTTGTAAACCATTAACAATGGCGCCAGCCCCACGATTAACAGAAGGCTAATGAGAATACTGATCAATAAAAAATCTCCACCTAAAAATATTTCAACGACATTAATGGAAAGCAGCGATTCAATCCAGGAGTTTATACATAAGATAAGACCAATACCAAGGATAAGAGAAAGGCCTACCAAGGCTAGCGATTCTTTCGCAAAGGCTAGCAATAATTCTGATTGGCCTGTACCGGATAGTTTTTTAATCGCTAACTCTTTCGATCGATGGGGTAGGGTGAGTGTAGTGAGATTAATATAGTTAGTGACGGCCAGAAAAAGAATAAGACCTGTGATACAGATTAGAATAAGAACACTGTACTCATCGCCATGCTTGGCATCTTCACCTACTACCCGTGGCCCAAAATAAATTTCGGGCAGGGGCTGAAGTTTATAACTTTTATCCGGAGAACTTAAGGTCGATTCAATCGACAACGCATTTGTTTGTTTCAGTTTTCCATAAACCTCAAATTCATCTGGATTAAAACTTAGTGACTTCAGGTTGTTTCCTTCGAAAGGAATAAACACATCAAAATCTTCATGCGAGTTTGAAGGAAAACTTTGAAAGACTGCAGCAACCTGGTAAGAAAGCGTGTCGCCAAGTGTGAAGACGTCAAACGATTCTCCAGCAGCTTGAGTTGTTCCAAAAAACTGAAGAGCGGCTTTTTCCGATAAGAGCGCTGAGTTCTTTTGAGCCCGAAAGCTTTGAAGATCCCCATCAATGGAAGTGAAAGAGAAAACTTGAAGGAGTGATGTGTCTGCTGCATGCACTTTTTTGTCGTGCATGGGCAGTTTTGAAACAACGCTAACTCCATTCATTATTTTAACACGAGAGATGATTAACGAATCCCTGCCGACAGAAGCTAGTTTTGAATAGACTGATGTGGGAATCTGTACAGATAGCCGATTACCGCTGAAGTCTTCCCGATTGTTTCGTTGTAAAACACGGAAGACCGACTTTGAATCTTTATGGAAACGGTCGTATCCAAATTCGTTAAAAGAAAAGAGAATGATTAGTGTTGAGCTTGCAAAGGCAATGGCCAGCGTAATAATCTTTAAAAGATACACCTCCCGATTTTTTGAAATGATACGTACAAATAATCGGGATTGAAACATAGTCAGATTGGTACGGCACTATTTCAATAATCCAGCCATAAATAAACATCTAAATTACTATTGATTCTGATATTATCTATTAACCATAAAAATGGAGCGTTCAATTACGGACTTGTGTTTTCCAATATCGAACAAAGTAAAGTAGGTGTCCTGAACCTCTGAGGCGTGGGACACCTGATAGCTATGATTTCAATAAACTGATTTAAATCATTTTTCAAATCGAATTATCTAATCTCTTTTGCCTCTTAACTCAACCCGATGGAGAAAAAGAGACGCACGTTGGCAGAACCCTTTCGTATAAAGATGGTGGAACCTTTAAAGGTTACCACCCAGGAGCATAGAACAAAAGTACTTGAGCAATGTGGCTATAACCCCTTTCTACTTCATTCCAGTGATGTTTTCATTGATTTACTTACCGATAGCGGTACGGGAGCGATGAGTGACCATCAATGGGCAGGCATGATGGTTGGTGACGAAAGTTATGCCGGTGCGCGTAGTTGGCTTCACTTAGAATCGGTGGTGAAGGAATTGACTGGCATGCCGCACATTCTTCCTACCCATCAGGGGCGGGCAGCAGAAAGAATTTTATACGGTATTCTGGGGGGTAAGAACAAAGTATTTCTTAGCAACACACATTTCGATACAACGCGCGCCAACATTGAGTTTACAGGAGCCCTGGCGGTTGATATAATGCCAGAAGAAGCGAATGATCCCGAAAAGTATTTGCCTTTTAAAGGAAATATCGATTTAGAAAAATTGAAAGTGCTGATCCTTAAATATAAGGCTGAGAATATTGCGGCTGTGATTATGACCGTAACCAATAACTCATCGGGTGGGCAGCCGGTAAGTATGCAAAATATTTTAGAGGTACGAAAAATCTGTGATCAACATAAGTTGCTGTTGGTGATTGATGGGTGCCGCATAGCCGAAAATAGTTATTTCGTAAAACATCGGGAAGCGGGCTATGAGAATAAATCGTATGAGGAAATAGCGAAAGAAATGTTACGCCTGGCCGATGCTTTTGTTATGAGTGCGAAAAAAGACGGACTGGTTAACATCGGTGGATTGCTGACACTAAAGGACGATTCGCTAAGTCAGCAGTGTACCAATTTGTTAATAATATCTGAGGGGTTTGCCACCTATGGCGGGTTGGCGGGGCGCGATATGGAGGCCATGGCTATTGGATTGAAGGAAGTATTTGATTCGGATTATTTACACTATCGGATAAGAAGTACTGCTTATCTTGGCGAGCATTTAAAAGCGAAAGGGATTCCCGTGGTTTGGCCTATTGGCGGCCATGCTGTTTATATTGACGCAAAAAAACTGTATTCAAATATTCCTGTTGAAGAATATCCGGGCCAGGCGTTGGTATGTGATTTATATGTGCAGGGCGGCATTCGATGTGTGGAGATTGGTAGCGTGATGTTTGGAAAGTATGATGAGACTAAAAAATTAATTCCGGCAAAGAATGAATTAGTTCGCCTGGCCATTCCCAGAAGGATGTACACGCAAAGTCACATTGACTATGTGATTGAAGTGTTTGACGATATAC
Source organism: Cyclobacteriaceae bacterium (assembly GCA_018063305.1). GTDB lineage: Bacteria > Bacteroidota > Bacteroidia > Cytophagales > Cyclobacteriaceae > ELB16-189. The sequence continues at coordinate 4,929 of JAGPBO010000111.1, forward strand.
TCGAGAAGAGAGAACAAATGCGGGGAATGAAGATCGTGTATGAGCCTCCGTATCTGCGGCACTTCACGGCAAAATTCGAACGATTGGCGTAACTCTAAAACTCATAGAAAGGAGTAATTCAGAATATAAATACTTAAATAAATTATCGTAATGAAAATTCAAAAGCGTTCTTGGGCTGAGCCCTACAAAATGAAGATGGTGGAATTACTGAGAATGACCACCAAAGCTCAGCGTATCAAAGCAATTAAAGAAGCAGGATATAACACTTTCTTATTAAAGTCTGATGATGTCTATATCGATTTGCTTACAGATAGCGGCACGAATGCCATGAGTGATCGGCAATGGTCGGCATTTATGCTGGGTGATGAAGCCTATGCGGGCAGTAAAAGTTTTTTTCACATGGAGGACGCCATTAAAGAAAATTATGGATACAAATACATCGTTCCTACTCATCAGGGACGAGGGGCTGAAAATATTCTTTCGCAAGTGTTGATTAAGAAAGGAGACATAATTCCGGGCAATATGTATTTCACCACTACCCGGTTGCATCAGGAATTGGCGGGGGGTAAATTTTATGATATCATTATTGATGAAGCCCATGATCCAACCAACGAACACCCCTTTAAAGGAAATGTGGATTTAAATAAGCTTGATGTACTGGTTAAGAAGTATGGTTCGAAGAAAATACCTTATGTAAGCATTGCCACCAATGTAAATATGGCAGGCGGGCAACCCATAAGCATGGACAACCTAAAAAAACTGAGAGCTTACACAAAGAAGCAGGGTATACGTATCATTCATGATATGACCCGCGTGGCAGAGAATGCGTATTTTATACAGCAACGTGAAAAGGGTTATGAAAAAATAAGTATCAAGAAAATTGTGAAAGAGATTTGCTCTTACACGGATGGGGCTACCATGAGCGCGAAGAAAGATGCCCTCGTTAATATTGGTGGGTTTATGGCAACCAATGAGTGGGATGTATTTGAAGAAGCCAGAAACTTAGTAGTAGTATATGAAGGATTGCACACCTACGGTGGACTTGCCGGGCGTGATATGGAGGCGATTGCCGTAGGTATTAATGAAAGTCTGGACGATCACCATCAACATGCACGCGTTGGACAAGTAGAATACCTGGGACAGAAATTACAGTCGTATGGAATCCCTATTGTAAAACCCATTGGAGGGCATGGTATTTTTGTGGACGCAAAAGCATTCTTGCCGCATCTCACACAAGACGAATTTCCAGCGCAGGCCTTAGCAGCAGAAATATTTATTGACTCGGGTGTTCGTACTATGGAAAGAGGTATTGTTTCGGCAGGACGAAAAGCCAACGGAGAAAATTACTACCCCAAACTTGAGTTGGTGCGATTTACGATTCCACGAAGGGTGTATACACAAGCGCACATGGATGTAGTGGCGGAATCTGCTGCTGTAGTTTTTGAAAGAAGAGAAAAAATTAAGGGTTTGAAGTTGATCTATGAGCCAAAGTACCTGAGATTTTTTCAGGCCCGGTTCGAAAAGAAATAGTATTAAAGGAAGAAGTATAATGATCAGCCTCACAAAAATATTCAGATTCGAAACAGCTCACGCCATTCTCCACTATCAGGGGGCTTGCAAAAATATTCACGGACACTCCTATGAGTTGCATGTAACCGTGAAGGCAACACAACCGACCGAAGAATATTTAAAGGGTTTGGGAATTATTCTTGACTTTAAAGAACTGAAAACAATTGTTCAGGAAAATGTAGTTAAGAAGCTAGATCACAAACTTGTTTTGTCAAAGGAATATCTGGCTACGACAAAAAATATTTTTTCGACTGACGAACTCATTGTATTTGAAGTAGAACCTACAGCCGAAAACCTATTGATCTTTGCAAGAGATCATATTCGCCCCAACCTACCTGACTATATTCAACTTCACTCGCTTAAGTTGTGGGAAACAAGAGATTCGTATGCAGAATGGATCTCGTAAGGGAGGCAGTATTATTTACTATGACATAAATCATGCTTTATTCTGACCACATTTCTTTATACTGATTATAAACGATTTATCTTTGCGGGAGTAATGCGCTCGATTATTGCCATATCATTTGTTTTATTATACCTGATCGCTTTGCTCAGGCCTCTGTCTCCTTATTTGGAGTATTACTCGAATCAGGATTTTTTTACTGAAGTGTTGTGCATTAACAAAGCTAAGCCGGAATTAAAATGTAATGGCAAGTGTATTTTGATGCAAAAGCTGAAACAGGCAACCCAACAAGAGTCAGATCCCGTCTCCTTACCTTCCTTAAAATTTGAGAATTACCCAATCGGATTTGTTGAGTTTGTGCGGAGTCAACAGATAGTTAGTTTTTCCTATATAAAGAAGGAACATTTCACATCGAGTGTTGACTATCACTTTGAGTTTGTTTCCGATCTCTTTCGCCCACCCAGTTTAGTCTCTGTTTCCCTTTCCTAATCAGGAATATTTTTTTTTAAGCGAATAGATCCTTCACGCTATAAAGCGGAACGGATGTGTTTACCATTCTTATTAATTTTTACTTACCATGAAAACTTTATTTTCAAAATATACTTTTTTATTTATTCTGGCGGCCGCGGCTTTCAGCTGTACCGATAACGAAATTGAGATAGACCCTACGGCCGATCTTACAAAAATTTCAGAAGGCTTTGCCATTGGCGCGGCTACTAAAGTTGAAGTTTGGTCAGATCAAGAACTATTTGTTGGCTACAACAATATTTTTATTGCGCTCTACGATTCAGTGACTGGAAACAGAATTACAAAAGCTACCATTAACTTTTATCCAGAGATGTCGATGATGGGTGGTATGAAGCACGCCTGCCCGCTGGAGAACCCCGCAATGGATGCGGTTGATAAATTATTTCAAGGAGCATTACTGTTTATAATGCCCTCAGGTGATATGGGGTCGTGGAAACTGGAGATTAAAATTCAAAATCCCTCCAACAACAAGATAGGAATGGCAAGTCTTTCTGTTACTGTTGCCAATCCAGCAACCGCATGCATGAAATCCTTTGTAACCGATGGCAGCGAAAAAATATTTGTTGGTTATAGCTTCCCTAAAGGGATGAAGGTTGGCGTAAATGATTTCGAAGTAATGGTTTACAATAAGGTGGGTAATTATGAGTTTGTGCCGGTGGAGAATTATTCATTTGTGTTGACTCCGGAGATGCCTTCGATGGATCATGGATCTCCGAATAATGTTAATCCCACTTATGCAAGCCAGGGGCACTATAAAGGAAAAGTAAATTTTACGATGACCGGTGGCTGGCGCTTAAATTTAAAGATCTCGCAAGGTGACGCACTTGTAACTGATTTGTACTTCGATGTAGAGGTTGAATAGTTCATCTAATTTATTGTAATCCTATCATGAGATTAATTTGTTGCCTATTGATTTTTGTTGTTGTGGGCGCCCGTGCACAATCTGCGGATACGTTGCGCACGTTTTATCTTTCGGAAGTAGTAGTAAAATCGGCCATACAAGAAGGCGATACGCTTCAGAATTTTTTTAGAGCGAATAAATCGGCAACTACCGAAGATATTCTTTCGCGATTGCAAGGCGTGTATTTAATCCGCAGAGGAAACTACGGACAAGAACCCATGCTGCGCGGAATGACAGGCGGACAAATTAATCTCACTATAGATGGTATGAAAATGTTTGGTGCCTGCACCGACAAAATGGATCCGGTATCTATCTATATCGAACCACAAAACTTAAAAAGCATTCAGGCTACATTAGGTTCTGATGGCTCGAAGTTGGGGGCTACGGTGGGAGGTTCAGTAGATATGCAATTGGCACAAGCCGTGCTTTCATCAAAACCTGTGTCTGGCCGAGCTGGGTTTGGTTATCAATCAGCATGGAACGGATTCAATAGTTATGCGAACGCTAATTACGCGCAGCAAAAAAGTGCTTATTATGTAAGTCTTAATTATCGCAAAGCAGATGATTATCGCGCTGGCGGTGGCGCAGTAATTCTTTATTCGCAGTACGAAAAATTAAACCTGAGTGCAAACGGTAAGTGGGCAGTTGGGCAAGATACACTTCAGGCCAGTGCGTTACTTGACGATGGATATAACATAGGTTTTCCAGCCTTGCCGATGGATGTGGGTTCAGCCAAAGCAAGAATTTATTCTATCGGGTATCAACGGTTTCGTTTGCATGAGCGAATACAAAATCTAAACGCAAAAATTTATTTTAATTCGGTTTTTCATTCTATGGATGATAGTCATCGCGAAAATGTAGCGATGCACATGGATATGCCCGGCACGAGCACAACGGCTGGTGGATTTGTTGAAGGGAATTTTCATCCGTCAGGGAAACACACACTTTCCTTTCGAACAGATTATTTTAATAATCAAGTGTTAGCAGAAATGACCATGTATCCCGAAGGAGCCTCATCTATGTATATGCAAACCTGGCCGGCATCAGGAAGATCGGATGTGGGATTTTATTTAAATGATGTTTATAAAATAAATCGGGGCACTCAATTGTTAATCAATGGTCGCGTGGATTGCGCCACAACAACATTAAAAGAAGGCTTTGGTATGGATCAGCTTGAAGTGTTTTATCCAAACATACAATATGCAAATCAACAGATTGTTGGTGCTGTCAATTTGAAGCTAAAGCAGTTGATCAAACCCAATTGGATAGCCGAGCTTCATGCAGGATATGGCGAAAGATTGCCGACTCTCAGTGAAACATTCGGATTTTATTTGTTCAATCGATACGATGGTTTTGATTATATAGGTCAACCAGATTTGGTTCCTGAAAAAAATTGGTCGACCGATCTTACGCTAAGTTACTTCAGCGATCACGTTCAACTTACGGCCACTGGATTTTGCAATTATCTCCCTGATTATATATTTTCCCGAATTCATCCGGAACTCTCGGTTATGACCCCAGGCGCAAATGGTGTTAAAATTTATGAGAACATACCGTCAGCTACCTTGGTGGGAGGAGAGGCTAGCGTGCTCGCTAATTTTTCAAAAAACTTTCAGTTTATAACAGCGGCCAAGTACACGCGCGGCCAGGATTTTGAAGGTACACCGCTTCCGCTGATTCCACCTTTAACGATTAACACAACGCTTCGTTATAGTGTTAAAAATTTCAACGCGCAGTTTGAAAATGAAAGTGCATCCTTACAGCAAAACATCAACCCTGCTTTTGGTGAAGATGAAACGGCCGGATATTCTATTTTTAATCTTCGGTCGGGCTATAAAATTATTTGGAATAGAAAACAACTTTTTCTTAATGCAGGAATAGAAAACCTACTCGACAAAAATTATCACAACCATTTGGATTGGGGCAACCTACCGCGCCCGGGAAGAAACGTTAATGTGACGATAGAGTTTGTGTTTTAGGATTTACTCTGATCTCAAACTTTTTACAGGATTCATTAAAGCTGCCTTTATTGCTTGAAAGCTTACGGTTAATAAGGTCACAGTCAATGCCCCCATACCGGTAATAATAAAAACGCTCCACGAAATAGTAGTGCGGTATTCGTATTGCCCGAGCCAGCTATTCATAAAGTAGAAAGAAATGGGGATAGCTAACCCACATGAGATAAGAACCAGTACTACAAAATCCTTTGACAACATTTTCCATAGGCTGATTACAGAGGCGCCCATAATTTTGCGAATGCCAATTTCTTTTGTGCGCTGCTCGGCCATAAAAGAAGCCAACCCAAATAATCCCAGGCAACTGATGAGCAAGGCCAGTGTACTAAAAAGTGTTGCTAATTGTCCAATGCGTTCTTCGGCTCTAAACTTTGCTCCGTAGGCTTCATCGGCAAACGTGTAATCGAAAGGAGCCGAAGGAACAATGCTTGCGAAAACAGATCGGATTTTTGGCAAAGCCTCATGCGCACTTACAGTCGGGTTCATTTTTATGTAAAGCCACTGCATATCATTTTCTGAAAGGAAAATAATAGAAGGAGATGTTGGCTCATAGGGCGAGCCTTTTACCATATCTTTTACTACGCCCAATATCTTATAGTCACCACGATTATCACCTGGCGACCAGTTAAGGGTTTCACCAACCGGATTTTCAAGACCAAGAATTTCTAGTGCAGATTCATTAATTATAATGCCGGATAAATCGCTGGGGAACTCACGGGAAAAATCACGTCCTTCAACAAACTCGAAGCCAATAGTTCGTCCGTATTCATGCGTTATAAAAATGGTGTTGAAAGTTGCATCGTACTTTTTGTCGTGCCAGGAGAATCCTCCATTATTGCCACGCAGATCTGTTATAGCGTAGTTGGCTTCCGCAATTTCTTCTACAGCTCCTGTATTCTTAAGTTCATTTCTCAACGCTTGGTACTGGCCTTTATATTCAGGAGAGGCGGCTCGCATGCCAATCAGGTTTGCCCGCGAATAACCAACGGGTCTGTTTTTAGCAAATTGAATTTGTTGATACACAATGATTGTTCCGATGGTAAGCGTAATGGAAACCGTAAACTGCACGACAACTAGAGCGCGTCTTGGTATCATGGCAAATGAACCGGCTTTGAAAGTTCCCTTAAGCACTTTTACTGCATTGAAAGAGGATAAATAAAGAGCTGGGTAGCTGCCCGCCAGTAAACCAGTAAATAAAGTAAACCCGATAACACCTAACCAAAATATGGGATTGCTTATGGGTAAGGAGATATTTTTATCACTTACATCATTAAACCAAGGCAAACTCAATTGTACAACGAGCAGCGCTATAATGGCTGCAATCATTGCTACTAATAACGTCTCTCCAAAAAATTGCTGAATCAATTGACTGCGTAATGAGCCAATTGATTTTCTGATTCCAACTTCTTTGGCTCTTTTTTCAGAGCGGGCCGTGCTTAGGTTCATGAAGTTGATGCAGGCCAATAACAGAACGAAAACCCCAATGGCGCTGTAGTACCAAACAGACATCATGCGTTTGCTTGTCACGAGTGATCCGTTTTTGAATTCGGAATTCAAATGCCATTGACTCATTGGGTGCAGAAAAATTTCAGGTTTTTTCTCCGCAGCCTCTGGACTTACATGAGCAAGCATAACATCTTTAATTATTTCCGAAGTCTTTTCGAAATCTCCTTCCGGATAGAGTTGTACGAAGAGGTACACAAAATAATTGTCCCATCCATCAAGCGTTGCCC
>JAGPBO010000308.1 GCA_018063305.1 Cyclobacteriaceae bacterium
GCCTTCATCGATTTCAGATCGCCAATCTCCACAACAGAAGAGCCATATACGGTAATCGTTGACTTAATAAAATCTTCTTCGTTGGCTTTGTAGATGTTGTCTACATACTTCTGTGGGTTGCGGTCGATGTACGGGAACCACGTGCTGTGAATTTGGATCATTACGCGATGGCCTTTCTTAAACGTGTGCAAGATGTCTTGAAGGCGGTAGTTCACATCACTGATCTCGTTTGCTTTAAAGGGCTCAGGGTTTTCAAAACTATTTCTAAACCTTCCGCGGAACACTTCACTGCGCACCAGTTGTTGATATCCGCCCATTACTATATTCTTCGGGTTGTGGTCGTAGTTCTCATGATCATCCGGATACACATCAATCAGTTTTACAATAAAGTCGGCATCGGTGCCACTCATCGATACTTTTAGTTTCGCCATAATCTCTCCGGCCAGTGTCCAGTCATTTTCTAATGGCTCGGTCTGGAAGGTGATTACATCGGGTCTGCGTGAAGCCTGACGTTGATCGTCACTCATAAAAGTACGGGGTGTAAACATGACGCCTTCTATTTGTGAAGTGTACGGTACGGGTTTGGCCGGATCGCTCACATAGCTAAACATGGCTTTTTCGTCCAGTGGTTTATCAATGGAAAGCTGACCGTTTTTTCCAAAGTACAATTTGCTGGTGCCGGTTTGCGGTGGCCATACGGCAAACTCCTTCCATTCTTTTTTACCGGTGTCAAACATATACGCTTCCGGCAACGTCATTTTACCTTCATCTTTTAAGTAATAATTAAAAAATTTACGTTCAACATCGCGTTGATATTTCGAAGAAAGACTATCGCCAAAATAAATATTATTATGTGTGCTCTTACCGCGCTCGCGTGCCCAATCGCCATGGCCCCACGGTCCCATCACAATGGTATTTTTAGCCTTCGGACTTGTGGCTTCAATGGTTTTATAAATATTTAACGGACCGTATAAGTCTTCTGCATCAAACCAACCGCCTACGGTCATCACCGCATGAGTCACATTTTTTAAATGCGGAAGTATACTTCGCTTTTGCCAAAACTCATCATAATTGGGATGGTTGATAATTTGATCCCAGAAGAAATTATCGTAATGAAATTCTTTCGTGATGTTTTTCAAGGGGCCCTTTTCTAAATAATAGTTGTAGCCATCATTTGCCTCGGGAATACGGTTAAGTTTATCGCCCCATGAATCTTTCAGGGAAGGCTTATCTTGTTGATAGCCAAAAACGGCAAAGGCAGTCGTATAACTTTCGAGGTATGCACCTTGATGATGGAAGTCGTCAAAGAAAAAATCAGAAATGGGCGCTTGTGGTGAAGACGCTTTCAATGCAGGGTGTGCATCCGGAATGGCTGCAGCCGTATAAAATCCAGGATAAGAAATCCCAAGCATTCCTGCACGGCCATTGTTACCCTTAATATTTTTCGTCAGCCAATCAATCGTGTCCCAGGTATCCGAACTTTCATCAATGGCATTTTTGTCTTTTGGATTATTGCCCGGAATGTTGGGACGCATGTTATCAAACGTTCCTTCCGATAAATAGCGGCCGCGTACATCCTGAAAAACAAAAATGTATTTATCTTCTATTAAGTAGGGCGAAGGGTACCTTCTCGTTTTGTAATCGGTGTAGCCCGAAGCATTGTAGCAGGTACGGTTGATGATGATGGGATAGGTCTTACTCTTATCTTTTGGGGCATACACAAGGGTAAATAAATGCACGCCATCCCGCATAGCAATGCGATAAGTTGTTAAATCATAATTTGTGCGCATGTAAACGGAATCCGGATTCTGAGCAAAGAGGGTTACACTTAGTAAAAGACCAACGAGGGTACTGAGATAAGGCTTCATAGATAGTAGGGGAGTGGTAATAAAAAATCAAGGTAGACAATAGCCTTTCAAACAGCAATCGTTATTTTATTGATTGATTTAAATTAGGTGCTTGACAAGTATTGTTTTATGGCTTCTCGTTCAGCCACGATGTTAGTATCGATTGTTGAAGCGGATTTAAAGTCTCCATTCGATCGATGGTAACTTTTACTTTTTTCTCACCAGCCTGAGTTACAGTCGACTCTTTTTTTAGTTGCAAACCTGCATAGCCCAGATACGTGGAATAATCAAGCTCTTTGGTTGTGTAAACATATTCAAACGTATCCGATAAGGAGATACCAGCAACAGCTTCACAGGCTTGTTGAAACTCGGCATCGGTAAAGCCACGTTGCAACTTTTTATAATATTGCCAATACAAAAATCGCATCACGTCATCCAGCGATTTTTTATTTTGAGTAGCGTGGCGGATTTTAAAATCAAGAAACATACCCATGACCGGACCTTTATCATAATACGAAATGGATTTTCCTGGCTCGGTACCTTGGGTGCCAAAGGGGCCTTCGTTCCAGGTGGCATAACTGGCTTGCGCTAAAGATTGATACAATCGACCCGGATTATTTTCTATAGCATTAATGTTGTTTTCGAAATTGGATAAAAGCGTGCGCTCATCGGTTAGCCCTGCTTTTTTTACGACCATGTATTCATAGTAAACCGATAATCCTTCACTTACCCAAAGCAGGTTGGTATTGTTGCCTTTGTCATAATCGAAAGGCCCAAGTTCAAAAGGTCTTATCCTTTTCACATTGTAATGATGAAAATACTCGTGCGCTAAAAAATTCATCATTCTATTCATGCCTTCCGATGTATCGAGCCCTTCGCCACTAAAACCAAACGTAGTATTATTAAGATGTTCGATACCGCCACGACCCGGGCCGATAGCAATAAAGGTGTATTGCTTATAGGGAATGTCGCCAATGACGCTGACCGCGGCTGTCACTACTTTCTTCAAATTCTCCATGAAAAGTTTCTTATCGAAATTTCCGAGATCATAGCCAACGAATCGATGCTCTATGCCGTTGACTTGAAAGGCGGGAAGCTCTTCTAGATTTCCGATGAGGATAGGGCAATCGTAAAGTATATCAAAGTCAGGCGCAGTGAACTCATCCGGCTTTCCGGTTATCGGCTGCAATCCCGTTGCAATTTTTGTCCACGAACCCTTCATTACTTTTATAGATACAGGTGTGTTTAGGAAACCATCGGGGTACATAAAGACGCCTGTGGTTACGAGGTAAGCATGGGTTGCATCCACAATGCTGTTAGCCACAAATTTTTTGTCGGCCTTTACATCATAACTTAAGGTAAACGATTTGCGTTTTACACCCGATATAGCCCAGGTGTTTTCATTTACTCGTTTGTAGGTAATACTTTTTCCCTGCTCATCTTTGACAGAAACATTTTCAACTGCTTTGGCATAGTGCATGAGTTGATAATAGCCCGGCATCCATTTGGGCATTTTAAAATAAACAGAATCCCCACTCCATGCCTTAACCTGAACGTCAACGTGGCAATAATTTGATTCTGGTTTGGGTATGGAAAGTACATACTGCAAGGT
>JAGPBO010000112.1 GCA_018063305.1 Cyclobacteriaceae bacterium
GGGTTTCGTGCTTCGCAGCCAGTTTTGTGGTAGCCGAAAGTTCAGTGCTCCGAATGAAGTTTAGTGGTAAAAATTCCGCCCTTCGGGTAGCTGCAAAACGTTATGCATAATGCCGCGGGACAGTGACTCCAACCCACATGGGCACATTTACTTGCCACTCAAACCTGCCCGACACCAAAGCAAGTGTAAGCTCCCCTGAAGTTGGGCCATTTGAAAATTGATCAATCCGCCAATGAGAAATAAGGCTAAAGCCTAATTGATTCTTAATTATCGGTATAAATATTTAGTTACCTGAAATCAGTTTTCTATTCTTAAATAGATCATCCCATACGATCAGCGCGGGTTTAGGCTGAAGATTAATATCCACGAGGCCTAGACTCGCAAAATATTGGATAGAGGCCGGAGTAGAAGTGGGAAGCGCAGCAACATCAAGATCAGTGAACGTCAATTGGAAAATCGCAATGGCTTTTACCTCATCAAGCAAATGGGCATGATATAAAAAATAATCGCGTTGCAACTCCGGGGTGCTCGTATATGAAATGCCACCCGAATTTATAGAGGCAGACGCCCAACCACCTTCTGTTACAAAAACAGGAAGGGCTTTACCCGCTACTAACCGACTATAATAATCCATGGGAATCTCTGATGGATTTTTAAAACCGAAATAAGGATAGGATGATAGTCCTAATTCCTGAAGGAAAGGAAAGTCAATAAAATCTTGAGCAATACCTTGATACGAGCCACCGCCTAATTTTCCCCAGGCGTGATCAACTTGTACACTCACACTAAGGGGTACGGAGGGATTTCGTGCATGCACGGCTACCGCTGTATTATTGGCCGCAACCTTTACACCCTTATAAATTGCAGCCGAAGCAGCATCCCGAATAAGATTTGTTTCCAATGCAAGGCCAAGATGATCGGGTTTTAAAATACTATCCATGGCGATCGTAAATTTTTGATAGAGCAATTGCATGTCGGTATCGGCAATACTTTTTCCTACCGCTTGTAGCGCAAGAGCATCCGAAGTTCGATCCAGTCCATTTTGTGGATCGATATAAATCCAAAGTTTAAAGTTTTTATTGCGGTAGATATTTACAAGCTCCTGATAATTATTAAGGATATACGTATTTACACTTGTCCCTCCTAAAAGTTCTTCCCAGGGTACTTCGGTTGTAATCATGGCGGCATCGGCACGCAAGGTCCAGATGTCTAAGGTTTGTAAAATAAGATCAATATCTACACGAGGTGCTGAATTTTGAAACCCCATGCGGTAGGAGCGCTGAGGAATTTCATCGTCATCCTTACAAGAGACAAGTATGATCAGGATAAACAGAAGGCGTAGGGTTTTCATGTAAATCTCAATAAAGGTAAGTATTCAACTCGGGTTATCGATTTTAACTATAACACCCAACTTTGCAAAGACCCTTATATCACTACGTGAATCAGCCCGATTTATTTTAGCGCATTTCGTACGGATTCAAAGCTCACCCAAAAAATATTCCCGGTTCCGTTTAACGTCTTCTTATTAATTGATTCAATCTGACTGTAGGTAGCCGGCTTGTCAAAAGAAACGGGAAGAGAAGCTCGTTCACTGGTAAAGAATAATTTTTTTTTATCGGGCGAAACATAAGGGCAATAATCTAAATGAGTTGAATTAAGAAATTTTAAATTTTTAGCTGGCAGCCATTGTCCCTTTGCGTCTTTTACACTCATATATAAATCACCTCTGCCGGCATCGTCCTTTCGGCCATAGCCGGTAAAGAGTATGAATTGTTCATCAGGATCTACGAATGCATTAAACTCATAGCCTTTCGAGTTGATGGCTGTATCTAGAGCGACAGGTTTCTCGAAATGATCTTTGCTCCAGGGTGCCATAAAAATATCTTCCCGGCCCACGCCTTCCTGATAAGTAGCCGTAAAATATAAATTACCATTCTTTGTAATGGATGGATAGAATTCATCGGAAGGACTATTAACAACCGTCCCGAGATTTGTTGGATCAGACCAACCACTGCCTCGCCTTTCCACAACCCAGATATCGAAGTCTTTAGGTTCCTTTCCCTGTAATGGTCTGTTGGAGGCAAAGTATAATTTGTTGCCATCTGTGCTAAAGGCAGGTTCAAGATCACTGAACAAACCACCAAACGAAACGACTTCGGGTTTCGACCAGTTTCCGTTCTTATCTTTTTTACTGGATACAATAGTCTGAAAAGTAGAAAGAGGGGTTGAGAGGGTATAATATAACTCCGTGCCATCAGGAGATAGGGCAAAGTCGCGCTCGTTGATAGGAGTAGACAAAAATCCATCCGCAAGAATCGTAGCTTCCTTAGGGGGATTTTTAAAATCTAATTTTTGTTGCGCGAAGCTGGAAAGCGATAGGAATACGAACAGTAGCGAGTATAGATTCATGGCGAGGATGTTAGATGTGATTCTGAAGTAAACGTTATTCCGCCTTCAGGGTTTGTGCCGGATTTTCGTTAACAATCCGATTCATCTGTGAGCCCACGGTAATCGCTACGGTAACAACCATTAATAAAATTGAGATAGCAAAAGGCAAAACACCTGCTGGTTGCGGATCAGCATAGGTTTGATGAATAAGAATATCCATCAACCAAAGTCCAAAGGGAGCCCCGATAACAAAAGCAATGGCAAGTATCAGAATATAATCCCGATTCATTAGCTTAAAGATTTGAAGCGTATTCGCTCCAAATACTTTTCGAATGCTAAACTCCTTAAGCCTGCGCGTGATATTATACGAGACTAATCCAAAGAGACCGAGGCAAGCGAGCATGATCGTAATGGCTGTAATAAAACTCATCAGTTTCATTTCATTTTCACTATTATGGGCCCAATTGGAAAATACGTCATCCTGCAGCATTCCTTTATAGGGATCGTCTGGGGCAATCTCTTTCCAAAGATTTTTTAGGTTGGCTTCCGAAGCAGTTGCTGAGCCATTGGTAACTTTTAAAGTCAGGTAGTTAAATTCCTTTTCAGGAGCTATCGTGAACATGACCGGTAAAACACTTCTATAAAAATCGGTATAGTGAAAGTTTTTAACCACCCCAATTACATTGCGTTTTATACTATCGTATTCAAAAGTTTGATTGATCGGATTCTCCCAACCCATGGCACGAACAAAATTTTCATTAACGACTACGAACTCAACTTGATCCGATTGAATGGTTTTTTCAAACAAACGGCCAGATGATAATCGTAGGTTCATGGTCTCCAGATAATCGAAACCAACTTTGAATGGCACCATTTCGAACTTTTGACCCTCATGTTCAATAGGGACGGTAGACCGGTATTCGCCAACATGATTAACAGCGCCAGCCAAAGAGATTACATCGGTTTGGTTTGCTATTTTATCGCGCAGCTTTATGTATTGATCGGATGAGGCAAGCGGCACAACAATGTTTTGGTGATGATCGTAGCCCCAATCTTTATTTTTCAAATAGAGATTATTATCTATATAGACAAAGCATCCAACGATAGTAGTAAAAGCTGAGACAAATTGAAGCGTGAGAAGGATTCGACTCAATTTGCTTCGTTGCCCAAATTTTTCTTTTCCTTTCAATATGACCACCGGCTGGAATCGGGAAATGTAAACGGCTGGGTAAAGTCCGGATAACAACATGATGAACGCAATCAGTCCTACAAAAAATAAGATCATGTTGGTGGTAGATGAAAACGAAAATGGGATTTTGAAAGCAAGGAGTGTGTTAAGCCATGGCATAAAAAAAAGATTGGCAATCAAAAATCCAATCACAACGGCAATCAGGCAAAGCAAAAAATTTTCAGTTAAAAACTGTTGCATAATCTCTGTGCGTTGCCCGCCAAGTACTTTTCGAATGCCAATTTCTTTTAATCGTGTTGTTACCGTGGCTATTGAAATATTCATATAGTTGAAAGTAGCCAGCAACAAGAGCATGAATACAACTACAAGTAGTGCGTAAACTCCTTGTGGTTCGCCAGAACCAACGATGCCACTTTCAATCTCATGACTTCGCGTAGTCAGGTCTGCAAGGGGATAAAATTTGAACTCTTCTGTTTTCCATTCTGGGGAAGCTTCATTTTGTGTCGCTTTGTATTTGTTTGAGAGCGCAGCAACCTCATCGATCGTATGGCCGGGTTTTAAAAGCAAAAAGGTAGCATGAACTACATCGGCCCACGTGTGCGGATTTTTAGGATAGATTCTTTCGTGTGCTTCCATAGAGAGGAGAAAATCAAACCCCATGGTGTTATTAGCCGGAGGATCTAATACGGCACCAACCGTAAATTCCTCGGAATGGCCATTCCCGAATTTGACGGACACAGTTTGATTGATTGGAGACCGATCGCCAAAATATTTTTCGACCATTTTTTTAGTGAGCACAATGTTTTGTGGTGATTCTAATACCTGAGCTCCGCCTTCTATGAATGGAAAATTGAAAACTTTGAAAAAGTTTTTGTCGGTGAAATAGAACCTTTCGCTAAACACTTTATCCTGATAGCGGAATGCTCCGGATCGAAGTTTGAATCGCACAATTTCTTCAATGGCCGGTATCTCTTCTTTCATACCGGGTGCCAGCAAATAAGGAGTTTCACTGAGGGTCCTTATTTTATTACCAGCATTCACTACGCTGGTAATCTCATAGATTCGATCTCGTTTTTGTTGGAAATCATCGGTGTGAAAAAACTGATCGGCAAAAATGAAAATGGTAATGGTTGCGGCAACACCCACCGCGAGCCCGAAAATATTAATGAACGAAGTTGCTCCGTTGCGCATTACATTTCTGAAACCAATAAGTAAATAACTTTTTAACATACTGAGGAGGTTATTTGAATAGGTTGATTTTGATCGCCTTATATTTTTTAATCGAAAGAAGCGGATCACATTCCAAACAAATTGCCGTTTCGCTTTACGCGGATTCTCTTGGCTGGTTCGTTCAAATAATTCATCCACATCGCCCTGAATTTCCTCCAACAGATCTGGCCGGCAATACCATTCCAGAAATTTGTTGGCCCAACGCGGAGGTAATTTTTTTGAAGGATCATTCACTTCGCAATGTTTTTGTTGGGTTGGTATTTACTGTTTTAAAACCGTGCACACAAACAAGAATTAAAGTTAAAATAATAATTCCTGTAAAAGTTGATATGAAAATCCACCATGGCATCTCAATCCGATAAGCAAATCCTGAAAGCCATTCGCGGGCTCCATACCAGGTAAAAGGCATTGCTAGCAGGGTTGCCCCAAGGATAATCCACAAAAAATCTTTTGAAAGCATGATAAAAATATTGGAGACGGTGGCTCCAAACACTCTTTTAATTCCGATTTCTTTCTTTCTGCGGATTACGTTATAGGTAGCTAATCCTACGACACCAATAATTGCAATGATTATTGCAATGAATGTAAAAAGTATGACCATTTTAGATCCTGTGATTTCAGTTTTGTAAAGATTATCAAAGGCTTCATCCTGAAAGGAATATTTCATGGTGAAAGCCGGTTCCATTTTATTGTATGTAGCTTGAATAGTTTCGAAAGCTTCTTTTGTGGTTCCGGATTCGTACTTTACAAAAACACTTGAGCAGTTAAGAATAGGCTGCAAATAGAGAACAACAGGAAGTTTTTGATTACGTAAACTTTCAGTATGAAAGTCATTCACAACCCCAATTATTTTGCAAGTGGCATTGCCAATAGAAAAAATTGCACCAATTGGATCTTTGAGATCCATCATTTTTATGGCTTCCTCGGTAACGAGTACCTCCGTGTTAACTGTGTCGGCTGTTTGGGGTGTAAACATGCGCCCTTGCAAAAGTTTTATGCCAAATGTTTCAGGCAATTCATAATTGCAACCAAAGATCTGGAATGTGACCGAACTATTTTCCGGCATACCCGGCCAGCTTACCCCGGTGGTTCGTCCACTCAGATTTAGTGGATTGCCATTGCTGGCTGTTACACTTTTTATTTCGGGGTGACTGAGTAATTCATTTTTAAAAGCATCGTACTGCTTAAGTAATTTATAGGTTGGTTCAATGTGTAACAGGTTTTCATGATCTACCCCTAAATTTTTATGCGTGATGAAAGAAAGCTGTTTAAATAAAATGCCACTAAAGATGATGATGCCAATCGATGCACTGAGTTGAACGACTAGCAGGGTTGTGCGCATGCGCTGCGATCCTGAATGATGCGTGGCAATTTCTCCTTTCAAAACTTTTACCGGTTCAAAACCACTTAAAATGATTGCCGGATAAAGACCTGCCGCCAATGAAATAAGAAATAAAAATCCTATTAGATACAAGGGCGTCTGTGCTGTGAATAATGAGAGATTAATGGGCTCGCCAATCAAATCACCAAATAGAGGTAACGCAAGTTGAGTAATTCCAAAAGCGAGTGTAAACGCAAATAGCACAATGAGAAAAGATTCACTAATAAATTGTACGATGATACTGGAGCGAAGGGCTCCGGTAGTTTTTCGAATTCCAATTTCTTTTGATCGGGTAGTTGCTCTTGCCGTGCTTAAGTTTACAAAGTTTATGATCGCCATGGCAAGCACGAGAATGCCGATCACAATAAACAGATTTACATATTCAATTCTTCCACCTGCATTTTTTCCATTTTCAAATTTGCTTTTTAAACGCCAGTCGGTAAGGGGATAGGCAGTATAACTTATTTTATCATTTTTAACACGTTCACTAAGGGCAGGAGATTCGTTTAATTTTTGTGTCAGTAAATCTCCATCTATTTCCGCATTGGTTTTAATATACACAGGCAGAAAATTTGAATAGAATTGTTCATCACTAAATCCACGCAATGTTTTGAAAACTTGTAAGGGAAGCAGGAAATCAAATTGAATGGTAGAATTTGAAGGCACATCTTTGAAAATAGAAGCTATCGTTACTTCAAGGTGATCATCAATCTTAACAACTTTTCCTATCGGGTTTTCTGTTCCATATAAAAGCGTGGCCATCTTTTCTGAAATGGCAAGATTTTTAGGATTGCTTAATGGACTAGGATCCCCGCTGATTATGGGAAAGTTAAATATTGATTGGAACGCCTCTTCTGAATAGATGCCATTGGTATAGATACATTCGTTGACCTTGCCTTCAGGTCGGAAACATAATTCATTAGGCCAGCGGTTTCCATTTATTATAATTGCTTTTTGAAAAATTTCAGGGATTGCTGAAACATCCAGATGTGAATCGGCCACATCGTAAGTAGCATACGCTCCGTTCGCTTCGACATGACTCAGTACTTTAAAAATTTGATCTGATTGATTGTGAAATTGATCATAAGACCGTTCGTAGGTTACCCAAATGAAAATTAAAAACGCGGCAACGAAACTAACGGTAAGGCCCAATACATTTAAAAAGGAATGGCCAGGCTGACGAAAAAAATTGCGAATAGCAACTTTGAAAATGTTTTGTAGCATACCTCGTGTTAGCGTATTATTAGTAAGTGTTGATTTTGGCTTTCGAATGTTCTTAAGTCTGAAAAAGCGTATCACGTTCCAAACAAATTGCCATTTCGCTTTACGCGGATTCTCTTGGCTGGTTCGTTCAAACAATTCATACGCATCACCCTGAATTTCTTCCAACAAATCTGGCCGGCAATACCATTTCAGAAATTTGTTGGCCCAACGCGGAGGTTTTACGTTCATGCTAATTTGAATTGAAGCGCAACCTTAGGAATTTGATGATATAGCTGATTACGTACTTCATTGACTTCTTCTAACGCGCGCTTTCCTGCAGCAGTTAATAGAAAGATTCTTTTTCTTCGCCCTCCTCGTTCTTCGGTAGGGTCGCTCATCTTTGATTTCAGAAATCCCTTGTCTTCCAAACGGGTGAGTACGGAATGTACTGCACTGATGTTAAGGCTGCGGCCTACCTGCTTTTCAATTTCATCCATTACCGAAACCCCATAGGCTTCCGGAAATAAAACGCCTACGGTAAGAAGTATAAGCTCTTCTAACTCTCCTAAATAATAACCCTTCATAATAAAGTAATTAAGTTCTACAAACGTGAAAGTAATTAATATGTTTCACTTTTGTGGAATTAATAGACCAGACCAGTTTACTTTTTCTTCGAAGATTTAGTAATAGGTTGTATGAGTTTCGCTACCAGGCCTGTCCAACCGGTTTGATGGCTGGCCCCTAAACCACGACCGGTGTCGCCATCAAAGTATTCGTAGAAGAGAAGGTTTTTATTAAAGTTAGGATCGGATTGTAGGATAGTAGTCTCACCAAAAACAGGACGATTGCCCTCTTTATTTTTTTTGAAGAGGCATACCATGCGTTGCGATAAGTCATTGGCAATTTGCCGAAGCGTTAACAGATTTCCTGATCCGGTAGGATGCTCTATTTTAAAATCATCGCCATAGTAATGATGAAATCGATATAACGATTCAATGATTAGAAAATTTACCGGAAACCAAACCGGTCCGCGCCAGTTGCTATTGCCACCAAATATATACGCATCACTTTCACCAGGTTGGTAGCGGACAGAAAATTCACTGCCGTTTGCATAGAGCACATACGGGTTGTCCAAATGTATGCGTGATAAAGCCCGCACACCATACGGAGATAGAAATTCATTGGAGTCCAGCATTCGTTTTAATAAGCACTTCATACGATGACCGCGTAAAAGTGAAAGCAGATGTCTTTGGTTTTTACCCCGATCGCCCCAGCGCGAAATCAAGTTTGCCAGATCAGGTCTGTTCTGGAGAAACCAATTTAACCGAGAAGTGAACTCGGGCATTTGCTGAAAAATTTCTTCGTCCAATACTTCCACAGCAAAGAGGGGAATTAACCCTACCATCGATCGAACTTTTAGTTTAATTCGTTCGTGATTTGGTAGATGCAACACATCATAAAAAAATTCATCTTCTTCATCCCATAGATTGATCCCTTCATTATCAACATTCGACATCGCCCCAGCGATATAAAGAAAGTGCTCAAAGAATTTGGTGGCCAGACTTTGGTAGGTTGGATTTTCTTTGGCTAACTCGAGCGACATACGCAGCAAGTTTAAAGTAAACATGGCCATCCAGCTGGTACCATCCGATTGTTCGATATAACCACCGGTAGGAAGTTGCGTGCTGCTTCGATCAAATACCCCAATATTATCCATACCCAAAAAGCCACCCTGGAAGATGTTGTTTCCATGCATGTCTTTCTTGTTTACCCACCAGGTAAAGTTTAGCAATAGTTTATGGAATATTTCTTCCAGAAATTTTCGATCGGCCTTACCATCCTGAAGTTTTGAATCGATTTTATAAACCCGCCAACTGGCCCATGCGTGCACGGGTGGATTGACATCGCCAAAAGACCATTCGTAAGCAGGTAATTGACCATTGGGGTGCATGTACCATTCTTTGGTGAGCAACATGAGTTGGTGCTTGGCAAACTCTGGATCAATTAAGGCTAACGGAATGGCATGAAAGGCAAGATCCCACGCAGCATACCACGGATATTCCCATTTGTCGGGCATGGAAACAATATCCGCATTGTGAAGATGGTTCCATTCGCTATTGCGGCCGTGCTTTCGCTCGGGTGATGGCGCGGGTTGAGTTTGATCACCTTTTAGCCAAACATCTAAATCATAATAATAAAATTGTTTACTCCACAACATTCCCGCCAAGGCTTGTCGTTGAATCATCTGCTCCTCAGTATCAGCAATATCTTTTTGCAGGCCATCATAAAACTCATCAGCTTCTTTCGAGCGAGTTTTTAGTATCGAGTCAAACTGTTGAAAGGGTTTAGCGTGAAATTTTTCTGCCAGGCGGAGACGTAATATTTTTGATTGACCTGGTTCTAGTATCCAGTCTGCACGGAAAGCACACTTGGTTCCTTTTTTAACTTTATTGATAGCCGTTGGATAATTAAATACGATGTAATCGTTGATGCCATCTTTAAAACTTCCCTCTTTGTAATGTTGGTGTAAGCGCCAGGTATTTGTTTCGTTCTCGCAGAAGAGTGCTTCGGCTTTCGTATCGTCACAAAACAAATAGTGGTTCCCCAATTGTGCATGGCTGACTTTTATCACACCCTTATCGTCTTGATAAAGTTCAGGAATGTTGCCCTCCGTGCCCCAAGCCCAGGTGTTACGAAACCAAAGTGTTGGGAGTACATCTAACGCGGCTGCTTCAGCGCCCCGGTTGGTAACCCGAATTTGCATAAGCATATCGCTGGCATCGGCTTTCGCGTAAGTAACTTCCACATCAAAGTATCGGTTATCAGCAAAGATTCCGGTGTCGATCAATTCAAATTCGCGATCTTGTTTGCTTCGCTTCCGGTTTTCTTCTACCAATAGAGAATAAGGATATTCCTGATGCGGATACTTGTAAAGCATACGCATGTACGAGTGGGTAGGGGTAGAGTCGAGGTAGTAATAGAGTTCCTTTACATCTTCACCATGATTTCCTTCCGGATTGGTAAGACCGAAAAAGCGCTCCTTAATGATAGCATCTTTTTTATTCCATAAACCCACCGAGAGACAAAGCAATTGCTGATCATCCGAAATTCCGGCTATGCCTTCTTCGCCCCAGCGGTATGCTTTGCTGCGGGCCATATCGTGCGTGATGTAGTTCCACGCATCTCCCTTACCGCTATAATCTTCACGAACAGTTCCCCATTGCCTTTCCGTAAGGTAAGGGCCCCATTTACGCCAGTCCTTGATATTATCCCGGTCTTCAATTAATCGTAGTTTCTCGGCTGTCATACGTTATGAAAAGTAAGAAAAAAAACCTGAGAAGAAAGGTTCGTGTACTTTTCTTAAAGCAATTTAAAAGTATGAGACGAGAAGTCACTAATAAATTTGACTATCGCTTAATCGGCAGTAAGCCGATGGGTCTTCTTGAGAAATTTAATAAAGAGATAAACCACGGTTACGGCCAGAACAATTAACCCAAAGGTGGGCAGTATTTCTTCAAAATTGCCATACTGTGCAGGATGTTGATACCAGGCTTTCAGTATTAACATGAGTCCGAGTATTGTTCCTGTAAAAGTAGAATTGTATTCTTTTAATAATACTCGCTTCCAGGCAAACTGATGGGCTTCAAAGGTTTTTCCGATTCCGCGCAGGTCGGGGATCCAACGATTCACTTTTTTTGCATACTCGTCAAAGGCTACACCAAACTTGCCTCTTAAAAAATTTTCCTCAGCCGAAATAATAGCAATGTATACGAAGATAATTACCGGTGTAATGACGGAAAAGAATAACACGGAGTTTGAAGCCACACCCATACCAATACCTACCAAAACATTACCCACATACAAGGGGTTTCGGCAATGTGAGAAGATACCCGTTGTTACTAATCCTTCAGCATGAATTTTACGATTTTGTCCACCACGAATAATATACACTAACCCAATGGTTAAAAACCGAATCAATTGGCCTAGTATGCTTATCCCCAAACCAATCACCAAAGCGTGCGTTGGATTTTGAAATAATTCTGGAGCCGGTACAAGGATGAGTAAGAAAATAACCGGAAGCAGAATATTCCGGTAATGAAAGAGAAAATTGCCAATTTTTACCATGAATCTTTTATTTATTTAATGGCAACAATACCAGCAAAGTTGTACCATTTGAAAAACGTTTCGCAATAGCGAAAGCCTTTATTTAAAATCATTTCCCGGTTCTCCAGAAGTTTGTAGGGGATTAGCACATTTTCGAGCGCCTCTCTTTTCTGGGAAATCTCCATATCGTTGTAATTGTTTCTACGCTTGAAATCGTAGTAGTATTTTATAAACATCCGGTTAAAGAGCGAATCCTCGCCATGTACTTTTTCCACCAAAATCAAACAACCATTCTCGTTCATCTGATTGTAAATATCCTGCAGCAGTCTTTCGCGATACAGGGGTCGTATGAATTGAAGCGTAAGGCACATCACGACCACCGAAGCATTTGGAAGCGAAACGCCCATGTTGAGATCCTGATTTTTTATTTCAAACTTTCGAGTAACTCCATTGTCATTCAG
>JAGPBO010000309.1 GCA_018063305.1 Cyclobacteriaceae bacterium
ATGGTCTCTCCTTCCCAATGTATTATCAAACGAGTTTAGGCACCTACGATTTTATAACAGGGATTTCACTCGTGAATAAAAAATGGTTGTTTGCAACCGGCATTCAGCATCCATTCAATCAAAATAAAAATCAATTTACCTGGAGCGCTTGGATACCCGTTTACAATAATGGCGAAGGAGAAGATTATGTAAGAAGTTACGCACCCTGTTACGAACTTAAGCGAGGGACTGATATTATGTTTCGGGCAGAGCGTAACTTCCGATACGCCCGATTCAACTTCACCCTCGGCTTACTTCCTATTTTCAGAATTAATAAGGATGAGATAACAAATCCCATTACGCTTCAGCGGATAAAACTGGATGGCACAACCGGGATGGCATTATCCGGCATTGGCACCGTTGGTTATAATTTCAACGTTAAGTCGGGCATTCGATTATTACTCGGCAGAAGGATAACGCATCGGGAAGTAAATCCGGATGGGTTAACCCGGGAACTGGTTACAACCATCAGTTACAATTACCGGTTCTAGGCATGATTAAAAATATCTTTGCTTCCCTCCTGCTTTTTATCTGTATGGGTGTTCATGCACAAAAACAGGATCCTATCATTCAGAAGTTAGATGAACTTCTATTTGGTAGTCAGTTTGAAGAAGTGATTACTCAGGTAGATCAATACAAGACAACTGATCTTTCATTACAAATGGTATTGGAAAATAAGAAGGCCGAGGCTCTTATCCGATGGGGAAAATTTGAAGATGCCGATACTCTGTTAAAAGTAATTCTTGAAAAAATTAAATCATCAAAAAATTCAGAGGTTTTAGTTGCCATTACTGAAACCAATATTGGATTTCTTTATCTCAATCAAGGTCGCAATGATCTGGCTCTTGAAACATTAATTCATGCGGTTAGCTCACTTCAACAAGGTACTAACAATTTAGCCACCGCTCAGGCACTTACTTATTTAGGGCAAGTGTATCTCAATACGGGTAAATATTCGCAAGCCGAAGAGCAACAGCTTATGGCATTATCTTTACGCAAAGATGTTTTGCCAGAAACCCACGAATTAATTGCCGCATCGTATAACGATCTGGGGCTGATCTATACGAGTATTGATCTGGACAAGGCTTTAGATAATTATGAAATGGCAACGTCCATGTATGAGAAATTACATGGCAAGGATCATCAAAAACTTGCTATTGCCAATTCCAATCTGGGTGTTGTCTATCTCTATCTGGAGCTTTATGGAGACGCGATTAACTATTTCGAAACCTCCTTGAAGATATGGGAAAAGATTTATCCACAGCCGCATCCCGCTAAGGCTTTTGTCTTGCGCTACCTTGGAGAAACGTATTCCAAAATGAATAATCAGACTACTGCGTTGGAATATTATAACAAAGCCTTACAGATGTATTTGGTGGCAGATGGGAAAAAGCATCCGGATGTTGCCTATATGTATACGCTTATAGGGAACATTGAAAAATCACAAAATAAGTTTGATGATGCTTTAGTCAATTATCAAAAATCGCTCATTGCAAACATTAGTGATTTTAATGACGAAAATTATCTGGTCAATCCAAAAGGTAAAAATTTTTATAGCGGAACACAGCTCTTGTATTCATTGATGTATAAAGCGGAGGTTCTGGAAGCACGCTTTCTAGGGAAAACATTAAAAACAACAGATCTCACCTTAGGGCTTACCACGTTGCAGGTTGGCGATTCATTAATCGACCTTTTGCGACAACAAACCACCAACGAAGCTGACAAAATTACACTCGGATCAATCGCTAACGAAGTCTATGCGGATGGGGTACGGATAGCGCACATGCTCAGTGAAGTTGCGTTTAAACACCGAACGGAATACCGCGAACAATCTTTTTATTTTGCTGAGAAAAGTAAATCGGCTGTGCTACAGGAAGCTATTGCCGATGCCAACGCTAAATCATTTGCCAATATTCCGGCCGATCTCTTAGAAGAAGAGAAAAGTCTGAAGTCTGCGATGGCCCTGGTTACTCAAAAACTTTCACAAAAACCTTCCGATGACGAGGAGAAATATTTAAGAGAGACAGCCTTTCATCTGAACACGGCTTATAGTGAATTTACCCTTCAGCTCGAAAAAAATTATCCTGAGTATTTCAATCTTAAATTCAATTCTTCCGCACCCTCCATAGCCCAATTACAAGAATTATTAAATGAGAAAACTGCATTATTGAGTTACTTCATTGATGAAAAGAATAATCGTTTGTATATCTATCTTCTCACGCACAAACATTTTTCAATTACGGATCAATCGCTGCCCGCTGATTATGATAAATACCTCAATGGGTTTAGAAACAGCATGTATTTCTCTGATCAGAAAACGTTTATTCTCAGTTCACGAAATCTTTACAAACTTTTAATCCCGAAAGGCCTTTCTTCCGCCATCGATAACCTGGTGATCTTACCCTCCGGCAGAATGAGCATTGTCCCCTTCGAAGCATTATTGACGCAACCCGTGAAAGATATTCAAACATCGTTTGTAAAACTCCCCTACTTATTAAAAAAACATTCGATCCGGTATGAGTTTTCGGCTGGGCTACTTTTGCAAAAGAAACGTTCCTCCTCCAATACGGTTATCACCTCGGCTCGCCTGTTGGCTCCCGTTTCATTTCCCGAAAAGGATAATTTGAATGCCTTACCCGGAACCGAAAAAGAAGTGAACGAAATCTCAAATCTCTTTAAAGAAAAAAACATTTCTTGTGAAGTACTTCTGCATGGCCTGGCAAGCGAAACAGCCATGAAAGATGGTACGTTACAAAACTACTCACTGGTGCACCTGGCTACCCATGGTATTGTAGATGAAGATAATCCAGAACTCTCCCGAATCTATTTGCAGAATAATACGGAAGCGGAGGACGGCAATCTTTACGCTGGCGAGATTTACAATCTACAGTTAAATGCAAATCTGGTTTCCTTATCGGCCTGCCAAACTGGTTTAGGTAAAATTTCGAAAGGAGAAGGAGTTATTGGGTTATCCAGAGCCTTAGTCTATGCAGGGGCAAAAAATATTATTGTTTCATTTTGGAGTGTAGCCGATGAATCAACTGCTGAATTAATGACCACATTTTATCAAAATTTATTGCAGCAACAAAATGAGACCTTTAGCAGCGGCTTGCGGGAGGCAAAGCTTAAAATGATTGACAAAGGAACCTATGCATCTCCCTATTATTGGGCGCCTTTTATATTGATTGGGTTCTGAAAATAAACAAAAAAATAACCTGACCTTTAGGCAGTTGGAAGCAAAACCAACGGACTTTCAAGGTCAGGTTTAACACAGTTTAACGCTATGGCAAAATAGTATTTACTGTGCTTTAGAGAACCCCAAAGTAGGGGCTTGAGTTTCAATTTTCCTAAACTTTTTCTAAAACTTTGTTTACCCT
>JAGPBO010000310.1 GCA_018063305.1 Cyclobacteriaceae bacterium
CCAACTCTCTGATGAAAATCAAATTTTCCTCGCAAATCGTTTCGGGTACAAAAACAAACTTGCGATCATAAATCTGACTCCCTGTATAGTAGCTCACCCAATATTCATTGGTGAGATGAAAAACCTGAGAATCGATTGGCTCAATCAAGGCCGAACTATTAGCGGGAACCGTTTCTAAAAAATGGCGCAGGGTAGAGGAGCGCTGCGCCTCGCCTTCCCTTTCTCCATAACCTGTACTGGTAACCAAGGTGTTTTCGAGTGAGAAGCTGTTGTTATTGATCAGGTGTACGGCCCATTGATCCTGATTTAGGATATTTTTCTCGCGCACAATAGCAATGGTTACGTTTTTCACTTCCGGAATTTCTACGTCTTGCTTCATTCTACTTTTTAAAATTTTCTTTTAATATTTTTTCAGCTTGTTTCCCCTGTGGGGTAAAATCCGAACCGATTATTCGTCTCGGTCCTTTTGGATACCACTTCCAAAAATAGGCGCCTGCTAACCACGGCTTATTCCAGGCCGACTGAAAAAATGCCTGATAACATAAAGCCTGTGTCTCCTCCGAAACCAAAACTTCCTTCATCTCTGAGGGCCAAGTCCATGGTTCAATAGCTGCCTGCCTATCATTGCGGTAACCGATCTCCGTAAAGATTACCGGTTTATTATACTTACTATGCACTCGTTCAATGGAAGTTAAAGGTTCCTCCCATTTATCAACTAATTCTTGCAACGTTGCCTCTTGCTTATTGGCCAACGAGAAATAGGCCTGCACACCAATATAGTCGAGCGCATCCCAAAATTTAACTTGTTCGTACTCCTCATGGAAATTTGCTGCATAAATAAGTTTACCCGAATAGACCTTTCTGATATTTGAAATAAGCGCCCGCCATTCATCTTCTCGTTCTGTTGTTTGATGCAATTCCGTGCCAATGCAAAAAAATTCAATTTTATTTTTTTCGGCTAATGTTGCGTAATGCAAAATGAAGTCCTCATAGTTGTTAAACCAATGCTGCCAGGCTGTGTCACTCTTCATCACGATGTCGCCAGGCCAACCATTCCGTACCCAAAGGTGAGGCTTAAGCATAGTTTTGATACCCGCTTTCAGCGCAAGCGCAGTCGTAGCTGAGATACCCTCATCGGATTCGCCCCACCAGATTTTTTCGGATGAATGATTGGTGAAAATGGAAGAAGAATTGGCATCTCGTTGCCAGCCAAACGGAGTTTGAGAAATCCAGGTAACATGACAATCAACTAACGCCTTAATCTCTTCATCTGTTACGGTTTCACGCCCCCCCACCCAACAAACTCCTTTATGTTTTACCTCCGTAGATACGGGTCGGGAATCGGCAGGCAAACAACTTTGACAAAAGCCTGTAAGCAGAAAATAAAAACAAATTACCCAAGGGCTTTTCATCAGTCTCAAATTCAGAAACTAATTTATGACTTCCATTTCAAAAAGACTCGCAATTTTTTCCTTCAAAATAGTCTTCACCTTTTGCATATCTGGAACTGTCTCTAACTCTTTGTTTAAGGAAGTAACTGCTTTGTCATTAATGCCACAAGGCACGATATACTTAAAATAATCTAACTGCGTGTTAACATTAAAGGCTAACCCATGCATAGTTACCCAACGACTGGTTTTAACACCCAAAGCACAAATCTTTCGTGCTTTGCTTTGATTCTCAACATCAAGCCATACGCCTGTTAATCCGGCAATGCGTCCAGACTTAATATTGAATTCTGCCAATGTTTGTATAACCGATTCTTCCAGCTTGCGCATATAGAGATGGATATCCGTAAAGAAATTTTCCATATCGATAATCGGATATACTACAATCTGGCCCGGGCCATGATAGGTGATATCGCCACCCCGATTGGTGTGGTAGTAAGTCGCATCAATCGTGTTCAGCGACTCCTTCTTTACCAATAAATTTTCTTCCGCGCCACTTTTACCAAGCGTAAATACATGCGGGTGTTCGCAAAAGATTAAATAGTTGCTGGTGGCCAGATGCTGGTCGCTGGGAAGATCACGGTTCTTTGCTTTAACGTCAAGAATGGATTGAAATAGCTTGATCTGATGATCGAGCCCAGTTGGATAATCGATCAAGCC
This sequence comes from Cyclobacteriaceae bacterium, assembly GCA_018063305.1. Taxonomy (GTDB): domain Bacteria; phylum Bacteroidota; class Bacteroidia; order Cytophagales; family Cyclobacteriaceae; genus ELB16-189. The sequence goes on from JAGPBO010000310.1 coordinate 2,109, forward strand.
TAAATCGACAACAGTTACCTTTTTGTTTTGATTTATGTTCACTTCAACTTAGATAACTCTTCCTTCAGTTGATCAATGGCTTCTGTCGGACCGGCCTCTACTCCGTTTTCTTTCGCGAGGAAATACGAAATCCAATCGGTTAAGTGAATCAGATAATAATATTGCTCAAGCAACGAAGCTCCCTCTGCAACAATATCAATAATAGGATTCGATCGCTTTTCAAAAGTTGGCCGACAAATTTCCATGCGCTTTTCAACGCGTTCATGATCGTGATCAGAATACAAATAAACTACTTGTGCCTGTTGTAATAGAGATTCAGGAAATTGCCAGCCGGCAATCTCGTTGTGATTCATTTCAGGAAATGTATTAACATGAGCAAGTTGCTTGGCATTTTCATTCAGTTGATTTTGAAAACGCAAGGCCATGGCCTTCAATCTTTCATCGCAATAAATCACCGGTAGCTTCCCTTTCAGCTTCCGTGCAATCAGTTCAGCTTCCGACTGAATAGCCATTTCACCGCGATCCAGATATTCAATTGCATTTTCAGTTTCTTTAATGAAGGCTGCGCCAATTAAGTTCGTATGGTATAATGCATAGAGCAGCGAAACCATCATGTATCCTAAATTCGTACGTGCGCCCTTCGATCCGCCCGGAATCTGAATCCAAAATAAATTGTATTCTTTAGCCAGCTCCAGCATTTTGCCTCCTGAGGTTATACAAATGATATGCGCCCGCTTCAGCATAGCTTTATTAATCGCAGCCAATGTTTCTTCGGTGTTGCCACTATACGAACAAGCGATAAAAAGTGTATGCGGACTAACAAACTGCGGAATATTATATCCCTTACAAACCGTAATCGGGATGGGGACCCGGCCAAACGTTAGGGACTCCACCAGGTTGGCACCAATACCTGATCCACCCATTCCGGTGATAAGAATGTTTCTGATATCGCTTCCCGGCCGCACCAGGTCTACTGATTGACCAATTTTTAACGCACTGGCCAATTGTAAAGTAAACCCTTCTATTAGTTTCTTCATTGTCGGTATTATAAATTCGTTCAAAGGTAGAACATTCCTATGACCGATAAAATCCAAAAAGGAAAAGAGGCTGAAGATATGGCTGCCGATTTCTTATCCCGCCAAGGGTATGAAATTGTGCAACGCAACTACCGCTATAGGCGATCGGAAATTGATTTGATTGTAAGAAAGGATAATTGGTTAGTTTTTGTAGAAGTAAAAATGCGGTCGTCCGATGCCTTTGGTTACCCGGA
>JAGPBO010000113.1 GCA_018063305.1 Cyclobacteriaceae bacterium
GATTAAGCAGCCATGGCGTAAGTATTCTCGCCACTTATGGTTGTAGGACTATCTTTCAAGGCTCTCATCCCACGAGCCTGCATGCTGGCATACACCCCCAAACATCCTGTCAAAACCGGTCAGCCCCGGAATTAATTTCAAATTTAAAATTCGAAATTTTGAATTGATACGTTGGGCGGCTTTGCGGGCTGTCGGCACTCGCCAATCCTTCGCTCAAACCCATTTCGGGCTCAAACAACTGCCTCCATCCCGGCCGCAATAAAGTTTACATTCAAAGAACGATCAATTGAATAGACAAAGGTAAGGGAAAAATAGTTCAGGGAGTACATAGTCTTGAGTCTTAAGTAAAGGGTGGCACTAAAGACTAAGGACTCAATACTAAAGACTAAGAATTCTTGACCTTCGACTTACTACTCTCCGTTCCCACTCTATCAATCACCAGATATTTTTTCTTCGACACCGATTGGCGGGTCAGCAACTCGGCAATAAATCCCGTAAGGAAAAGTTGAACCCCAATAACCAGCGCAACAAGAGCCAAAAAGAAAATGGGCTGCTCGGTTACATCACGTTTAAGCGGAATTTTAGAAATGAAAACAGAATCAATCTTATCGTATAAGATTTTTAACGTAAAGCCCAGTCCAAATAAAAATGAAACAATTCCCCACGTGCCAAAAAGATGCATTGGCCGGTTGGCAAATTTTCCAACAAACATAATGGTGAGTAAATCAAGTAATCCACGCACGCGCGTCCAACCAAATTTGCTATAACCGTATTTACGTTCTCGATGCTCCACTACTTTCTCTCCAATCTTTGTAAAGCCAGCCCACTTGGCAATCACCGGAATATAACGATGCATTTCGCCATATACCACAATATTTTTCACCACAGCGTGATCATACGCTTTTAATCCACAATTAAAATCATGAAGATTGATGCCCGATATTTTTCGTGTTAACCCATTATAAAACTTAGAAGGTAATGTTTTTGAAATCGGATCGTGACGTTTTTTCTTCCAACCTGAAACAAGATCATAGTTTTGTTCTTTGATCATTTTATACAACTCAGGAATTTCATCAGGGCTGTCTTGTAAATCCGCATCCATAGTAATTACCACATCGCCTTGTGCTTCTTTAAAAGCGGTGTGCAGCGCAGCTGACTTACCAAAATTGCGATTGAACTTTATTCCTTTAAAAGCCGGGTTAACCAAATTTGCATTTTGAATTGCTTTCCAGGTACCATCGGTACTGCCATCATCAACAAAAAGCACCTCATAAGAAAAGCCGTGTGTTTCCATTACACGGCTTATCCACTGGCTAAGTTCTGGTATAGAATCCTGCTCGTCCTTTGCAGGAATAATAACTGAAATATCCATTTAAAATTCTAAATCGTTTCTTCAGGCGGATTCTTTCTAACAAAGATGGAGGTAACTAAAGATAGTACTGCATAAATTATCAAACCGATACCATAGCTGATGGCTAACCCACTAACTGAAAACTGGCCTTCTGTGCGCGTTCGCGCGTCTTCCAAGGCTTTATCCATCTGGTCTGCTGGCATGCCAAAACTCTCCATCATCTTTTCCGCATTCTCCATAGCAACATCGGTAAGTTTTGCAGGAAGGTCAGGATCAATAACTGTATACAAAATAACAGTAAAGAGGGTTGAAATAAGTCCCGATACTGCCATCAATATAAATCCGTGTTGAAATGCTTTCCCATAAGGTAAAAAGCCACCAATTTCATTCCGGTAATTGATACCTGCATAAATTGTTAGCCCTATAATCAAAGCGAATACAAAAATTCCAAATTTCCAGTTGGCAAGCATGGCATAATCAACCGCATAGGATATAATAGACAAAGCGATAATGATACCGCCAACGATTAGTCCCCATTTTAACGCGTGTTGAAACAGAGAGGGGGTTTCTTCTTCTTCCATGATTTTAAAGGGTTTTGGGTTGTCGTCTTAAAATTACAGATATAATAATGCTAATAAAAAAACTAATTATAAAGCTTTTTATCATGTAATCTATGGCAAGCTCTTTTCCAGTAGTCCCCGGAAGGGCATTTAAACTTTTGTCAAAAACCTCTTTTCCCAACCTTTCAACGATGGCCGGCTCAAGAGTTTTCAATTGTGCGGTTGCGATCTCAATATAAGTAGAAACAAAACCTGGTTCTATGGTGCAAAAAAGTAAAATCAAGGAGGCGATAAACAAAGCAAAAAACGTTGTAAATAAAAGGTTGCTCACCATGCCCTCCCCAAAGGAAAGCAGTCCTTGTTGATGATAGTCTCTGAGTTCCTTTAAACCCATCACCATAAAAACAGAAAACAAAATAAGGCGAAAATCGAAGTATACCGGAAACAGAAACGGATGCTTACCTATATAATAGAGAATAACTATAAATATAAAATCTAGTCCACCGGCAATCAATCCGTTTCGTATGGCGATAAAAGCAAGTCGGGGAATGGATTTAAACATCTAGCCACTGTTTGCCATTGTTGAATACGGCAACTACTTTTCCTTTAAGGGTGTTGCCCAACCACGGAGAGTTTTTTGATTTAGAAAAATTATTCTCTTTCACGAAAGTCCATTCAAAATTGGGATCGAGCAGCGTAAGGTTTGCTTTGGTGCTTACGTCAACTATTACGGGTTGGCGTTTTAAAAGTTTACGGGGCGCATCGGTCACCTTTTCAAGTAAGATTTCTATTTCGATGGACTTGGAAAGCGATACGAGTTGCGAGGCAAATGTCTGGAGGTTGATTAATCCAAAATCAGCCTGGTCAAATTCTAAAAACTTACTTTCATCTTCGTGCGGACAGTGATTGCTCACCAAAACATCTATCGTCCCGTCTTTAAGTCCTTTCATCAACGCATCCTGATCTGCTTTTTCGCGTAAGGGCGGATTCACCTTATAATTCGTATCAAAATTTTCAAGCACCTCATCGCTGTACAGTGGCTGATAAGCGGCTACATCGCAACTTACATTTAAGCCTTTCTTTTTTGCTGCGCGAATCAGATCTAACGATTTAGCCGTAGAGAGTTTAGCGAAATGCAATCGCCCACCGGCATAACCAAGTAACTCAAGATTTTTACTAATCGCCACTTCTTCGGCAATGCGTGGCATTCCCTTTAAGCCAAGCATCGTACTTGCCGGGCCTTCGTGCATTTGTCCAAATAAATTAAGCCAGATATCTTCCGGATGATCAATTAACAAGCCGTCAAATTTTTGCAGGTATTGAAGCGACTTAAGAAAAATGTCAGTATGCCAAACGGGTTTAAGTCCATCGGTAAAGGCAACTGCACCCGCCTCATGTAAATCAATCATCTCCGTTAACTCCTCACCTTTGCAATTTTTAGTAACCGCTGCCAGCGCATGAATTTGCACCAACCTGTTTTCATTAAGCCCGGTGATATAACTTACTTCATTCTTGGTTTGTACGGTAGGTTGGGTGTTAGGCAAAACAGCTACCTCGGTAAAGCCACCCGCCATAGCCGCCTTTGCCAAAGAATTCAAATCTTCTTTTTGCTCATGACCGGGGTCTCCTACCGAAGTTCCCAAATCGAACCAGCCAGCAGAAAGAATCATTCCGTCCGCTTCAATGATCCGATCGGCCGAATAGTTTTTATCACCAATCTCTTCGATACGACCATTGTTAATGAGTACGTTTTTCTTTTTTTTATGGAAGGGCGAGGCGGGCGAAAGGATGAGTGCGGAGCGGATGAGTATTTTCATTGTCAGTTTAAGACAAGGTATAAAATTACTTCAAAAACCTGATTAAAAGAACCTCGGCCAGCAGGAATAACAATGCTAAAATAATCGCATACTTCCATAATGGGGTTCCCAAATATCGTTCTTTTATTTCGTTACTAAATGTTTGTTCTGAAGTTGATTCAAAAATTGAGATCCGATCACCCCCACCAAGCAGCGTCTTCACTTCTTCACCCGTCATTTGGGTAAGTATAGATTCTTTTTTATCGAGATTAAATGCCAGTAAATCCAACGTGTCGCGCGCATGCGTTACATAGTAAAATCCTTGACTAACCAAATGCCGTGGTATCTCTAATAAAAGCCGATCGCCCATACTTCGTTGTGACGGAACCAACTCCTGCTCACCAATCATCCGTGCTGGCTCTTCGCCCACCAGACTATCGGTCGGTACTACAATAAGCGATGAAGACAGATAATAATAAGGCTTACGCTCAGCCTTCTTACCACTGGCTGCTATCCGATACATGATTGGTACAAAAATGGCGTGCGAAGCCATGTCGCTATGTTCACGATCCAAAGAACTGGCCATCACAAACGTATTATCAAACTTAGATAAGTAAGGTTGCCCGTTTTTAAATTGGAGAATAGCGGATCGGTCCATACCCCAATCCAGGAGTCTTTGTGCCCGGGGCATTTCCATGGAAGTGGATCTTTCTTCAAAAACATTTTCAAAAAAAGGATTTTTAAAATCCGGTTTATCCAACTCAATTTGGTCTGTTTTGGCAAGCGTAGTGAGCGATGCAATGCCTAACAAATTTTGATACGACACCCGATCGGGTTGTTTGCCAGGCACTACCAACATAGCGCCACCATTATTTCGATAAATCTGCAGGGCAGCATTAAGTGAATTATCAATCTTATCGATGCCATTCACAACAACCAGATCGGCAGCACTCAACACGCTGTAATCAACATTATCCACTGCGTATCCACGAAAATCAAAAAGCGCGCGATTGCCATAAACGTTCTCCACAGAAGTAATCCGGGTATTGGGTTTGATTTCAATCACACGCAATCGGCCGGAATAGTTTAAGGTAAAATAAAACTCGTTATCAAAACTCACCGGAAAATCACTAAAACTTAAAATCGCCTTGTTAAAACCCGTTAACCCCCGCGATAAATCGAAAGTCGTTTCGGTACTACTATTTGATTGAATGGTTACCGATGATGTGCCCGCCTGAATTCCATTGATCGTAAGTTTTGTGATTAATCCTTCCAGGGTTCGTGGGCCTTCATTTCGAAGTCGTACGTGAATAGAATTTTTTTCGCCTCCAATTACAAAAGGATTTTCGAGAAAGATCGAATCCACAAAGACATTAGACATCTGCGCATAGTCAATGGGCACTAACCTGATTTGTCCCGTTCGGGTGCTATCCAACCCGAGAAGGCTTTCTTGATTTCCATCAGCAAAGGTTGACTTTTGAAAATCTGAAATCCAAAAAATAGTGTTGGCCGACTCACCCATTCTTTTCATCACTTCTTCACCCGATCGGCTTATGGGTGACATTCGAATCTGCGAAAGCTGATCAAGAATTTCGGCTTTCGATTTATACGTGTTTGAAAAGGGAGCAAAGTCGTTAGTAAGCAGTTTATATCGGGTTTCGGTCGGGAAAAGTTCTACAATGTCACGAACAAAACCAGCTCCCGCATCAAGGGCTCTTACTTTTTCGCGCACCGGAGTGGACATGCTATATGAATTGTCAAGATATACAGACAGGTTCCGTTGCGTAGTCAACTGTTCCTTAGCCGGCAGAAAAGGTTGGGCGAACGCCAGCACCAAAAAAAATAAAAATAATAGCCGCGATGCAAGCACCAGGTATTTCTTCAGCTTTCGTTTTTGTGTTGTCTCTTGCTTTACCTGCTTTAAAAACCGTGTATTAGAAAAAAATATCCGTGTCGTTTTACGGAAATTAAAAAGATGAATGATGATGGGTATGGATAAGGCCGTGAGCGCCCAAAGAAATTGCGGATAATTAAAACTCATCTGCGTAAAAATAATCATTCACCACAGATATAGAACGCTGATTTCGTTTTGAAGTTAGGGAAGCTTTATAAACGGTAAGGCAAAAAAAGAAGGCCACCCGTTTTCAGGATAGCCTTCCAGCAATTTAGCGGTAATTGTTATTTCTGTTTACCCCCTAACATGGCTAAATCATTTACGTTGATCTCGGTGATGTAGCGCTTCTCACCCTTGTCGGTTTCGTACACGCGGTGCACCAGTTTGCCTTCAACGGCAACTTCGGCACCTTTCTTAAGATATTGACCCGCAATGTCAGCCAACTTTCCCCACACAATCACATTGTGCCACTGGGTGTCTTCTACTTTTTCGCCTTTATCGTTCTTGTAGCTATCCGTGGTAGCAATAGAGAACGATGCCTTCTGGCTTTTACCAAAAGTCTTCACTTCGGGGTCTTTACCTAACCGACCGATTAACTGCACGCTGTTTCTTACACTTTTCATAATTGTACTATTTAATTGTTAAACATTTATTTTCAAGTCTAGCCACCGGATTTGTTTTCCGATTGACAGTACAAAGGTGAGGGACCCAGATGCCGACAGTCGTTTATTATTCAATTACTTTCGGTTATATTCGTTTATAAACGTTTATAATCGGATAGTAAAATCACTAAAAACTGCCAATCATGGCCAAAAAAGAAGAAAAAGGGTGCTTGGAGTGTGGTGGAAAAATTATTGGGCGAGCCGACAAAAAATTCTGCTCCGACCAATGCCGGGTATCTTATAATAATAAATTGAACCGGGATGAGACCGCCTACATGAATAATGTAACCAACATTCTCCGCAAAAACCGCAGGATATTGCTGGACCTAAATCCCACAGGAAAGACCAAAGTGAATCGCGAAAAATTAAATACGAAAGGGTTTGATTTTACTTACTTTACCAGCCAGTATGTTACCAAAGAAGGAGCCGTGTATCACTTCTGCTATGAGCAAGGATACCTGGCGATGGATAAAAGCTGGTATCTCTTAGTCGTAAAAAAAGAATCACCAAAACAACAACCGCTATGAATGGATGGTCGCTTCAAGGAAAAAAAGCTTTAATAACCGGGGGCACTAAAGGCATTGGTCTTGCCATTGCCCGCGAGTTCCTGGAATTAGGAGCCGAAGTTTTGGTAATTGCCCGAAGTACAAAAAACATTCAAGGTAAGTTGAAAAACTCGGCTAACTTGTTTACCCATGAAGGTGACCTTAGCAATCCTAACTTTCGAAAGGAGCTTGCTCAAAAAATTACTGAGAATTGGGGTAAACTGGATATATTGGTAAATAATGTAGGCACTAACATTCGCAAGAAATTTGTTGAGTATACCGAAGAGGAAATCCGTCACATCTTTGAAACCAATCTTTTCAGCATGATGGAGTTAACGCAACTGTGCTACCCCCTGCTTAAAAAATCGGGCCACGCCAGTGTAATCAATGTAGCCTCTGTGGCCGGCCTGCAGGATGTGCAAAGCGGAACTCCGTATGGCATGACGAAGGCTGCCATTATTCAATTTACCAAACACCTGGCGGCCGAGTGGAGTATTGATCAAATTCGTATCAATGCTATCTCGCCCTGGTATATTGAAACACCCCTTACTGAACCTGTACTTACACAACCCGATCGATTAGAAAAAATTCTTGCTCGCACTCCCATGGGGCGAATTGGCAAACCCTATGAAGTTGCTAGTCTCGCCTGTTATCTGGCTATGGATAAAAGCAGCTACATAACCGGACAGAATATTTTAGTTGATGGGGGTATGAGTGCGAAGGGTTTATAACTCGCGGATTTAAAATTTACTAGTTACTTTTTGCGTGCAGCGTTGCAACAAAGTCTCTACAAGAGTTATTTACCAATGTTTCAACAATTCTAGAGATTTGGTACCTTCATTAAGGAATGACAAAGGAAATAACAATCGGAAATGCTCAGCCTGGTGATGTCACCCATCTCGCAAATCTACTTTCTCAATTAGGCTATCCTACAACAGAATCTAATGTGCTTTTAAGAATTAGTGCACAGCAGAAAACTGGTTATAAAATCTTAGTGGCAAGAAAAAATGAAATAGCAATCGGATTTATATGCCTGCATTATTATCAAACTTTCCATCTTCCGGGGCCGGTAGGTCGCATTACGTCATTTTGTGTTGATAGCCGGGTAAGAAAGCAAGGGATAGGACGGATGCTTCTGCAGACAGCCGAAGAATATTTTAAACAACAGCATTGTTATAAAATTGAAGTCACAAGTAACTTACGCAGAACCGAAACGCACGAATACTATCTCCGGCAAGGGTACACAGAAACCAGCAGGCACTTTATAAAATTACTTAATAAAAATCCTCACTAGATATCTGATTTTTTCAATTTCAGAAAGGAAAAATAATTGAACAGCAAAGCCCAGCCTATAGCGATAGCCACAGCGGTAAGCGCTACATAATCCTGAATTTCCTGAAAAGCATAGCGCGCAAATGGAAGTGGAACTAAGTTTGTGATCGACTCCAATGGGAAAAATTGTTTCAGCCAACCAATCTGATCTTCGACACCAGATCGGAAAATATTAATTTTTATGATCGCCTCTATCATATTAGCAAGCATGAGTATTACAATAGTAAGCCCAGAGCGTTTAATTAAAACGCCCAACATGAGTGCAAAAGAAAGGAAAGAGAAGACTTCAATAAAATACGCAATAAAAAACTCGCTCCCCACAAAAAAATAGCTCCAGTCAATTTTTGGCGTATAAATAAAGCCCGTAAATAAGGCAACTACCAAAATCATGAATACACTCATGAGGCTTAACAAAACATTGGTTAAGATCTTCGATTGCAAAAATTCCCAACGGCTCATCCCATCAATAATGTTCTGCCTCAGCGTTCGGTATTGATACTCATTGGTGATGGATATCACAACCATTACCGCCAACACTATTTTAAACAGTCCACTAATCCAGATCAGGTTTTGCCAAATATCAGGAAAATGATAAAGAGGAACCCTGTTGATATTAATTGCAGCACCAAACTCCGCACCCTTGCTTGCTAGCCATTTTAAAATCTCCATACCACTGGCCGTGGTAAATCCAAGGGTAAGAAAATACAAACCACAAATCACCCAGAAGGTACGGTAGTTAGTCATTTTCTTAAGATCGATTTTTAGTAAATGAAGCATGTCGTGGAGTTATGGTTGACGAATTACGAATTTTGATTTATGAATGTTTCGTGTCGGCCAAAATTTCTAGAAACTGTTTTTCCAAACTTTTCTTACGCGTATGGAGGTGCGAAGCAACGATCCCCTTATCGAATAAAAAACGATTTAAGTCTTTAGAATGAAAGCCTTCCTTCATCATCACCTCAAACATTCCATTTTCCTTTTTGATACTTGCGCTTCCAGAAAACTCTTGTAAGAGAATACTTAGGTCATCGTGATAGGCTTGCACTTCAACAATCTCTTCACCCTTACCAACATCATCCACAGGCCCAATGTGCATTAAACTACCACGCTTTAACACCGCAAAGTGTGTACATACTTTTTGTACTTCATCTAAGAGGTGACTTGCGAGAATAATGGTCTTTCCATCGGTAGCAATTCTTTTAATGATTTCACGAATCTCAGCAATACCCATCGGGTCAAGGCCATTCGTTGGTTCATCCAATATTAATATGATTGGGTCACTAATTAATGCGGATGCGATAGCCAATCGTTGCTTCATTCCTAATGAATAGGTTTGATACTTATCATCCTTGCGCGTGGTTAATTCAACCGTGTCAAGAACCTTGGCAATGTTCGCAGGATCAGCTCCTTTGATCAATGCATTCAGTTCAAGATTTTTTTGTCCGCTGAGGTACGGATAAAAAATAGGGTGTTCTAATACGGCACCGATTTTCTTGCGTGTATGGTGCGTGGCTGGTTCGCCAAACCATGAAAAGCTTCCAGCCGATGGATTCACAACACCCATCAACATCCCTAATGTAGTTGTTTTACCACTTCCGTTGGGGCCTAACATACCAAACACCTGACCTCTCTTTACTTCGAGATCAAGCTGATTGACAGCGCAAAGCTTTCCAAAATTTTTAGTGAGCTTGTTTGTTGATAGTACGGTTTCCAAAATGAATTGAATTAATTATCCTGATTATCATTATCCTTTTTCCCCTTAAGCTTTTTCTCCCCACCTTCCTGACGGCCTGTAAACTCTTTAATCTTTTTACCAATGTCAGTGCTGCTGTCAATGGTTTTAAATAATTCGGGTGCTTTGTCCAAGGCAATCTTGCCCTTAATGTCTAAAACAAAAAGACTACTGGAATCATTAGCCAAAATAACAGTGCCCTTCACATCACCATTTTGTTCGCACAAATAAATGTCAAAATTGCGACCATCGTAACGACCGGTCATCATCTCTTCATAGTTTTCTGATTTATATCCAGCCAAAAGTTTTGCATAATCTTGCTTACCAAAATTCAAGCCTGATTTATCAATCATCATGAATTTCATTTTTTCAATATCCTTGATAAGCTCATCAAAAGCAGGGTCATCAGTTTGATTGAGCATGCGCAACGTGTTCTTATAAAAATAAAGTGAGAGTCCTTCATACTTATCGTCAAGAGCCTGGGTTGTTTTAGTTTGTGCAAACACCAGGTTTGTTAAGCCAAAGCAGAAAAGGGTAAGAATTATTTTCATAAAATTATTTATTGCTTGCTAATTTGGTAGAGCTATTCAGTAGTTCACGATCAAGATAGCCTTTCAATTCTATAGCCACTACTTCTTGCGCTTCCTCCACTAATACGAAGTATACGTTCTTCCGGTTTTGATGATTACCCGTTTCGTGCAAATAAATTGTAACTTCTTCACCCCGATCACGGATGTAGGCAATCTCTTCGAAAGAATCCTGTTGCAATACTTTTTTAAAGCCCTTCACGGACAAATTCCGGTCGTTAAATACGGAATGGGGTATGGTAATAAAGCGAACGTGATTAAGGTCTTTAATTGCGTTCTTAAGTTCGTGTTCGCCTACCATATCTAATACCATGCGACCCATCCATCCGCTAAAAGCAAAGCTGTGTACTTCCGCCTCATTCGAAAAAGTATTTTTTAGGGTTTGATAACTATTGCTTTGCGCATTCGCCAAGGTAACACCGGCCAGTACAAACACTATAACTTGTATAGTCTTCATTAGATAAATTTTTTATGGTTTCAATAAAAAGAGGACACCTTAACTGGCATCCTCATTTTTTTAGTTCTTCTTGTCTTTGATTTTCTCCAAATTATCCAATCCATCTATTTTAACAGCTTTACCTATTTTGGAAATCTCCTTCAAATCAATATCCCCAAAGATTGTCATCACCATAAACTCTTCATTGCCGCCCATGACCATTACCAGTTCACTGATTTTACCCCCAGACTCTTTGGTATAAAACTTCATGTCCTTATCCTTATCCCGTATCGACATAAGTTCCTCAAATTCCTTGGTGGGAATCATAGAGATGGCTTCTTTATATAATTCGCGTGAATTTCTGGTTTCATTTTTCGAAAGAATTCTCAAGCCTTTGATTTTGCTAATGGCTTGAATCATTTCCTTTTCTTCCGGGGTATCACCGGAAAGATTAGCCATCATATTAAACATCTTACCGCTTACTGTCACCTGGCTAAACGAGGTGTCGTCCTGATATTTGGTAAAGAATTTCGCGATGGCATCGTTTTGCGCCTGGGCTGCAACAGCCATCATCATCACTGCTCCTATTATTAACTTTTTCATACCTGCTTATTTTAATGTTTTTAAATTTTCGTTTTGATGTCTTTTACTTCTTCCAGGGGTTTACCCTGAATTTTTTCCTCTGCTTCATGGAACACTTTTATCTTACTTGCTTCCTTCTGAGCCCTGTTAAATCCATTCGATATCATCAAAAAAGCCTTTTTGGTTTCTTCCAGTGCCAACTTGGGGTCACTATAGGTATCGGCTATTTCGGGTGGG
>JAGPBO010000004.1:0-35393 GCA_018063305.1 Cyclobacteriaceae bacterium
TAAACGATTTTAAGAACAAGGCTTTGCCCGTCCAAAGATTATTGGATGAAGCCAGGTTATATTCAACCCCCAGGTTTCGGTTATACTCGGAGTATACCGTACCCGAATCGGGTGGCGCATAATTAACAGATTCTTTGTTAACCACCAGTAAGCCAACATTCGATCGCGCAAACACTCTGCGTTGCAACGCGACCACAGCAAAATTCTGAGTGGGCAATCCGTCTTTCTCTACTTTGCCTGTTTGCATATCCATAGCGGCTATGCGCCAGTTCTTATCAATCTTTCCACTTAGCCGCGCGCCATATTGAATAGGGGCCGTTAATCCAATACGCCTCGAAAAAAATGGACGAATAGTGGTGTACCCAAAGTTGTTAAACATATCTCCGTTCTCTAAAAAGAACTGCCGCCTTTCGGGAAAGAAAAGTTCAAAGCGATCGAGATTGGTAACTTGTCGATCAACATCTACCTGCGAAAAATCGGGATTAACTGTAAGATCCAAATTCAGTGATGAAGTGACGGCCACTTTTACATCCATGCCCACTTCGCCCCGCTGTATTGTCGGTGTTTCATTTTCATAGTCTTTAGAGAGGCCACCCAATGCATAAGGAATTACAGAAACATTGGTACCTGCGTTTTGAGGTGGTGTATCCCAAACCAATGAACCACTAAATGCCAGCGTAGCCGTTGCAAATTGGCGTGGCACCGGTGCCCAACTGGATTTCTCTGTGGTTTTTAAATCAAGTCGGCTAAAGTTGATGCCCCATTTGCTAATGCCTTTTTTATATCGGATTGTTTTGAAAGGAATGGCGGCTTCGAAAATCCATTTGTCATCATAATTTTTTACAACCGAAGTCCACTTGTTATCCCAGTTTAAATCTACGCGACTGCCTTCATACATTAACCCATCCCATTGCGCTCCGGCTGCATTGGCTCCGAAAGAAAATCCGTTCGTCTGATCATCAAAGGTATCCATGAAAAGCAAGAAGTTATCATTCTTCCCAAAGTTAAAATCTCTGCGAAGGGATTCTACAATGTATGGCCCCGGTAACGCATGATAACAGATAGCAACCAAATAGAGATTGTCATCATCATAAGTCATTTTAACATCTGTTCTTACTCTGGCCTTGCTCGTATCCATGGGCGTTACCATAAAAAAATCAGTGGCTGTTGTGGCCTGCGCCCAATCAACTTCGTCAACCACACCGTCAATATGAATTATGTCGGTTGATTTACGAATGGGTAATTGATAAGCCTCGTTCTTTTTTTGTGCATATAGCATCAAAGAGCTCGTAACAAAAAACACAAAGAACAGGGCGAAGCGCATAGGGTACAATATTATCAAAGGGGCAGGAGCTAACAAGCAAATGTTTGATTGCTGGTAAAAGAAAAGGATGTAATTAATTACTTTTTAAATCCCGGCAAGGCCAGTTTATATTTTACTGAAACAAGCCTGATCACGATAATGACAGAAATAGAAATAATCAAATTATAATTTCGCTCCAGCGGAGTTTGCAAATCTAAAAGCAAATAAACAATGGCTCCGGCAAGGCATGCGGTTGCATAAACTTCTCTTCGAAAAACAACAGGCATTTCATTCGTTAGTGTGTCCCGCATTACGCCACCCATCACCGCAGTAAACATTCCCATAATCGCAGCAATCTCAGGGCGAATACCAAGCCCCATCGCCTTTTCTACACCCAGAATGGTGAAGAAGGAGATTCCCAAGGTGTCAAATAGCAAAAAGGTTTTACGCAGCCGAACAATCACTCTGAAAAAGATAATGGCAACCACAACACCAATCAAGATCGCATACAAAAAATTGATGTCTCCGATCCAAACTAATGGATAGCTGCCCAGCAAGATGTCTCGAAGGCTACCACCACCAATAGCCGTAATAAACCCAGTAAAGCCTGCCCCAAACCAATCCTGATCTTTGTCTTGCATGGCAAGCGCACCGGATATCGCAAAGAAAAAGGTCCCTACTAATTCGAGATAATATTGAAAGTTCACAGAATGAATGTTTTTGTAAAGTTCTGCTACATTTGAATATAATGCTACTGAAATGAAAACATCTTATCGATTAGTTTTGTCGGGGCTCATTTTGATCGCGACTTTCTGTTTTTCAAATGCTGCCACCCGCGATTTTTTTGAATTACGGATATATCAATTTAAGACCAGTGAGCAACAAACGCGTACCGAAAATTATTTGGAGAAAGCGCTGCTGCCGGCTCTGCATCGGGCGGGGATTAAAAATGTGGGTGTCTTTAAACCGTTAGAAACCGATTCTACTTTTGGCAAACGACTTTATGTGCTTATTCCCTTTCGTTCACTCGATCAGCTCTCCTCGCAAGCAGGGAACTTATTAAAGGATAAAACCTATTTGACGAGCGGAAAAGATTATCTCGAGGCAACTTTTGATAACCCGCCTTACGATCGTATTCAGACAATTATTTTAAATGCATTTTCAGGAATGCCGCAGTTGGCAATCCCCAACTTAAAAACTCCAGCAAGCGAACGCGTGTATGAACTGCGTAGCTATGAAGGCTACACAGAGAAAATTTATCGAAATAAAGTAGATATGTTTAATGCCGGTGATGAAATCGGGTTGTTTAACCGATTAGGGTTTAATGCGGTGTTTTACGCTGAAGTGTTAAGTGGTGCCCGCATGCCAAACTTAATGTACATGACAACCTTCGAAAACCAGGCCTCGCGTGATGCCCACTGGAAAGCCTTTGTAGACGATCCGCAATGGAAAAAACTTTCTGCCATGCCCGAGTATCAAAAGAACGTTTCGCATATCGACATATCCTTCCTGCGACCTACGCAATACTCCGATATTTAAGGCTACCCGAATGCTTCCCAATCCGTAAAGCAAAACGAAATCCAGCCAGATTTTACCATTAAGGATAAGCCCTTTACGCTGCCAGCCCGCCATCTGTCAATAATGAGTCTATTTTTTCTCTTGCATTAGCTGACCTTCTTAACCATTATCTCTATTTTTGGCACCTGATTAGTAAACCGTACCCCGCCCATGAAACGCGATAAAATTGTATTTGATCTTATTGAAAAGGAAAAGCAACGCCAACAGCATGGTATTGAATTAATAGCTTCCGAAAATTTTGTTTCCACACAAGTAATGAAAGCCCAGGGCTCTGTGCTTACAAACAAATATGCCGAAGGCCTTCCCGGCAAGCGGTATTATGGCGGGTGTGAAGTGGTGGATGAAGTAGAGCAATTGGCCATAGACCGGATCAAAGAATTGTTTGGTGCCGCTTGGGCCAATGTACAGCCACACTCCGGAGCGCAAGCCAATGCCGCGGTGATGTTGGCTTGTTTAAAGCCTGGCGACAAAATATTAGGGTTCGATCTTTCGCATGGCGGGCATCTTACCCATGGTTCACCCGTTAATTTTTCAGGCAAACTTTATCAGCCTTCTTTTTATGGTGTTGAGCAGGAAACCGGTGAGATTGATTTCGACAAAGTATTAGAAACTGCCCAGCGAGAAAAACCTAAAATGATTATATGCGGAGCTTCCGCTTACAGCCGCGATTGGGATTATGAAAAATTGCGCATGGCTGCGGATAGTGTTGGGGCTTTGTTGCTGGCGGATATCTCGCACCCGGCAGGCTTGATTGCCCGTGGTTTATTGAATGACCCGATGGAGCATTGCCATATTGTAACAACAACAACGCATAAAACATTGCGTGGCCCACGCGGAGGTTTGATTTTGATGGGAAAGAATTTTGATAATCCTTGGGGTTTAAAAACACCGAAAGGAGAATTACGCAAAATGTCTTCCATTCTTGATTCCGGTGTGTTTCCCGGTACACAAGGTGGCCCGTTGGAACACGTGATTGCTGCTAAAGCCATTGCATTTCGCGAGGCACTTAGCGATGAGTATTTAACATACATTGTGCAAGTGGCTAAAAATGCCAAATCGATGGCCAGCGCATTTATGGAAAGAGGATATAAAATTAGTTCGGGCGGCACCGATAACCATCTGATGTTAATTGATCTGCGCTCAAAAAATCTTACCGGTAAAATTGCCGAGGAAGCTTTGATTCAGGCTGATATCACCATCAACAAAAACATGGTTCCGTTCGATACACAATCACCTATGGTAACTTCGGGTATGCGCATTGGTACTCCGGCTATTACAACGCGAGGTTTGATGGAAAAAGATGTTATTAAAGTGGTAGATCTGATTGATGAGGCTTTAAAGAAACCTGCCGATGTAAAACATTTGAAAGCGGTGAAACGCAAAGTGAATGCGTTCATGAAGAAGTTTCCCTTGTATAAGTAGTGAATAATTAACTGTGTTTGTGTAATCCGGTTTTTAACTGGATTTGAGATTCTAATTTTATGGCAGAAGAGAAAGAAATGGCTTTCATGGATCATCTCGAAGAATTGAGATGGCACGTGGTGCGATCGGTGGTGGCTATTTTCGCAATGATGATCGTGGCCTTCATCTACACAGAAGAGATTTTTAAATATATCGTCTTTGCCCCGGGTCATGTTGACTTTATAACGTTTCGTTGGTTGTGCCAATTAGGGGCCGCCACGGGTGTTGACGGGTTATGTGTTACCGATATTCCCATGAAGATTCAGAGTCGGTTTCTAATGGGGCAATTTACCATGCAATTGCAAGCTTCGTTTGTAATTGGTTTGGCGGTGGCTTTCCCCTATGTAGTTTGGGAATTGTGGCGTTTTGTTAAGCCCGGTCTTTACAGTAAAGAGAAACAAGGTTCAAGAGGCGCAGTATTTTCTATTTCAGGTCTCTTTTTGCTAGGCATTTCTTTTGGCTATTTCATTTTATGCCCGATGACTATCGCCTTCCTGGCTAACTACCAGATTAGCCCCGATATCTCCAATGAATTTGATATTACTTCGTATGTGTCAACGGTAACTATTTTAGTTCTAAGCAGTGGCCTTTTATTTCAATTGCCCGTAATCATTTTCTTTTTAACGAAAGTGGGCATTGTTACCCCTAAACTTTTAAGAAGTTTTCGCAAGCATGCCGTAATTGCCATCTTAGTTATTGGAGCTGTGATTACACCTAGTTCGGATCCGTTAAGCTTATCGCTGATTTCCATTCCTTTGTACTTCCTCTACGAGATCAGTATTTTCATATCCAGTATGGAACTAAAGCGCAAACAAAAACGCGAACTGGAAGAAGAACGATTAGACCAACAATCATCAACATGAAGATAGCTATCGGTGCCGATCATGCAGGATTTGAATACAAAGAGTTGCTGATAAAACAACTTTCAAAATTGGGTCATGAATCAAAAGACTTTGGAACCTATAGTTTAGAATCGGTTGACTATCCCGACTTTGCTCATCCTGTAGCCAATGCCATTGAGAAAAATGAGTTTGATTTAGGCGTTTTGATTTGCGGCAGCGCCAATGGTGTGGCTATTACGGCAAACAAACATCAGGGCATCCGCGCAGCTATCTGCTGGACAGAAGAGCTGGCATCCCTCGCCCGGCAACACAATAATGCCAATGTAGTTTGCATACCGGCACGCTTTGTTTCGGTTGACCTCGCAGAAAAAATTCTGAAAAAGTTTCTGACAACTCCTTTTGAAGGCGGTCGCCACGAAAAACGAGTTGGGAAAATCAGTTGTTAATCCCCTTTCACAAGGTTTATCACCACTGATAAAATTCTTTCTACTCTCTCCTCTCAGACTTGTATCTTCACTTCCTAAATCTTTGAGGCAGTCTCAAAAATAATACAACTGTCAGATTGACCCGATAGCTATCGGGTTGTCGAAACCTAATTCCAGTCAATGATTAGCCTTCGATAAACTCAGGCTGACAACTGAAGTTAACTTTTAAGGCTGCCTCATTCTGAACATTATTGTTGAACCCTAATTTTAATCTATATGCGATTTACCATATTCATTCTGGCGCTAATAGTAAGCGCCAGTTCTTTAGCCCAAAAGAAAGCTGTGGTTCCTCCGCCACAGAAAAAACCACTTGATCACACCGTGTATGACAGCTGGAAAGAAATTACCTACAAGGCATTAACGCCCGATGGTACGGATGCTGCTTTTACGATTAATCCACAGGACGGTGATGGCAAAGTCATTTTTTATAATCTTAAAACCAACACGCAGGATTCGATAAAGCGAGCCGCTGAGATTACTCTGAGTTTCGACAGCCGATATGCCATTTTCAAAATCAAGCCCCAACAAAATCTGGTAAAAGAACTTCGCAGACAGAAAAAGAAAAAAGAAGATTTGCCTAAAGACTCGCTGGGCATTTACTCTTTCTCTTCAAGAAAAACCCAAAAGGTAGCCGATGTAAAGTCTTTCAAGACTCCTGAAAAAGCCGGGGGTTGGGTAGCTTATCAACAAGAAGTAAAAAAGGAAGCTAAGCCAGCATCGACTACCGGTGACAAAAAACCAGCGGCTAAAAAGAAAAAAGTTAATAATGATGAAAATGGGTTTACCCTGGTTCTTAAAAAATTATCAGATGATAAAGAGACTCGCTTCGGTTATGTAAAGGATTATACTTTCGCAAAATTTGGGCAAGGACTTTTATTCAGTTCCACGGGCAACGATTCAACGATGCAAGCCGGTGTTTACTGGTATGATTTGCAGAAAGAAGAACTTAAGCCCTTACTCGAAGGAAAATCTAAGTATAAATACAAAGGCTTATCAATTAGTGAGGACGGAACACAAACGGCTTTCCTGATGGACTCCGATACGACCAAGGCATTGATTCGTCATTTCAAACTTTACCATTGGTCAAAAGAAAATAGTAATGCCCAACTGCTGGATGTAGAAACCTCTATGGGGATTCCACAAAATTGGATTGTGAGTGAGTACTATACGCCTCTATTCAGTAAAGATGGCAACAACCTATTTTTTGGATCTACTCCTAAACCCATCGTACAAGATACCACTCTATTAACAGAAGAAATTGTAAGCGTTGAAGTCTGGAGTGGCGATGATGACTACATCTATCCGCAGCAGAACAGACAATTAGAAAGCGAGAAGAAACGCAATTACCTGGTAGCTCTTAATTTATCAACTAAAGAAGTGATTCAATTAGGAGATCGCGAAGTGCCCTCTATCGAATTGGGTAATGAAGGAAATTCCTCATTTTTTTTGGGTGAAACCAATGTGCCATACCGAAAATCCATTACGTGGGAAGGCTCTCCATTCAGTGATTTTTATCTCTATGATGTATCGACCCGATCAAAAAAACAAATTGCATCGCGCGTAAAAGGTAATGCCAGTCTTTCGCCTAAAGCCAACTATGTGTATTGGTATAGCATGGCCGATACTGCCTGGTATTCTTACGCAAATACAACGAGCAACACAGTGAAACTTACGCAAGATGCTAACGTCAAATTTGCCGATGAGGAAGACGATCATCCCGATTATCCAAGTCCGTATGGAACTGCCGGCTGGACCGCTGATGATGCTCAGTTTATTGTTTATGATCGGTATGACTTGTGGGCCTTTGATCCACAAAATAAAAAGGCTCCTGTTAATCTCACCAAGATTGGTCGTCAGCAAAAAATTGTTTTTCGAAATGTAAAGCTCGATCCGGAAGCAAGATTCTTAGATCCCAATCAAGATCTTTTACTTTCAGCTTTTAATGAAACCACCAAAGCAGCCGGATACTATAAGCTTTCTTTGAAAGATGGCAAGCTCACTAAATTGTTGATGGAGGATTATCGTTTTGGCGGAGTAGTGAAAGCCAAACAAGCGAACCAGATTCTTTACACCCGCGAAAGCTTCCGTGAGTTTCCTGATGTGTGGACAGCTGATTTGAATTTATCAGCACCGAAAAAGATTAGCCTCGCCAATCCGCAAATGAAAAATTATTTTTGGGGCTCGGTGGAGTTAGTTAACTGGACTTCGATAGACAATATTCCTTTGCAGGGATTGTTGTACAAGCCCGACAACTTTGATCCAAAAAAGAAGTATCCGATCATTGTTTATTTCTACGAACGCGAAAGTGATAATCTTCACAGCCACATTACACCTAATCCCTTACGGTCGGCTATTAACCGTACTACCTATGTAAGTGATGGCTATCTC
The DNA here is from genome assembly GCA_018063305.1 of Cyclobacteriaceae bacterium. Classification (GTDB taxonomy): domain Bacteria; phylum Bacteroidota; class Bacteroidia; order Cytophagales; family Cyclobacteriaceae; genus ELB16-189. The sequence goes on from JAGPBO010000004.1 coordinate 8,058, forward strand.
GTTTTCGTTCCTGATATTGTCTACAAAGTGGGCTTCCCTGGAGAAAGCGCACACAACTGTATTATGCCGGGCATCACACAACTTATCTCTAAAGGATTTGTTGACGAAAAAAATATTGGCATACAAGGGCATAGCTGGGGCGGATATCAAACAGCGTATTTAATTACCCGAACCGATATGTTTAAAGCGGCAGAGGCCGGTGCGCCTGTTGTTAACATGATCAGCGCCTATGGGGGCATTCGGTGGGAGAGCGGTATGAGCCGGATGTTTCAATACGAACATTCACAAAGTCGCATCGGTGGTACATTATGGGAAAAGCCATTGCTTTACGTGGAAAACTCACCTATCTTTTTTGCTGATAAAATAAAAACTCCGTTGCTGATTTTACAGAATGATGCCGATGGAGCAGTGCCGTGGTATCAAGGAATTGAAATGTACATGGCTATGCGCAGGCTCGATAAACCGGTGTGGATGCTAAATTATAATGGTGAACCTCATTGGCCGGTGAAGCGTGAAAACCGCATGGACTTTCAAATCCGCATGAAACAATTTTTTGATCACTACTTAAAGAATGCTGAATTGCCTCCGTGGATGAAAGAAGGAATTCCTGCTATTGAAAAGGGAATCACGAAAGGGTATTAAAAAAGATAGCCACCGATTCACAGAATTAAGCAACGCGTCTGTGACTCTAACTTTTAAAAGAATGAAATCTTATTTCTGTTTTATACTTATTCTGGCTGTGTTGGTTGCCGGTTGTTCGCAACGTAAAATTGCTAATCGCCATATCAGGGCTGCACAAAAAATTGATGATCTGTCTTTTTCTCGAAAAGAAATAAACACCATGCGGCCCTATCTCAATGAAAATAAAAATGGGTACGATTCCATGCGGGCTTTTTCAATAGACTACTCCATTGCTCCTGCTCTTTATTTTGATCCACGTCCTGATAATTTTCAATTCAGAAAAATAAGTGATTCATCGCACTGGGATTACCCAGAACAAGTGACTGTCCCTGCCTCTGAAACAGAAATTGCTTTCATGACGGTAGCGCAGCTAAGTTCATTAATTAAGAATAAAAAGATAACCTCCACACAGCTCACTAAGATTTACCTGTCGCGAATTAAAAAATACAACGATACACTTTTAGCTGTTATTACCCTTACCGAAGACCTTGCCTTGCAGCAAGCAAAAAAAGCGGATGAGGAAATTGCCAATGGAAAATACCGAGGCCCGCTGCATGGTATCCCTTATGGAATAAAAGATTTATTTGCTGTGCCCGGCTATAAAACCACGTGGGGTGCCGAGCCTTATCAAAATCAAGTTTTGAACGACACCGCTGAGGTGGTTAAAAAACTGGAAGAAGCCGGAGCAGTATTAATTGCCAAGCTAACTTCCGGAGCGCTGGCACGTGGCGATGTTTGGTTTGGAGGCAAAACAAAAAATCCATGGGATCTTAAGCAGGGAGCGAGTGGTTCATCAGCCGGCTCTGCATCAGCTACCGCAGCAGGATTAGTAGGTTTTTCTATTGGCACTGAAACATTGGGTTCTATACTTTCTCCATCCTCACGTTGTGGTGCTACAGGGCTGCGTCCATCCTTTGGTGCTGTTAGCCGCAGTGGCGCTATGACGTTATCCTGGTCGATGGATAAAGTAGGACCGATTTGTCGAAGTGCACAGGATTGTGCCATCGTCTTTAATGTTATCCGAGGTAAAAATAAATTGGCAGAAAAAGATCATACCGTAGTGGATTATTCATTCTCTTTCAATTCACCCACGGACTTAAGTGCCTATAAGATAGGATACACAAAAAAATTATTTGATAAGGATACTAGTCGTATAGGTAAAATAGGTTTAGAAACAATCGAAAAGTTACGCTCGCTTGGCGCGAACCTGAAAGAAATAACATTACCGGAAGATGTTCCTTATCCGGCATTCGATATAATACTTCGCGCAGAGGCGGGAGCATTTTTTGATTCGCTTGTTCGTGCACACGGAGAAAGATTGTTATCTGAACAAGACGCTCCTTCGCGAGCCAATTCATTGCGTCAAGCACGATTTATACCAGCTTCTGAATATCTACAGGCTAACCGATATCGTAAAGTGCTAATTGAAAAGTTTAACGCGCTGATTTCAGAATTTGATTTTATTGTTGTTCCTACCGATGGGAAAAACCAATCTATGATAACCAATCTTACCGGTCACCCAGCTATTTCTATACCAACCGGCCTGGATGATAAAGGACACCCTACATCCATTATTTTAATTGGAAATCTTTATAACGAAGGCCCCTTGCTGGAGGCTGCTCATGTTTTTCAGCAAGCCACCGATTTCGAAAATAAAAAGCCGACTTATTTTAGTAATCCTTAAGGGGAGTAAAAGCAAGCCATTTTAAAAAGGCCACAGATTCACTGATTAATTCTGTGAACCTTTGGCCAACTCCTAAGAGAATGATTCTATTTTCCTTTTATTATAACTCTGTTTCTTGTCGTACCGATAAATGCTCGCAAAGCAAAATTGCTAACCCCTGATCAGGGAAATGAAAAGAGCCACAGATTCACTGATTAATTCTGTGAATCTGTGGCCAATTCATTGTCTCTGTCTTTAATTTTTCTTCTTCGCGGGTGTTGAGAAAGGCGGTGGTGTAATTTTTATTTCACCCTGTTCTTCCAGCAATTTTAAGGCTTCTTTTACCGCGCGCTCGAGTTGCGCATCAATTCCTTTAGAAAGAGAAACAGCATCCTGACGAACTTCTATATCGGGAGCAACGCCTTCGTTCTCAGCAACCCATTTGTTATTGATGGGATCAAACACAGCGTTGTCGGGTGCGGTAAGCGCACCACCATCTACCAAACTATAATGCACCGATGACTTCACCAATCCGCCCCAGGTGCGTGCACCAATTAGCGGCCCGGTTTTTTGCTGACGGAAAACCCATGGAAAGAAATCTCCTCCCGAACCAGCCATTTCGTTAATCAAAAGAACTTTTGGTCCGAGTATTCCTGCGGGCAACCGAAAAGGTGTGCCATTTGGAACTTCATTGGTAAGAGCCGCGCGTAGTTTGCGATTCATTAAATCCACCATGTAGTCATCTAATAATCCACCTCCATTAAAACGCTCATCAATCACTACTCCTTTTTTATCCTGCTGTGCGAAGAAATAACGATTAAAAGAAACGAAACCATTCCCTGATGTATTGGGCACCCACACATAGGCCAGTTTTCCATTTGATAATTTATCTACCATGCGTCTGTTGTCTTCTACCCATCCGCGCTGCCGAAGATTATCTTCGCTGGCAATTGGCTTCACTACTTCCTGCCAGGCTCCTGCAAAATCTGGTGTTTTATTTATATGCAATGTTGTTTGAACATCTACTGTACCATCTAAAAACTGAAAGGGATCATCGGCATCAGTTAGTTCTTTTCCATTAATGCCCACCAGATAATTTCCTTCTTGAATTTTTATTCCCGGTCTATCAAGCGGACTGGATAGTTCGGGATTCCAACTTTCTGTTGTATAGATTCGATTTATCTTCCAACGTTTATTCTCGGCCACCAGATCCGCGCCAAGCAAACCCACTGCCGGTTTATCTACTTCAGGAAAATCGCCACCAAAAACAAAACTATGGCCAACAGAAAGCTCGCCATTTACTTGATCGAGAACATAGCTCAGATCTGTGCGATGTTTTACAAAAGGAATTAACGGGGCATACCGTTCATGCACTTCGGTCCAATTTCTTCCATGCATGTTTGGATCATAAAAATAATCGCGCTCATAGCGCCAGGCCTCTTCAAAAATTTGTTTCCATTCTTCCGCCCGACTTAAGTTTACTTTGAGATTAAACTTAAGCGATGTTCCGTCATTACCATTTGCTCCTGTGGTGGACAACACTTTCCAATCATTATTAACTTTGGCCAACATTTTATTGCCATCTCCGGAAACGGAAATCTGACTTGCTCCACTGATAAATTCCTTTGCTTCACGTTTTTCAAGCGTGAACTTATGCAACACTATCCCGTTGCCCGATTTTTGTTCACCAATAAATACGGTACCCGCTGGGCCACTAAGAGTAAGTCTGTAACCCGCTTTTGGTAAGGGTAACGCAATAGTTCTTCGCTCTATATTATCGAAATCAATAATTACCGGCTCAGGCTCTTTTGGTTTTTCCTTATCTTCTTCAGCCGGCTTTTTTGTGTTTGATTTTTTATCCGCAGGTTTTTTAGTTTCTGGCTCTGGTTTCTTTTCTTCGGCTGAAGACTCTTCATCACTACGCGGTTTGAAGGGTGACAAATCCTCTTTTCTCAAATTAATGACGTATGCTGCATAGTTCGGATCAGCCATCATGCTACTGGTATTAGCCCAACCCGAGGCAAGAGCAAGTTCGGTAGTGGCTAAAAAATAAAGATGGCGGCCATCACGATCCCAGGCTGGGGAGTTTGAATCCGCAAAAGAATTTGTTAATGACCGGGTGTTATTATCTTTTACAGACCAGACGATAATTTGTTTGAAATTATTTGACCCTGATTTCGAATAAGCCAACCATTTTGAATCGGGAGACCAGGTTAATCCCATATCGCCCCGTTCAATATTTGCGCCCCCAACATCAACCGTTTTGATCGTTCCGGTTGCCATCTCTACAACGCGTATGCGCACATCATCATCGGCAAAAGCTATGAGTTTTCCATCGGGTGACCACGTAGGCTCCCAGGCCATTTTAGATTCACCAATGGAAATAGTTCTCGGTTTTGTTAATCCGTCTTGCGCAGCAATCATCAAGGCATAACCCTTTCCATCTACATCCGAGAACCAGGCTACTTCATTTCCCTTGGGTGACCAAATCGGAGCATGGTCAGCTGCACCGGAACTTAAGGTCATGTTTCTAGCATCACCATGTTCAACCGGTATGGTAAAAATTTCACCACGTGCTTCCATAATGGCTCGTTTGCCGGTTGCTGATAAAGAAACTGCGCGCGCACTTTTGGTAACATCTTCCCATTTTGTCTCTGCCCAAGGAAAATCTGCCTGAATGTCTATGGATAGTTGTTTCGTTTCATTTGTTGTTAAATCATGCAGATGCAGATATCCATCGTGCTCGAAAACAAGTTTGTTTCCATAGCCGCCAAGCCATTTAATATCAGATCCCGTTACCTGGGTAATTTGTTTCAATTCTCCGGATGCGGGCGTGTAACTCCAGATGTTGGAAGTCCAATCGCGATCTGATAAAAAATAAATTTTATCACCCAACCACAAAGGTTGTATGTCAAACGTAGATTCATTGGGTATAAGTTTTTCTGTTTGGTCGGCCAGATTTAAAATTACAAGCGGAGTATTTTGCCCGCCCCGATAATTACGCCACTCTACGTCCCAACGATGGACCCGATCAATAACTATTTGTTTACCATCGGGCGAATAAGACCCGTCTGTTCCCCATTGTTTTGTAAGTAAGGTAGAAGGTCCTCCGTCTATAGATACAGTCCATAACCGGTCGAGGCCTGCCGGTGCGGTTTCTCTCGGAGTTGCGAACAATACATGCTTGCCATCGGTACTCCAGCCACGTGTAAGCGAAGCGCTTGGATGCCAGGTAAGTCTTTTGGGTGTACCGCCTTCAATAGAAACAATATATACCGCATTATTTCCGGATCGATTTGAATTGAATGCTACCCATTTACCATCGGGTGAAAGGTGAGGGTTGCCCTCTACGGCTGGCGTACTGGTTAAACGTAAGGTTTTTTGTGAACTTAATTCTGTGACCCAGATATCGCCTCCATAAGAAAATGCTACATGATTAGCGCTTAACGAGGGTTGGCGTAATAGTCGCGTGCCTTGAGCGATAACAACTGATTCAATCAATAGGAAAATAAGAAATAAGAAAATGTTCTTTTTGAGGAGGCTTTGCATCTTACAATAAGTTAAATGAGTAGGGAATTCCAGAAGTTGTGAAATAAAATTAGGATACTAAATGTAGTAAATAAGTAAAATACGTACCTTCATCTATGCAATTAATTTACCGACATGCCACAATCACTGGACGGCTTGCATAAGGGTGATAAAGTAAAAGTGATAAAGGAGTTTCTTGATTTCAGTCATTATAAAATCGAGGCGGGCCGCATTTTAACCTTTAAGGAATACAACTACTTCCCTTACGATGGGGGTTATAGGTTTCAATTTGAAGAAGGTGCAATACGGTTGGCAGAAATTGATGCGGCAAACGAACGGGTACTGAATAATTTTAACGAGTACTTTGAATTAGTTACGTAGCAAAACGTAAGCGCTCCGCTATTTATGAATTTAGTTTGATCCGTTTTGTTTGTGATAAATCTTCCGGCCTAAGAAAGGTTTTACCAGCCACCGCTGCTGCCACCGCCACCAAAACTTCCGCCACCACCAGAAAAGCTACTACCACTGCTACTGCCCGAACTCCAACTACTAGAGCTGCTTGAACTACCTCCGGAACTTGATCCTGATCCGGTACCACCGCTTGCCATCGTCTTGCCCATTTTTTTACCCCAGGCACTTCGCATCGTTAACCATTTGATAATCGGAAAAATAATTATGAAGGATAGTCCCGGCACATACCACAGGTTCAATGGAAAAACAAGCGCGGGGAAAATTGCAAAGAATGGAATCAGAAAAGCATACATAAACCAAGCCCAACGATCTTGAATGATTAAGGCAAAAAAAGCAAAGATGCTCAGGACCGCATAGATTCCAAGACCAATAAGAATGCGCGCGGTGAGTGTTAAATCATTTACATCACTCACGTCATCGCCCTTATATTCGCCACCAATACCCGCTATGATAGCCTGTATAGCCGCTGTAACGCCTGTATCAAAATCGGCCCTTCTAAAATTAGGTGCCATCTCATTACGAATAATTCTACTGCATAAGGCATCGGTAAGTACCCCTTCCAATCCGGCACCTACTTCAATGCGCATGGCATGATCATCTACAGCGATCAACAATAATACGCCATTGTCTTTTTCTTTTTGACCCAGCGCCCATTTCTCAGCAACCCGCATAGAATAGTCTTCAACGGATTCTCCGTCTAGCGTACTTAAAATCAAAATAGCAATTTGATTGGAGGTCGAGTCTTCATAAGACTTCAGTTGCTTTTCCAAGGCATCAATAGTTTCCTGTTTTAGTACATGTGCATCGTCATGCACCCGCATATTCCATAATTCCGGAACCACTTTCTGGGCAAACGCAGAAACCGAAATCAATAAAGCGTAAATCAAAAATCTAGTGCGCATATTCTAATTCAAAATAGTCAACGTTACCACGAATCGCTCGATCCGCCACCGCCAGAAAAACCGCCACCGCCAAAATCTCCACCACCGCCCCAGCCGCCTGAGCTACGGCCTGAACCGCCTAACATTGAGCCCATCATAGCCGCTGTCCAATAGCCACCCATACCCGAACCGCCACCTCGATTTTTGCGCGACATAAATAGTATCATCAATACAATAAATATTACACTGCTCCAGGGAGATTTCTTTTTCCGTTTTGAAACCGGTGGTGCATCATTGACATACTCTCCCGAGATTGCTTTCATGATCGCGAGTGTACCCGCTTGAATGCCCGCTTCATAATCTCCCTTTTGGAAGTTAGGAGCTACCTCATTTCTGTTTATTCGACTTGAGAGTGCATCCGTAAGAACTCCTTCCAATCCATAGCCCACTTCAATCCGCATTAGGCGGTCTTGCATGGCGATCAAAAACAAAACACCATTATCTTTTTTCTCCTGGCCCAGTTTCCATTCTTTAAAAACACGCACTGCGTAGTCATCGATATCATCACCATCCATCGATGGAATAATATAAACGGCAATCTGGTTAGATGTTGAATCGCGTTCTGCTTTAAGCATAGCCTCCAGTTGTGCTTTGGCTCCAGGCGAAAGAACTTCAGCTTCATCATGTACCCACATACCGCCATGGGGCGGAATACTGCGTTGCGCAGCAGCAGGAATTAAAAGAATAAGCGAGAAAAAAAGTATGAGAAAAAATTTCATCCGAACTTTTAAAAGAAGATTCATTTGCGAAACCAGTTATTCAATTCGTAAATCATCTCCTAATTCGTTTACATCATCCGGAGTAATTACGAATCCTTTTTCCAGTAAAATCTCACCGCATCGCAAAATCGCGGCTTCAATCCCATCCACAATTTTACCTTGCTTTACGTTGTCGATGATTTTACGCACCATGGAATCCCACTCTTTTTGATCAACCACCTCGCTTATTCCCTTGTCGGCCATAACAATCACTTCATGTTCGAAAAAGGAGATAAAAATCATGATGCCCGTGCGCTGGCGGGTATTAAAAACTTCTTCCTGCAGGAATGCGTTTTCGGCACGCTTGCGCGTAGCCTGGTCCATGTACGACTGGCTTAACATTAAGCGCTTAACCAGATTAATATAGTGCGATTTCAACGCTCCAATAAATCCACCCAACATCACCAAGGTAAAAATTAATACAGGATCGTAAACGGCCAGATTAGGAACATACCGATCAAAAATTATAATTAGAAAAAATATAGCAGCGGCTCCAATCAATGCCGCCCGATAGTTAGCAATGGTGTAATGACTGCTCTTTTCTACAAATACCGGAACAATCTCTCCGGATATTTTACTCTCGGCTTCTTTCACCGCATTTTTAATACGCTCAAGGTCTTTCGGATTAAATCTTTGTTGAATTGTCATGATTGCAGCTGTTGAAAGGGTAAAGATACAACGAAACCTTTCGATTTTGCTCACACCTTTGAAATAGATAATAAGGTTGATTAACTGGAGTTATTCAAAACTTAATAAAACCAATACCAGCCTGAACCGATGGCTATCGGGTTGTCGAAGGGCAGGACATCCGAGATGAAAACCGGGAAGGCTGTGAAAACCAATCGCATCTGGCCCGGGTAAGAAATTAATTTTTGATTAAGCTTTTAAGCAAATCAAAATTTGTCATTTTTGCTATCTATGCGTGCACTGCTTTCACATTGTTTTAAACTATCTCTTTTGGTGATTATCCCTTTCATCAGTTCAGGACAACAATCCATAACTCTGTCGCAGGTGAGTATTGGCATTAGTGGCTCAGCTTCTGATGTAAGTACATCTACGGAAGCCGGATTTGTTTTGGGTGGTGGTGGTAAAGATGTGGAGGAGGCCATGAAGTGGATGATTGAACGGAGTGGCGGTGGTGATTTCGTGATTATTCGTTCAACCGGCTCAACCGGTTATAATGATTATCTCTACGAAATGGGCGGGCTCAATTCGGTTGAAACATTATTAATTGATTCGCGCGAGAAGGCAATGAGTAAAGAAGTAGGGCAACGAATTTGTGAAGCCGAAGCGCTGTTTATTGCGGGTGGCGATCAATGGAATTATGTAAACTATTGGAAGGATTCTGAAGTATCAGAGGCCATTCAATATCTGATCAACAAAAAGAAAATACCAATAGGAGGCACAAGTGCAGGTTGTGCTGTTTTGAGCGAATACATCTTTGATGCCCGTCATGATACCGCAGTCTCGGCTGATGCGTTGGCCCATCCTTATGTTGAGCAAGTCAGTGTTTCAAAAAGTTTTATTAATATTCCATTTCTTGTAAATACTATTGCCGATCAGCATTATTCGCAACGCGAGCGACAGGGAAGACACCTTGTTTTTATGGCCCGTATGATTAAAGATTTTCAAGTAGCCAAGCCGAAAGGAATTGCGGCTGATGAAAGAACAGCCGTATGCATTGATAAAAAAGGAAATGCTACTGTGTTTGGTTCGGGCAATGCATTTTTTCTAATGGCTAAAAGTTCACCTGAGGTTTGTGAAGTCAATAAGCCACTCGAATGGAATAACAATCAGAAAGCTATTGAGGTTTATACTTTTCAGGCTTCACTTACGGGAACTCCGGCCTTCAATTTACTTCACTGGCCAACCGATAAACCCAATGAATACTGGTTTGTTTCGAATGGCCAGTTACAGCGGATTAAAAACTGAGATCACACACAGATTCTAAACTCAACTACTTCAATCCTTGCCACCAGTGCGCGGCAGGGAATGAATCGTTTAAAAAAATGGGTTCTCCAATTAGAGGTGTGGCAATTTTTATTTTCAATACTTCTGCCTGTTTGGTGGCACGCTCCACGGGCTCTTTCCACGGATGATTGGCTAAAACAAATTTGCCCCAATGCACGGGCATCATAACTTTAGCATTTAAATCGACCCCGGCTTGTACAGTTTGTTCAGGCATCATATGAATATTAGGCCATTGACGATCGTACTGCCCACATTCCAACAAGGCTAAATCAAAAGGTCCGTACTTATTTCCAATTTCCTTAAAAGCATCATCGTACCCGGAATCACCACCAATAAAAATTTTGTACTCATTGGTTTGCAGTACATACGATGACCAAAGCGTTTTATTACGAACAAACCCACGACCCGAAAAATGACGAGCCGGTGTAGAGGTCAATTGCATGCCTGGAAAAATCTCGGCCTGATCCCACCAATCAAATTCGGTAATGGCGCTTTCATCAACACCCCAGGTAACGAGATGCTGACCAACCCCTAACGGAACTGAAAATCTTTTAACCGATGATTTTAATTTTAATATCGTATTGTAATCCAGGTGATCATAGTGATCGTGTGAGATAACTACCATATCTATGGCAGGAAAATCACTAAGAGAATAAATCATGGTTCCCTCAAAAGCTTTCGAGCCCGCATACTGAACCGGTGAAGCCCGCTCACTAAAAACGGGGTCAACCAGAATGTGCTTATTGTTAAGTGTAATCAAATAGGTTGAATGTCCAAACCATACGATGGAGGGTTTTTCGGAAGGGAGGTTTTTTAAATCAGTACGAACAGAGGGCAGCGTTTGCTGTGGATATCGTATTGAATCGCTCTTTAAAAACTTCCAAAGCAAAGAAACATACGAGACATCCTCAGCCATCATGGGCGTCTCCCTGCGATTTTGAAATCCACCATCTTTATAATTTGGAGAAGCCTCGAGTCGTTGTTTGCGGCCGCCTTTCGGCAGATTGCCAAATGATTTTTGTTGCATAAACAAAATAACAATTAATGAAAATGAGATAACGCTTATTAAGAGAATCTTACCGATTTTTCGAATCATACTATTGAAGTCGCATTAAAGGCCAAATTAGTTTAATCAGAGAAAAATTAATCGCATCACTTATTTAGACTCCGAAGGCGTAGCCTTTCTTCTTATCCACTTCACGATCTCCACCCACATAACTCCAGCAAAAGCTGCCCCCAAACAAAGTGCAATGCTTTTTATGGCTATTGCTTCAAAAGCAAAAATACGTTGCAGCGGATAAAAATAAATTGATAGAAATAGAACAATCAAAGAGATTGACAAAATCAGCGGGATCAATGCATTTTTATATCGAATAGTAGTAAACACAGAATAGTAAAAGGAACGATTAGCCAGGGTTAAAAATAGGTTACTAAAGATTAATGTGGTGTAAATAATGGTTCGCACCGTGGCTTCGCTTGAACCTATTTGAATAAAGTAATATCCCATTGCCAAACAGACCGTTGTGATTACTAATCCTTGCACGATACTCAGCGATAATTCCCGCATCGAAAAAAAGGTAGAACTCATTTTACGCGGTTTGCGCGTCATCGAATTCCCCTCAATCGGTTCATTCTCAAAAATGACAGAGCAAGTCGGTCCCATAATTAATTCTAAAAAAATAACATGTATCGGAGAAAAAATGTTGATGTAATCCCACATGAGAATCAACGGCATCGTTACAATAAGGATGATGGGAATGTGGATGGAAATAATATACTGAATTGCCTTTTTCAGATTTTCATAAATGCGCCTGCCCAACGCAACGGCTTCCGTCATATTAAACAAATCATCATCCACCAAAACCAACGAGGCCGCATTCTTTGCCACTTCGCTGCCGCGTTTACCCATAGCAATACCGATGTGTGCAGCTTTAAGTGCGGGCCCATCATTAACCCCATCGCCTGTCATGGCCACAACCTCCCCATTGGCTTTCAAGGCTTCAATCACTTTGAGTTTTGCCACGGGATACATGCGGGCGAAAATAGTAACGCCCCGCACCTGTTGGCGTAACTCGTTATCATTCATTTCAATTACCTGGTCTCCGGTTAAAATACCCGTGCCCTTTTTCATTCCTACCTGATCGGCAATCGCAACCGCGGTTTCCGCATAATCGCCCGTAATCATTTTTACTTCAATGCCAGCCTCGTAAAATTTTTTGAGCGTTGTTGCAATATTTTTTTTAGGAGGATCATAAAATCCAATCAAGCCTAAAAACTGAAACTCAAACTTGTATTGCGATAAAGGAAATTCCGGGTCACTATAATCCGATCGGCCTACGGCTAGTATCCGATATCCTTTAGAGGCAAATCGTTTTGTAATACTTAGAATCTTGTCGCGCTGATCAGCAGAAAGTATACTTTGATTTAACACTCCCTCTACACTTCCTTTGCAAGCAATAATGCGGTCATTAGCATTATTACTAAACACATGAGTCATGATGGGTGGCTTCCCTCCCAAGGGATATTCATGTATTTGAGTATAGGTTAGTCGTTTATCATTCGGGGCAACCGATGTATACACCGTATGAATCGATTTTTCCATCGCATCAAATGGAGTAGGCTCCGATGCCCACATCGCATATTCTAATACTGAATTAAAAGAAGGTACTCCGGCTACATAGTCATACTCTTTATCATTTATAAAATCATAAATAACAGCGAGTCGCATTTCATTCTCCGTTATCGTTCCCGTTTTATCAGTACAGATTACAGTAGCTGCGCCCAGGGTTTCAACGGTATGCGGAGATCGGGCAATCACTTTTTGTTTATAGAGGTGGTAGGCACCCAGCGCCATAAATGTGCTGAACGCTACGGGTATTTCTTCGGGCAATACAGACATAGCCAGTGTTAAGCCTTGTAACAAGCTATGAAGCACATCGTGTGACAAATAATAATTTATTCCCCATACAATAAGGAATGCGATTGAGCCAACGCCCACCATCGCTTTAACGAAACTTTTAATTTGTTCTTGAAGGGGGGTGCGACTGATTTCTATTTCCTCGAGGGATTGACCTATTTTGCCCAACTCGGATTGTTTGCCAACGGCAGTCACCTGTGCCACGCACGATCCGCTCATAATCATGGTGCCTTGAAAAACATTATTGTTTGGCCCTTCTGTTTCCTTCAGCACGGCCAACGACTCTCCGGTAAGAATGCTTTCGTTTACAGAAAAATCATTTTGCCTAATGATGATCGCATCGGCAGGAACTTTATCGCCATCCTCCAACACGATCAAATCATCCACGACCAACTCTTCGGTATCTATTTTTTGTGTAACACCATTACGAATAACTTTGGCTAATGAGGCTGTTAGTTTTTTTAGTCCGGCCACAGCCGATCGGCTACGGTTTTCCTGATAAATAGAAATACCCGAAACAAACCCAAGCGCAATAATCATAATAACCGCTTCACTAAATTCACCCAAGAGGATATAAATAGCAGCGGTACAAACCAGAATAATAAATAAGGGTTCTGTGGCAATCTCTTTAATCACCTGCCAAAGACGATTTTGCTCACGCAGCGTTGTTACATTCCGTCCATGCTTATGGCGGCTCGTTACTACTTGCTCATCGGTTAGCCCTTTTAAGTTGCTTGCTTCCAAAATCTGTTTCAAATTTGTTTATCTCTCCACTTGCCCGACTTCATATAAAAATAAGCCATCGTAAACATACTGATCCAATAAACCCACTCACTACCCCAGCCCCAGCCAATGGATAAATTCCAACGCTCAAGTACAAAATAAACATACACACAGTAAACTACAATCGTAATAAATTCAATCAAAAGATTTACCCGCGAGTTGCCCGTGCCCGTTACCGCATTGAGCCAAATTGTTCCAACCGACATCATTAATAAAGCCACAGAAACGATTCTTACAATAGGTATGGCCTCAGCAATAAATGCATCTCCCTGGCTATAGATTTGTAGAAATAAGGCTGGCATACTATTCAAGAGCACAAAAATAAATAGCGCGATTCCCAGACTTAATTTAACAATACGATTAATCAACGGCATTACTTCATCTTGCCGCCCCTGACCAATTATATTACTCACCATCGTATTAGCTGTAGCCGCAAAGGCCCAACAAAAAACCCCAAACAACCCGAAGATGTTGCGCATCGTATTGGAGATGGCCAATGCCCGCGGACCGTGATGCTCAATTAAAATATAGAAAAATTCCCAGCTCATAATACTGATGGCAAATTGCAGGATCAGTGGAGTTGAAATAGTAAGAATCAATTTCATTACAGAAAAGTCAATCTTGGTTTGCTCAAAGAATGCGAAGGCTTTGTGAATATTCTTGACGCGGATTACCAGATAAATCACCAGCAGACCAAACCCTTCGGCCACAATGGAAGCATAGGCGGCACCATTAAAACCAAGCACAGGAAATCCAAGCTTACCATAAATCAAGGTGTAGTCTAAAAAAATATTAACGGTAGCTTCTGCCAGCGTTCCCCAGATTAAAAACCGGGTTTGATTCGTGCCAACCAAAAGAGCATTGCGCATAATGTACAGATAGAGAAATGGCAAGCCCCAAATACGAATGAGTAAAAAATTTATAACCTGATCGGCAATGAGCGGATCGTGTATAGTTGCCCGTAAAATGGTTGGCGCAAACAAGTAGGTTATCCCAATACCCAAACTTGCAATTACCAGTGCAATCCAAATCCCATGAAAAAATAATCGGCCAATCTCTTTTGGTAAACCTTGACCAGCTCTTCGCGCTATTAATGCTTGCAGTCCGTTGTTTAGTCCATTGCCAATTACCGCAAAGATTAAGTAATAAACTCCGGTTATTCCCGCGCTGGCCAGTTCCTGCTCACCCAATCCGCCAAGGAAAATATTATTCGTGATAAAATTCAGCTGCGGCACCAGCATGGCCATAGAAATTGGCAGTGCCATGAATAAGATTTGTTTATAGCTGGTAGTCAGCTTGAGTTCCATTGTCAAAAAAATGAGAGGCAAAAGTACGAGAAAGGAAAGATTCATTCATACTAGTTTGTGAGGACACAAACCTTGGATTTCAGGACACAAACCATGGGCTTAAGTTTGCGCAGTTATACGTCCCGGATTTTGTTTAAGACTTCTTAGAGTTTACAATCAGGTTATCCAATTCTAAATACTTATTCTTCATTAAACTCAATGCAAATGCAGCCGCAGAAGCACTGAAGACTGAAGCGTCAAAGGCTCCTTTTATACTGCTAGAGAATGTCATAGCCAGTGCAAAAAGAAGCAAGAGTATCCCGCTTAGGCGAGCAATTAATTCTGTTTTAAATCCGACAAGCAAGGCCAAGGCAAAAACGATTTCAGCGAATGTGGCTAATGCACCGAGTGCGGGTATTAAAGAATCAGGAACCCACGGATTTATTGCTTGGGTGTAGGCTAAAAAGCTATCCCAGTTACCCCAGGCAGAAACCGATGCATTCCATAGGCCAAACCGATCGGCCACAGCAGAAAGAAAACTGAATCCAATGGCCGCACGAAGAAAGAGTTTTATGTTTTTTGAGTTCATATCAGATTTATAAATGATTAAGGGTTTCTATTCTCAAAATTAAAAGTATTAAATTAGAGGATCTAATTGAGAATCCAATGAACGAATTAAACTTAGAAAAAGAGAAGCTTGAAATTATAAAATGGGTAACCGGGCTCAAGGACACTACTGCTATTGAAAGGCTAAGAATGCTAAGGGAAAGTCCACGAAAGTTGGATTGGTGGAGAGAAATAACAAACGAAGAAAGAACATCAATTGACAAAGGCTTAGCTGATATTAAAGCCGGCCGGGTAAAACCACACAAGGAAGCCAAAAAACTTTATGAAAAGTGGCTATAGACTTTTTTGGTCTGATAGGGCTTTAGCTGATCTGGAAAATATTATAGGCTATCTGGCTGGCCGAGAATTGGACTAAAAAGGAGATTCAAAATTTTGCAAGAGGTCTTAATAAAAGGCTTGACCTAATAATTATCAATCCAAGATTATTTCCTAAAACTGCGAAGAGAAAAAATGTTAGACGGTCCGTTTTAACAAAGCACACAGTAATTTATTATGAGACAAATAAGAACGTGATAAATGTTATTACACTTTTTGATCCTCGCCAAAATCCCAAAAATTAAAATTCTAGAATATCTGCCTGCCCAATTTGATAGCAGGGTAAAAAATTATTTTAAGCTATTCTCTGTAGCAGTATGATGATGCGCCACATGATACATCGTAAAGTACATCATCTCCCGCAAGGTTAGTTTCCCCAAAAGCGGATGTGGTAAAATTAATTCATTAAGATCCTTTTCCGAATAGTCAAGAAGTTGTTTGCATAACTTACCTACAACATCATTTACCGATTTTATAAGTTGTTCTTTCTGCTCAATTGTTACTTCTTCAGGAATAAACTGACTGGTGGCAACACCGCCTTCTTGCAATTTGAGTTTATACTTTGAGACTAATTCCTCATACGATTTACTGGGTCGGTTGGCTTTGCCAAACATGGCTTTCAAACCCAGCTTGGGCATTGCCAGGGCTTGCGTTACCGGTTTCACGCTTAGGTGAATATGGTCTAGTTGCTGACCTGCCGTCCATTTTTCATTTCGGCTTAGCACGAACTCTTCTGGTGTTAATGTATTTATATAGTTCGTAAAGGCCGTATGATTTTCCTTCAGTTTATCGATCAATTCTCGTTGTATCATAAATAGCATGGTTATATCTATGTAGAGGGCATCTCGAGGATTTAACCTTTTTTAAACTCGCGAGGTAGTTACATAGTGTAATCCCTTTATCCTGCTAAGATAGCAATTGTCTAAATCAGATTAGCTGTTTACCGTTCAGGGAAAAGGCCTCCATCCATACAAATGGATTCCCGAACTTTCGCCCCTAATTCAATTAACTATGAGAAAATACTACCTCAGCTTACTAATTTTTGGGCTATGGGTGCCATTCGCATCGGCTCAATATCAAACTCAGGCACAACTTGCACAAAAACTTAAAGGTCTTGAAACTTCCTCAAGCGGATTAGCTAAACTTCAATCCATAACAAAAACAACCGGTGGTAAGGATATCTGGTTGATGGAAATTGGAAGTGGCGACCGCGCAGCCCATCCGGCAATAGCCGTTGTGGGCGGTGTTGAGGGTTCGCTCCTTTTCAGTCAGGAACTGGCCGTTGGCTTTATTGAAAAATTACTTGGCTCTAAGACGGATAGCATCAAAAATTTATTGAGCACAACTACATTCTATGTGTTTCCAAATATGAGTCCCGATGCTTCGGAACAATATTTTGCGACTCTTAAATATGAGCGCAGCGGCAATGCATCGGCTACCGATGATGATCGTGATGGAAAAATAAATGAAGATGGGTTTGAGGATTTGAATGGCGATGGGCTGATCACTATGATCCGTGTTGAAGATCCAACCGGAAAATGGAAAACTCATCCCGCTGATGCGCGCATTATGACACAAGCTAATGCTGAGAAAGGTGAGCGCGGAAATTATTTGCTCTACACAGAAGGTATTGATAACGACAAAGACGGATCGTTCAATGAAGATGGTGAAAGCGGGATTCACTTTAACAAAAGCCTTTCTTTTGATTTTCCCTATTTTACACCCGGAGCTGGAGAACACCCCGTATCTGAATTGGAGAACCGTGCTTTATTAGATCTTCTCTACGACAAGCCCAATGTTTTTTCAGTAGTTACGTTTGGGCCAGCCAACAATTTATCGGAGCCCTGGAAATATGAGCGTTCAAAAACAAGCATGCGCGTGATCACCGGTATTCTTGAGGATGATGCCAAGGTGAATAAGTTTGTTAGCGATCTCTATAAAAAATCAATAACCGCTAAGGATGCGCCTTCTGCTTCTCCAACAAAAGGAGATTTTGTTCAATGGGCTTACTTTAACTATGCGCGTCCCAGCTTTAGTACTCCAGGTTGGTGGGCTCCTAAGTTTGAAACTCCAAAAGATTCAGTAGCTGCAAAAAAGTATAAAGCCAATGACGATAAGAACAGCGATGTAGATTTTATTCGCTGGGCTGAGAAAGAAGGATTGGATGTATTTGTGCCTTGGAAAAAAATTTCCCATCCTGATTTCCCTGGAAAGAATGTAGAAGTGGGTGGCTTTAAACCTTTTGTAAAATCAAATCCTCCTGCAAAGGAATTTGACATGGCAACCACGGAGCATACTAAATTCTTGATAGCGCTGGCGCAGGCAAAACCTGAATTGGATCTTATCAATTTAAAAACCGAATCGTTGGATAATGGCGTGAGTCGCATTACGCTTACGGTATTTAATAAAGGGCAACTTCCGGCTGTAGCCGAAGTAGGTGCCAACAACTATTGGGTAAAGTTGATAAATGTTGAATTGAATTTGGGTAAAGATCAATCCCTTGTTAGCGGTAGAAAAATTATTACTATCAATAATTTACAACCAGGCGAGAGCACAGAAGTTAGCTGGCTCGTGAAGGGCAAAGGCACCGCTACGGTTGAAGCCGGTGCTGCACAAACCGGAATTAAAAAATTACCCATCACTCTTTAATCTGAACGAGTTATGAATAAACTAATCATATGTTTTTTTCTGTTTGCCGGCATAGCCGCGCAGGCACAAGATGCTAACGGAGTGTTTCGCGCTGCGGGCTCTCCCGAAAATCCGAAAGTACCTATCACTTGGAATCGATACTACAATCATGATGGCATTACCGATATCTGCAAAAAAATTGCTGCGGCTCATCCCGACTTAGCAAAACTCGAGTCTATTGGTAAAAGTTATCAGGGTCGTGAGATGTGGTTGCTTACCATCACTGATTTTAAAAAAGGAAAGCCTGAAGAAAAACCTGCTTTCTATTTAGATGGAAACATCCATAGTAATGAAATTCAAGGTGCCGAAATGGCGCTTTACACCGCGTGGTACTTGACCGAAACTTTTAAGGACATTACGTACATCAAGGAACTTCTCGCTGATCGTGTTTTTTACATTGTGCCAACAATTAATCCTGATGGGCGCGATAATTTCATGAAAGCGCCAAACTCTCCGCATAGTCCGCGTTCGGGTATGGTGCCCATCGACAATGACCGCGATGGAAAAGTTAATGAAGATGGGTTTGATGATTTGGATAAAGACGGAAACATTACTCAAATGATTCGCAAGAGCGCGACCGGCCGATTTAAAAAAGATCCAAACGACCCGCGTAGATTAATACGAGCTAAAAACGATGAGCTTGGAGAATATGAAGTGCTGGGCAACGAAGGGATCGACTCGGATGGAGATGGAAGAGTGAATGAAGATGGAGAAGGATACTACGACCCTAACCGCGATTGGGGATGGAAGTGGCAACCCAATCCCATTCAAAATGGTGCGTATAAATATCCATTCTCACTGCCCGAAAATCGTAACGTACGCAACTTCGTAATGGCGCATCCAAATATTGCCGGAGCACAAAGCTTTCATAATAATGGCGGAATGATTTTGCGTGGCCCTGGTGCCGAAGAAGATGCCAGCACGTATAATGCAGAAGACTCTCGCATTTACGATGCCATTGGTAAAAAGGGTGAGCTACTCATTCCGGGGTATCGTTACATGATTGTGTACAAAGATTTGTATTCTGTTTTTGGCGGTGAATTAGATTGGTTCTATGGTGGCCGTGGTATTTACACGTTCACTAACGAATTGTTCACATCCTATATGTATTTTAATAAGAAAGCTTCTTGGGAAGATGGAGAAGATGAAAGTTATGAATTTAACAACGACTTACTTTTTGGTGATGCGGTTGTACCCTGGAAAGAATATGATCATCCACAATATGGAAAGATTGAAGTAGGGGGCGTGAAGAAAAACTTTACCCGTGCCGATCCCGGTTTCTTACTAGAGAGTGATGCGCACAGAAATATGTCATTTGTTATTTATCATGCGTACCACATGCCTAAGTTGAGTGTCGAAAATATTTCAGAAAAGAATTTAGGTAACGGGCTTATCGAAGTTACAGCCATAATAAAAAATGAACGTATGATGCCTACGCACGCAAGTCAGGATTTAAAATTTAAAATCGAGCGGTCTGACTATATCTCATTACAAGGCGCAACTGTTGTGGCCGGAATGATTGTGGAGAACGGAGATTTGAATATTACCCGTGAACAAAAAGTAAATCCCGCTGTGCTGGAAGTAAAAAGCATTCCAGGGCTGGGTGCTGTTACTGTGCGCTGGATAATAAAGCCCGCCAAGAATTACACCGTAAAAGTGGATAGCCGTAAAGGCGGTGTGGTAAGTCGGTCGAAATAATTCTTAAAAATTACAATGCGAAACCCCGGCTTATGGTCGGGGTTTTTGTTTCCTTATCAGGAAGCTTTTAATTAAGAGTATCAGCTTCGTAAAACACCATCTTAAATCCCGAAGGGATTTAATTTAAATAACACCGCATGAAATGCGGTGTGTTAAAGACAACAACAATCCTTACAACCCTGAAAGGGTTGAACTACAATAAATATTTTTCGTCATACTGAATTCCATGTTCCTTTAGTAAGTCTATGTATTCATCTCGGAAGGTTTTAGTCTTGTGATGTTCCTCTTGATTTTTAATATAATTAATCAGAATTTCTTTTCGGTCGATTGAGTAGGTAAATGCACCATAGCCATCTTGCCAACCGCTAAACTGCGGGAACAACCCCTTCTCTTTAATAAATTTCGTGCTGGCCAACTTAATATCCTTAACAAGATCGGCCAACGCTACTGATGGATGCAGGTGCGTAAGAATATGGATATGATCTTCCACACCATTTATTTGGTAGAGGTGACACTTCTTGTTTTCAAGAATGCCAGACATGTATTTGAAAGGTCACTGCGATGAGGTGCTGTCAGGGTGGGTGTTCGGTCTTTTGTACTGAACACAATCTGGTAGAGTATTTGGGTATAGGTGCTCATGGTGTTGAACCACTTCGTGGTTCTGGTTATCATTTTTTTTCTGTCCACCGATACAGTCGGTGGTTATTTATATTTAATCCCTTCGGGATTACTCGGTACTATTTATAAGTCATGAATTTATAGAAAACAAGACTTCACTATAGCATTGCTTTCATCCCCAACTTCTCAATCGCAAACTTCTTCATGGCACTATAAACTCCTTCTACATCCTTCGAAGTCATAGAGCAGCCAATAACATGAACACCTGCGTTAGGAAAGGCAACCGTTTCTTTAAGGTTATCTGGTGTTGCCAATTGATCATTCATTTTCAGCATAGCGCTTACTTTTACTTCAGGGTCTTGCTCTTGTTCATTCTTATAATAATAAAGTGTGAGCGAAGGTTGTGTTACTTTCCGAAAGAGATCTTTCGTCATGGTTGTCTCTATCAATTCTTCTAACTGAACCAACGATTCCAAGCGATACTTCTTATTCCAGAATTTTGCGTGCTCTTCACTGGCTCCTGTGATCCGGTATTTTCCACCGAGCACCGTTCGTGCAATCTGCAAGCCCCAGGGATCATTCAACAAAAAAGCAGCAGGATCATTGATAGCAATGTTGGGCGACATGTTAATCAATGCATATACATCATCGGGATAATAAGCAGCCAACATCAATGCCAATGTGCCACCGGTAGATGTGCTTACCAAAATGACTTTATTCCCCAACTGTTTCCCAATCGCCAGAGCTTGCTTAGCGCTTTCCCAAAGTCTGTCTGCTGTAAACAATAACAAAGTTTCTGTTGTGTCAACACCATGATCAGCCAATCGCGATAGGTATAAATTACAGCCAAAGTCTTTAGCGAATCTTCTGTGCACAGGATCGCCTTCAATCTGACTGGCAGAAAAGCCGTGCAGATAAACAATAGCATATTCTGTTCTTTGTTTTGTGCTATCGTGCCAAACAATGCGCGCTTCATTGTCGGGTTTAATTTTATGTTGAGCTTCGTTTGAAGTCACATAATTTTCCAATGCTGCTGCCTCTGAAGGCACAACGATTGGTGTTAAGTTATAGGTGGGATGTTTTGGAGCTGAGCCTAAAAAATAAATCGCAGCTAATGCGACTATTGGAAAGGTAATTTTTATGAGACGTTTTGAAATCATATGGTTCTAATTAAGATACCAATATACTTAATGTTTTACTTCGCCTTTATCCCAAATAATCGAACCACAAAGTCGCAAAGCCACGAAGGTAGCAGAAAGGATATTTGCCTATTACAATTTAGGAGCCAACCACAAAAAGCCGGAAGACAATAGAAAGGTAATAAAAAACAAAAGTGGCGAAATTGGTTTTGCTATAGAAGTCACTTCCCTCTCTGTCCGTTCGGAATAAGAAGTTGACCGAGATTGATGCTGCTTATGTTGATTGGTAACTCTTAACGTTTGCCATTCATCGGCTGCTGAAACAAAATAATTTAGTTGTGTTGAATCCTGTGTTTGCAGTTGATGCCAACCTGCTTTATCTGCCCAGGTGGTTGCATGCCAATAGTCATCCACAATTACATCCTCCTGTAAAGGAAGAGTAGTGCTTTCATTTTTCAATATAGGATCTTCATTTGCTGCAATTACATTTATAGAGAGCGGTTCATCGGTATAATATGGAAACTGATTTTCGATTTGAATTTTAAATCGTTGTAATTTTAACCGAGTGATCGACTCCAATAAAGGCGACCAAACATTTGCGTAGTCATTTATCTTTCCTTCCAATAATAACCGATACGTTTCGTGTAGCAACTGAAACCCAACTTTGCCCGCGCCAAGATTCACAAAACCAGACAGTGTGCGATTTGATGAAACAACAACTGGAGTAATCACCGAAGCCGCTACAATTGAAACAGGCGTTGCCGGTAACACAAAATTAGTTGAAGTTCCTTTTAATCGCACGGTGTCTTGCGCGTAAGCTCTTGCCGAAGCATTAAGTAATGGGATTTTACTTTTAGTATCTGTCGAGTTAAGTAAAATAATAGCTCCTAATCCTGCACGACATGCTTGCTCCAGAGTTTTTAATTCAGAAGGACTTAATCCGTTCAGCGATTCGCTATCAAGAAAAACCAAATCAAGTGTTTCCAAGAGTTCAGGTGTTAGTCGATCGATTCTAATTGACTCCTGATTGGAATACTCGTAATGAAAATTGGTTTTTGAAATTTGTGACCGAACGGTAATCGCATATCCTTTCTCTGCAAGAAAGTTCTTTAAATAGCGCACCTCTGCTGTCGGGTACTTTTGAACAAAGAGAATGTTTAGCTTCTCCTCAGGTTTTATTTCAATAGGTATTTTGGATTCGATTTCATCATTCAGACTATCGCGAGTAACAAGTGCGTACTGAAATAATCCGGCTTGTCGTGATTGAAAGGAAAATGAAAAGGATTTTAATCCAGCACCTTTTAATGTTACCGAATCTTCAGCCTGACCGGGGCCTTTCAAAATCAATGTCGTTCTTCTCTCCATGTTGACGGTGCCGTTAACCTTAGCGGTTTGTCCAACATGTAAGTTCGCAGGAATCTCTAACTGCGTAACTCCAATAGGAAGTTTTCCTGAAATAAATGTGTATGGTGCATTGATAACCTTTTCTTCGTAGTCAGGAAGTCCATCTCCTAAAATAAAAGCAATCTCAGATTTGTAATCAGACAATTCATACGCCTGGATAGCATTGACGTTTTCAAAACCTACCGCATCATTCAATCGCAGTATAGTAAGTTTTGGGTATTTCTTAACAAGGCTATCGGCTTTCGCGCGATCATAGTTTTTTGTGAGTAAAATAATCCCTGCTGTTTCTTTCTTTGATGCTTGAGTTGGTTGTAGCAACCAGGCAACTATTGATGAAATCATAAGCACAACAGCTACAATTCTTACCAACAAAAATCGACTCCTTCTTCCAATCTCTTTCCAAACAAGAAATGCTAGTAGGAGAGGTGCGCCTAAAACAATCGTCCAGAATGGAAACAGCGGCTGAATACTAAGTGAAGAGCTATTCATTTTTAATCGTTTCCAGACTTTGTAAAAATTGTTGATCTAAGGAATGCAAAGTCAATTGCTTTTTAGCTGGCGATACAGATTGCTGTGGTAGCACTTGCCATAATACCCTTCGGGCTTTTAAAAGTGTAGCCATTCGTTCCTTTGCATCACCCTCGCCATCGGCCAATATTTTTAGCATCGTTAATCCTTCCAGATAATTCGGTTTTTCCAGAACTATCTGTGCAAGCTCTTGACCGGTTTTATAAAATATCTGTTGTTCTGTATTTGAAATCAATGTTCTATTTGCTCCGATCATCTGCTCAGTCAGCGTTAGGGCTTGTCGTATGTTTTGATAAGAATCATTTTCTTCAACCATTCTTTTACCTGTTGAAGTTTGCACATCACTCAAGTCGCCCGTGAGCCGTTTCTCTTCTTTTAAAGGTGGCGGATCAAACCCGGTGCGGTGTACATAAATGCGCGAATCATTGCTGATCTCTTTTAATAATTTTAAAGCTGTGTATTGGTAGGGTAATGATTTCTCCGGATCGAACAAGCGCAAGTGAAGCTCGGCATCCCACATTACGGTGAGTGCAGCTTTTAGTTTTGCGCGCACAGACTCGACAAAGAAAGTGGCCACTTCGCCATCATCGTGATTATGCGTAAAGGCAGCTAATGGATCTTCTTTTGCATTTGGATCGTTATGAGCGTGTTCTGTTGGTGCTGGTCTTTTCTCAGCCACCAAGTTGTGTCCGTTTTCCGTATCATGCTTATGAGTAAATTTATCTATAGTCTCTTCTTTTGTCTCATCTCCGTGATCTTCAATCTCCGCTTTACCAATCTGACCTTCAAACTCTTCACCTAAAAATTGTCCGTAACGCAAGCGCAATACTTTTTGATCGTAGCCCAACTCATTGCTGGTCGCATTGAATTGTTGTTTTGTCATCCCTTTTCTTTCGCGTAGTAATTTTTCTGAGTCGATAATGATCTGGCGCTGACTTCTAAAATACTCAGGCATTAAATCGACACCCAAACCTTCATCATCCACAAAATCAATTTTTGCGGTGTCTTGTAAGGCAATGAAAAATGTTTCAGTTCGATTGTAATTAGGTGTTGGCATTTTATTGTCGATCGCCTCCACATAAAAATAAAGTTCATCGCCAGGCTCCATGCCCAGTTTATTTAGGTTCAATGTAATCTCACCAATAACATTCTTCCCAGAGATTTTTTGAGGTTTATCAAATCGCAATCGCTCTTCTCTAAATTTTACAGACTCGCCACTTCCTTTGCTCACTGTTGCAATGATCGATGCGTCCGCAAGTCCGTAATCATCTCGCAAGGTTGATTTCACAGGCACGGTAAGTTTATCCGAATAGGAAAGTCGTGTAAACTGATTGAGGTTATCAATCGTTACTTTGGGAACCTGATCTTTTATAACTTCAATTTTATAGTAATCAGAAGTGATTGTTTCATTGTTATCCTGCCATTGGATTTGATAAAACCCGGATTCATTCGTTACAGAGGTTACAGAGTATGAATTAGCATCTATCTTCTTCATTATAACAGAATCCTTTCCGGAGAAAAGAATCTTAGCTACAGTTACCTCATCAGAAAAATTAGCTGTCCAGTTAACCACACTTCCTTCCGGAGTTAATAAGTGTGGACTCTCGGCTATTGATTTTTTAAGTGCTGTGTAAGCCGGTGGGATAACTTCAATGCTAAGTTTCTTGATGATAACTGATTTTGGATTCTCTGTTCCTTTTATTAGCTCGAGTGGAGAGTTGCCCACGATTTTTCGATTAAGGATTGGCTTTGGAACAAAAGCAGTTAAACCAACATAGAAGATTGCGCCCATCACAAAAATTACAAATGATCGAACTAATGAATTCGGCAACCTTATCTGTGGATATAAGGAATTAAAAATACTCAGTGTCTTTTCAAGTTGCAGTTGTTGGAGAGGATTCAACCCAGTCTCGACTTGTATAAATAAATCGGCACTTTCTTCAAGCTGTGGATAATGACTGTTCAAATATTGAATGAAGATTGTATGACTGAGTGAAAATAATTTGTAATGCCACGCTTGTTGAGCAATTACAATTAATACGATTAGCGATGAAAGTGAAAATTTCCAAATTAAGGATACGGTGAAAAGACCTGTCAAAGCAAAGACTAAAAGAAATCCAGCAGATGCGTACAGAATAATCTCAAGTGCTCGCAACAGCAAGTAGCGCCTCTTCAAGTTTTGAATTCGGTATCGGGCTTCTGCTAAACTCATTGTTTTCTCGCGTAAGCGATAATTCGTTCCGCGATCAATAATAAAAGAAACAATACGAGAACAAATTTATTTGGTGAAGTTATTATTCCAGCTTTCAAAACAGATTCAACCTTTTTACTTCCAGAAAGAATTACAGAATCAGGAAGCACGCACGCGTCATATTGATTTAATCTGGTTGTAAGTTTTGAATCGGAAAGCATTAACTCAGCTAACTTCAAACTAAGATTTTCGTGGCGGGCAACATCGACAGTAAGTCGTTTGTTGATTGTCCATTGATTCGCTTTCACCTGATCTATCAACTGATTTGTGCTCTTTGGCCTTATGGCGACAACGCTTGTTGAATCATTCGTTGGTATCAACTGATCTGAGAACCAAAATACCCAATCCGTACTAGCCTCTAAATTCTTTGACTCTTGAATACTAAATTCAATTGGTAATGTTAGCTGTATGGCATTCAATGCCGCTTTAAGGATCTGCACATCAGGCGCATGCAATTCATCAGATATAATCAAAATTTTAATTTGTTTTATCGGTTCTGCTGTAATGGAATCAGGAAGAGTCAAAACTTGTTCTGTATTAAAAGAAATCTTTTCAGAAGTTGCCATTCCTTTTCTAATCAAAAATTGATTTTCATTTTTCTTCAAAGCTTGTAGCACAAATTCAGTTGGCTCATGTGGAATACTTATCCAGGTAATTACGGAATTCATTTCAGGGCGCATTCCCTCAAAATCTTTTATAGTGCTTCTTGAAAAAACAATTGCCCGCGAGACATTTTCATTATTGAGATCATCAATCATACGCCAATAATTTGATTCGCCTACTTGTTGCTGTTCCTGCAAAGGAAATCCACGCTGCAGCCAACGCCCTTCAAATCCATCAGCTTCCAGACTATCTATTACTTGCTTTACTCGCGGATGATTCTCTAACCCCGGTTCTACCAGCACCCATTTTTTTGCATCCGTGCTATTCCATTGAAAGCCAGCCAGCAATCCCACAAATAAAATAATAAGCAGGCATCGCAAGGCGAGCAATAAAAGTTCATTCAGTTTAATCCCTTTAAATTGTTGCGTGCTTGTTTCACGCAAGTGGCGCAAGCTGCCCATCTTCA
>JAGPBO010000004.1:35493-40382 GCA_018063305.1 Cyclobacteriaceae bacterium
GCCAGCAATCCCACAAATAAAATAATAAGCAGGCATCGCAAGGCGAGCAATAAAAGTTCATTCAGTTTAATCCCTTTAAATTGTTGCGTGCTTGTTTCACGCAAGTGGCGCAAGCTGCCCATCTTCACTACCTTTCCTTCCTTACGACTCAATAAATGAATCCCAATCGGTATTGCAAGTGCCGTTAATGCCCAAAGAAATATCGGCTGTGCAAATTGAATCATCTTGCTAAACGCTTACGCACAGCTAAAAAATTTTGCAGCACCAATTCAACAGGTTGATCCAGATACACCAGATTATAATTGATTTGTTTTTCTAACATCCAGGCACGCGATTCCGCCAACCATTCCTGCATCCGCTGTTGATATGCCTTCTGCTCCAAATGGCTATCAACCTTTGTTCGGTTTCCGGTTTCCAGATCCTCAAATGTAAACGAGCCCTGATAGTTGAATGTCGATTCCGTCCTGCCAAGCAAATGAAAAACAATCACTTCGTTGCGTGATGTTTTTAATCGGGATATAAATTGTTGGATATCCCGTGCCTCGTCATATAGATCGGTAACAAAAATGATCATCTCTTTTCCATGATGATCAAATAATTGTTCAATGCTATGTCCTTTTTCCCACACCCCTTCACTTTTTACCTGAATCAGTTCATTAAGGAATCGTAAAAACTGTTGTTGCTCAAATCGTGGTAACACACTTTTTATCTGCTTATCATTAACGGCAAACAATCCAAACGTATCACTTTGCTTTCGTGCCAGGTACGCCAATGCAGCAATCATCACCTTGGCATATTGCATTTTGCTCACACCCTCCTCTGTGTAGGCCATGGACTTGCTCGCATCCAACATAAACTTAACGGTGATGTTGGTTTCAATCTCTGCTTCCTTGATGTAGTAGCGTTCGGTACGAGCAAACATCTTCCAATCCAATTGTCGCAAATCATCACCGGGTTGATAACTTCTGTACTGACTAAATTCCTGTCCTGCACCAACGGATTGACTTTTGTTGCTGCCACTCATAAAGCCTTCAACAATAATGCGCGCCACTAACTCAAGCCCACTTACTGTGTGCAGTACGGAAGGATCGAGTAGTTCTTTGATGCGCGCGTCCATCAAATACCTTTTCGAATGGAAATGTTATCCAGCAAATGAGTGGTTACGGCATCGGATGTAACTCCTTCCGACTCTGCTCTAAAATTCATGAGAATGCGATGCCTTAACACGGGGTAGGCCATATGTCGAATATCATCTTGGGTTACCGCAAATCGTCCACTCAATAATGCGCGTGCTTTAGCGGTAAGAATCATGGCCTGCCCTGCGCGCGGGCCTGCACCCCAGCGTACCCATTCTTTTACAAACTTCACTTCGCTATGACTGGCGCGTGTAGCCCGCACCAGATTACTTACCCATTCGACTAACTCTGCGTTGATATGAACATCACGAACTAATTTCTGGGCTTCCAAAATTTTGCGGCCTTCAATTACATTTTGAATGGCAGCGGGTCGCTTGCCTGTAGTGCTTTCTAAAATAGAACGCTCTTCTTCTGCTGTTGGATAGCTTACTTTTATGTAAAGAAGAAAGCGATCGAGTTGTGCTTCTGGTAGTGGAAATGTTCCCGCTTGTTCAATTGGATTTTGTGTAGCAAGAATAAAGAAAGGTCGCTCCAGCGGATAGGTTACCCCTGCATACGTCACTGAAAACTCCTGCATGGCTTCAAGTAGCGCAGCTTGTGTTTTAGGTGAAGTGCGATTGATTTCATCGGCCAAAATAATGTTAGCAAAAATGGGCCCCTTATTGAATTTGAAAATCCGTTTTCCTGTTGTATGATCTTCTTCCAAAATTTCTGTGCCAATAATATCGGTTGGCATTAAGTCGGGCGTAAACTGAATGCGTTTGAATTTTAATTCAATAGCTTCGGATAGTGAACGGATCATCAAGGTTTTCGCAAGACCCGGAACTCCTTCCAACAAAGCATGACCGCCTGCTAAAAAAGTAATCAACAATTGATCAATAATTTCCTCCTGACCAACAATTACTTTTTTGATTTCCTGTTTCAACTTGTTCAATCCGGCAATGATGCCCTGGACCGATTCTTCTAATTCTTTTAGCTCACTCATATTTCTTAGTTAAAATACTTAGTTTATCGTTGTTGGTTATTAGTTGCTCGAGATTCCAACAACTACCAACTAATAACTTTCAACTAGTTAACGCATACATAATTATATTCACACTAAAGCGTGTGTTATCAATTCTATAAAACCGTTTATTTCTAAAATCATAATCCCACTCGCACCCATAATCTTTATTACTATATAAAACGCCAATCCGATTGTTTACTTCAATGGCTTTTAAATAGTCGTGCACAATATCATCGCCCCAGCCGTTTAGTTCTTGCGATGTAGTAGGCGGCCCATCAAACTTAAAGAAGATAGAATAGAGCGAATGATTGTTCGGAATTTTCTTCAACGCCTTTGCTCCAAAAATTCGTTCCATCTGCGATTCGAATGATTTAGCAAACAAACCATCAATGTCGTGATTGCAATCATCTACAAATACAAACCCACCATTGTTTATATACTTCTCAAAGTTTTCACGCTCCTGCGCGGTAAACTCTACCAACTTATGTCCACTGAGATAACAGAAAGGACAGCGGAAAAGGTCTTCACTACTTAAGGAGACAATATTCTCATTGGTATCTATCTTAAGCGTAGTGTATTCAATCAATGAGTTCAACACATTTACAGGCATGCGCTGATCTACATCCCAATCGCCCGATTCATATTGCAGGCGTGTAAAAAAGAACTTGTTGCTATCGAAACCCATTACCCAATGTTACCTCAAACTAAACCGCAATTTTGCTTTTTAAACGATCAATCTAAGGATTCTTTGCCCGAATTATATGAACGGAAAACTATATCTAAGGCATCTCTAAAAACCTTGTCACGTTGACCCGATAGCTATCGGGTTGTCGAAACGTAAATCACGTTTTCTGCTATCGAAACCGACTTCGATATCCCGATAGCTATCGGGACAGTCTGACATTCATTGTCTGTTTTTGGAGATTCTCTCCATCTATTCAAAAATAAAAAAGTCCCCGAAACTGATTCCGGGGACCTCTTGAGTTTATTATCCCTCACCCATCAAAAATTCTCAGTTCACGAAACTCTCTGTTCCCTCTCCCCGGGGAGAGGGAAATGCGCATTACGCGAACAGCTGAACTTTGTTGAGTGAGGGATTAAGGTTCTCACAGAGTTATGTTTGAAGATATTCTTCAATGCTACACCGCGTCTGACAAGCTGGAGAATGTAAAATCTCTTATCTTAAGCGGGGGTAGCAAATAATTCTGATTCGATTCAACGCTCACCGTACGCTCAACTTTACCCAGTTCTTCCAGGTTGTTAAGCATAATGATCGGGCTCTCGTTAAACCGGAAGTTTTTAACCGGATACTGAATCTTTCCGTTTTCAATATAAAACGTACCATCGCGGGTCAAGCCTGTTAACAAAAGTGATTGCGGATCAACATCGCGGATATACCACAAGCGTGTTACCAACACACCTTTTTTAGTTCCGGCAATTAATTCTTCCAGCGACTTTGTACCGCCTTCCATAATAGCCCCATCAGGTCCAGGCACTGCTTTCACACCTTTCTTCTCGGCCCAATAGCGTGAGTACGAAAGATTTTTTATCACACCCTTTTCTATCCACGACACTTTTTCTTGTGGTCGGCCATCACCATTCCACGTGCTGGTCGGTAAGTCGGGATTGAGCGGATCGGAATAAATATTCACGCGCTCATCAACCATCTTTTCACCAAGCCGTGTACCGCCACCAGCTTTACTCAAAAAGCTTCGGCCTTCATCGGCTTGCCGCGCATCTAATCTAAAAAAGACGTTCTCCAATAATACGGCTACGGCTGCGGGTTCCAAAATAACAGTGTATTTACCGGGCTCAATGGCTTTCGCTTCCGCGGATTTCAACGCTTTCTCCGTAGCAATTTGAGTTGCCTTTTTTGTATCCAGCTTTGTTACGTCATTATATCCTCGCGTGGCATAACCCGACCCACGACCATCTTCCGTGCGCACCGTTATAGAAAAATTTGTATTGGTAGATGTGTTGTAAGCAAACAATCCTTTGGAATTCATCATAGCTGAATAACCAGAATTATCTTCCAGAAAACCTGCAGCTACTGCCTTGCCTGCTTTGGCTACCTCCAAACTCTGAGCTACCAAATCGGAACGCAACTTAGGTGTGATATCGGCAGTTGCCTTTACGTATGTTTTTGGTTCTGCATATTTTTGAGGCCCCAAAAATGAAACGTATTCAGGGTTTTCCGGAGCTAATTGTGCTAACTCCTCTGACCTGCGAACCACTTTTTCAAGCGATGCATCATCGAATTCATTAATTGTAGCTACTCCCGATTTCTTTCCGTAAGCGGAGGAAACCACCAATTGACTTTGACTCACTTTGCCACTGGTAGAAACTGCATTGCGCGCATAGCGGATGTTCCCACTATCTGTGCCACTAAGATTCACTTCGCATTCATCTGCTTTTGAATAGCTCAGTACTTTTTTTAGTAAAGTCTGGGCTTCGTCTTTTGTAAGTATAGGCATAGTATTATCCGATATTTCTTGCTGTGTTGATTACATTAATTCCATTGAAACGGGTAGTGGGTGATCCATGCGAAACCGCACTGATCTGACCCGGCTGTCCTTTACCATCAAAGAAAGAACCCATCATGGCATAATCACTTTCATCGGCCAGATCGGTACACGAGTTCCAGAACTCCTGTGTATTCGATTGATAGGCAACATCTTTGAGCATGCCTGCGATTTTTCCATTCTTGATTTCATAAAATAATTGTCCTCCGAATTGAAAGTTGTAGC
>JAGPBO010000114.1 GCA_018063305.1 Cyclobacteriaceae bacterium
TATCTGAGATTTTCATCCATTCATCGACAAACCAATCGCGCAACTTTCCTTCATACACAGCCATGTGATACAATGCGATGTGGTTTTTCTGAGAAGCCAGACTCATCAACGGCAATTGATCGGTTGGTTTTACATGATACCCGGCCGGATACAGTTTATGCGGCACCACATAGGTGATCATGCCATATTGCATGGTTTCTTCAAATCCTTTCGGTAGGTTTTTCAAAATTTCTTTACGTAAACTATTAATCACCTCCGCCCGATCGGGCGGCAATGTTTTAATGTATTCGGTTGCTGTTTTGGATTTGGATTGCATAAATTTATTCTGTCAAAGATATTGATCAAACAGTACAACATTCCCATCAGGGTCAGTAACCATCATGCTGCCCGGCCCTTTCGTTTTTTCATCTGCTTCCGTTGTCAATTTAATGCCGCTGGTTTTAAGATGGCGTTGAATTTCTCTAACATCATCAAATGTTTCCATCGCTTTGGCATTTTCATCCCAACCCGGATTAAAGGTTAAAATATTTCCTTCAAACATTCCTTGAAAGAGACCGATGAGTGCGTTCTCATTTTTCATGATGAGATAGTTCTTTTTCAAATCACCGCCAAAGACTTTAAAGTCCAATGTTTCGTAAAATTTTTTTGAAGCCACAATGTCCTTTACACTTAAGCTTATTGAAAATGCTCCTAACTTCATATTTTCGTTTGGTTTAATGATGGTGTGCCCGAGAAAGCCAAAGCAACATGATGCTGCCATTGCAAGTAATAAAGTTGTCTTTTTCATTTTGGCTCAGGTTATTCTGTTAAGATGTTTTGATTGCCTTCCACTTCCATGGCCGGTAGGAATTTTTTGTTTCGTAAAAGTCCGGCACTTAGAAGTGTAATAATTAATCCGACAGGAAAAATTTCCAATAATGTCATTCCAAAACGGATAACTGGATTCTCATACATAACCCAATATTGCTCCATTTTTTCTAATTCCGCATTTAACTCTGCTTCGTTTTTTGTTTCTTCTTTGAGTTTTTGAGTATAATGTTCTTCCATCTTTTGAAGAAAACCCTTTGATACCGTATTGTAGGCTACTTCCCAAGATAGGGCATAAATTACCGAAGCCACTACTGTAATCAGTATCCCTATTTTAAATGCCTTACCAAAAGTAACGGTGCCGGATGCGTATGAGTCGCGGTAAGATTTTATACCAAAGAATACAAGTGAAAGAGAAATTACCATGGAGGTGTAGCCCACCCACATACCATTATCAAAATTGATGGTACCGTTGTCGTAAAGAGGCATAGTTAAAAAGAACATAGCTCCTACAATTACACCGGCTATAGAGCCGTAAACCAGAATTACTTTTTTCATAAACTTTTATTTTTTGCCCAAACCAACATCCGAGAACCTTAAAATCCTTCACCCGAAAGTATGATTCTCTGAAATTTAATAGAAATCATCCATAAGTTTTAGGGAATAAGTCTGAGTTCCTTGGCGCGCTGTACGGCCTGCGTTCTCCGACTCACCTCTAACTTTAAAAACAAGTTTGAAGAATGAGTTTTAATGGTATTCAGCGACACAAACAATTTATCGGCTATTTGTTGGTTGGATAATCCCTGGGAAATTGATTCTAACACCTCAAGTTCTCGTTTGCTGATGCCTAGTCGTAGTAATTCAGGTTCATTCAAAATAAATTGTGGCCCGACCAGTACTATTTTTTTACGTGTGAGTTTAAGACCAGCCCAGATTCCAAGAGCAGTAAAAAGGATGGCTACAATTCCAAAATAGAATTCAAAGGATAGATCTCGAATAATGAATCGGTATTCAAGAAATTTTAAAAGAAACACCAATGCCGCCAAGGCAAGGCTATATATAATAATGGTGCGCTTCACGTTAAATGATTCTTTGCACTAAGATAATGCACAAAACCGAATCCTCATCCAGTTCCACTATCGGGCATTTTTTTGTCCGTTAATGCACAATGCTTTAAAACCACCTTCCATTTTTTAACCTGAGAACCCTGTTTTTTTTAATGGTATTGAAATTGCAACCCGCGCATCGACTCAACCACTTTACCTAAATCTATGATCTCCAATTATTTGCTTGTTGCCCTGCGAAGCCTTGTTCGGAATAAACTACACGCCTCCATCAATATTGTTGGGCTTGCTATTGGCATGGTCTGTTGCATTCTCATCACGTTGTTTGTGCTTTTCGAATTGAGTTACGACAAGCAGAACAAAGATGCCGATCGCATTTATCGAATGGCTGTAAATTTAGAGGCCAACAATTGGGCCATCTCTGCTTTTCCTATTGGTTCAGTGTTAAAAGACAATTTCCCTGAAATAGAAAAATTCACCAGAATAAAACCATCCGAAATTTTTGTTCTCAACGCCAGCAATGAAATCAAAAATAAAGAACGGGTTTTCTATGCCGACTCCTCTGTGTTTGATGTATTGGATATTAAGCTTATCAAAGGCGACCCGAGCAAAGCATTAGCTGAAATTAATTCGATGGTGATTACACCTGAGTTAGCGCAGACCTACTTTCAAGGGGAAGATCCTATAGGAAAAACGCTGACCCTTCTAAACGACAAGCGTGAATATAAAATCACGGGTGTGTTTGAGCCGCTTCCATCGAACTCGCATGTGCACATGAAAATGATGGTATCATCCGACAACTTCGGTCCTATGCGCGCTGATTCCAAGGAAGGATGGAACTACATGACTAACCATTATACCTACTTAGTTTTACCCAAAGACATCGACCCTATAGCCTTCGAAAAAAAGATTTCGGGCTTTATGGATAAATATGAGGAACGCGCACCCGATGATGATCACAATGATCTCCGCTTGCAACCGCTTACATCCATTCACCTGCATTCCAATCTTGGCCTTGAAGTAGAGGCCAACGGAAACTTGAGTACGGTGTATGTCATGTCGGCTGTGGCGCTTTTCATTTTGGTGATCGCCTGCATTAACTTCATGAACCTGACTACAGCCCAATCGTTGAAGCGCGCGCGCGAAGTGGGCATCCGTAAAGTTGTTGGCGGCAGACGATCACAACTAATTTTTCAATTCCTTAGCGAATCCGTTGTAATCAGTTTCATCTCATTGATATTGGCTATGCTTATCCTGATTTTAATTCTTCCTGAATTCAATAAAATCTCAGGAAAAGAAATCATTCTCAATCCGCTCCATAATGGGTACGTTGGAATTGTGCTGGTTGCCATCACTTTTTTTGTTGGCGTATTGGCAGGGACTTACCCGGCATTCTTTCTATCTCATTTCAATCCCACCTCGGTATTGAAGGGAAACTTTGTCTCAAACCTAAAAGGGCAATTGTTACGCAAGGGGTTAGTGGTCTTTCAATTTGCCATCGCATTTGTAATTATGGTAGGCACGTATGTAATCTACTCGCAACTTAATTACATGCTCAATAAAGATCTTGGTTTTGATCGCGAACAAATCGTTGTGGTACAAATGCCGCGAGATAGTGTTGGGGATCTGACTATAAAAAATGAAATGGCGCGTTTAGCTGGCGTTCAAAGTGTAACTCGTTTTATTGAAGTACCCGGTAAGATGGTGCGCACCACATCTTTTTGGTATGAGGGCGCTAAAGAAAACAAAGCTGCAAACCTATATAGTTTTAGTGGAGACGTTGATCTGCTAACCACGCTGGGTATGAAGATGAATTCGGGAGTGTATTTTCAGCGGGATACAAAACAGTTCTATAAAGAATTTGTAATCAATGAGACTGCCGCCAAATTTTTTGGTTGGACACCCGAAGAAGCCGTTGGCAAATTAATGGACTTTGGTGGACGTGATTCTATTCCCGGTAAAGTGATTGGGGTAATTGAAGATTTTCATTTCAAACATCTACACGATAAGATTGACCCGTTAGTTATGCATCTCGAACCACAATATGAAGGAAGCTTTATGGCGTTGAAAGTAAAATCAGGGAATATGCAGGAGATGATTGCCTCCATGGAACAAACCTGGAAAACTCTCCTTCCCAGCTATGAGTTTGAATACCAGTTTTTAGATGAAAGTTTTGATAAGTTGTTTGATCAGGAGAAACGGTTGGGGCAACTATTCGGTATCTTCTCGGGGTTAGCCATTTTTATTTCCTGTTTGGGATTATTTGGTCTCGCTTCTTTTACCATGGAGCAAAGCAAAAAATCGGTGGCGGTGCGTAAAGTATTGGGTGCCTCCGTTTCAACTATTGTAGTGATGATGTCCAAAGATTTTTTAAAACTGGTTTTGATTGGGATGGTGATAGCCACCCCCATTGCTTATTTTGTAATGAATAAATGGCTTGATGGCTTTAGCTACAATGTTGGCTTTGCCTGGATTGTATTTATCTATGCCGGCTTAGCAGGCTTGCTCGTGGCATTTGGTACGGTTAGTTATCACTCCATTAAATCGGCAACCTCGAATCCTGTGGATTCATTGAAGGATCAATAGATTTTACTAAATTTTTCAAGTGGATTAAAAATTATAAAGGGAGGATTTTACAGACTTTTTAGTCAACCTCAACATACAGTTCGTTGTTATTGTTTGTCCACGGTGTAATTCAGTTCAGTTACCCCGCAAGTAAATTGTCGAGTAGTCAATAGTTTTAGTTTTATTTTTTCTTTGATGTCTACAAACAATGGAATACCTCGTCCAAGAATAATTGGATTAACAAATAGCCAGTAGCCATCAATTAAGTTCAGTTGGATAAGTGAGTGTGTTGCTGTCGGGCTACCAAAAAGCAAAATGTCTTTACTCACGCTCAAGCCTGATGCGGGTCGGGATTGTTTTATTTCATTTATTCTGTCTGTAAGGTTGTCGCTAATAATTTTTGTGTTAGCCAAACCCTCGTCCCGATAGCTATCGGGACTCATTGTCTTTGATAAAACAACTTTGTGAACTTTGCTATACCACTTTGAATGTTCAATGTCGTGCTTAGTCGCCTTCGGCTTGTCTGCTGCAGTAGGCCAGTAATTTTCCATCATCTGATAAGTTACTCGTCCATATAGTGCAGTGTCGCCTTCGCTTATCCGCTTACCGACATAATCAAAAATTTCTTCATCAACTTTAATCCAGTCCATTTCTCCGTTCAGTCCTGCTACAAAGCCGTCAAGCGATATGTGCATAAATGAAATTATTTTTCTCATATAGTACTGTTTTTTAGTGTTGTCTATGGTTGACTAACAGATTTCTATTGTTACTGCTATTCAGTTTTCAGTGTTTCCGCAGGGTTGAGCCTGGAAGTCTTGACAGTAAAATAACTAAGCGTAATCCATCCTATAAGGATTAAAATTAATCCAGATGCTACAAATACAATTGGGTGAATGCCAACCCGGAACGTAAAGTTATCCAACCAATTATCCATAAGCCACCAGGCAAAAGGGATAGCAATAAGAACAGCAGCCAAAATAAGTTTTGTAAAATCTTTAAGCAGTAAAATGATCAACCCAAAAACGGAGGCACCCAATACCTTTCGAACACTTACCTCTTTTGTTCGTTGACTAAAGGTAATCATGCTCATACCAAATAAACCAAAACACGCAATAACAATAGCAATGAAGGCGAATACGCTGAAAATAATTCCGGTGCGCTGCTCCGCTTCGTATTGGTGATTGAGTTGATCGTCCAAAAATGAAAATTCAAAATCAAAGGTATGATCGAATTCTGCATAAACAGATTTAATCTGTGCCAGCTTGCTATCAAAATCACCAGCATTTAATTTAATAATTAAATAATTGCATGCCGGATACACAATAAACAAAAGTGGACGTACAGGTTCATGGAAAGATTGAAAGTTAAAGTCCTTCATTACGCCAATTACTTCACCCCGGATAGGTTTACCTGACTCATAGTAAAACCAATTTATTTCTTTACCTACAGCCGATGTATTACTCAATTGCTTTGCCGCGGTTTCATTGATAACAAATTTAGCGACCGTGTCTCTTTTGTTACTGGCCATAAAAAATCTTCCTTCGGCCAATTCAATATTCATGGTCTTAAGAAAATCGTAATCAACAAATGCTTCTGATGTGACGATTTGCTGATCCGGTTGTTCCGTCAAAGCAATTGGATTCTGATTATACTGTCCACCCGGTAAATTCGAACTCGCAGAAACAGATTCAATTCCATCAATACGCATCAATTCCGTTTTCAATTCCTGAATTCGTGGGTTGACCACTTTATTCTTTAGCGGTATAACCATTACCTGATCTTTATCAAAACCGAGATTTTTATTCTGGATAAAGTTAAGTTGATTATAAATAATTATGGCTGCTGAAATCAAAATCATGGAAATGGTAAATTGAAAAATGATGAGCCCATTGCGCAAGCCACTACCTTTGGCCGAGGCCGTATATTTTCCTTTAAGAATGGCCTGTGGTTTAATAGCGGATAGTACCAACGATGGATAAATACCCGAGCCGATGCTAATAATCAATGCTAACCCAAACATGAGCGGGATAACCTGAAGGTAATTGAACTGATAATGTTGCCCGGTAAGTGAATTATAAAAAGGCAAGATTGCCTCCACAATAAATAAGGCCACTAAAATGGAGAGAATACTTATAGTTAAAGCTTCTCCTAAAAATTGAAAAGAGAGTTGCCTTCTTAAAGCACCCAACGTTTTACGAATTCCTATTTCTTTGGCACGCTCTGTTGACTTGGCCGTCATCAGGTTCATAAAATTTATGCAGGCAATGATCAGCGTAAGCAAAGCTGCAGCAGCCATAATATAGACATAGGTGAGATTGCCATTGGGCTCAAGCTCCCACCGAAGCCGCGATGTAAGGTGAATATCGGTAATGGGTTGAATGCGGAGTCCTAAGTTATGATCAACCGCATTTCTATAATATTCATCTGACACATCAACGTATTTACGCAACCAGGGCATTAGCTTGGCCTCTAAGGCTTTTGAATCAGTGCCGGGTTTTAATCGCAAATAATTGTAGTGTCCAAAATCGGCCCACGTATAATAAGCATCCTCCGGATCGAAAGATTTTTCGCGCACATAAGAAATTAAAAAATCAAAATGGAAATGACTTTCTTCCGGAACATCTTTGAACACGGCCATAACTTCTAACAAGGCCGGCTCATCATTTACGGCAAGTTGTTTGCCAATGGGGTCTTCATTACCAAAATACTTTTTAGCCATCGATTCTGAAATCAACAAGCCATTTACATTTCGTAAAGCTTCTTTGGCATTTCCCTTTACAACTGGAAATCGGAAAACATCAAAGAAGGTTGTATCTACGGCAAGTACGTTGCGTTCATCAAATCGGATGTCGTTCGCCAGATTATGGAATGAAAATATTTCTCGCGTAAGTCCTGCTGCCCACAAAGGAGAAAGACTTACGGCACTCTCTACTTCCGGAAAATCATTAACCAAGGCTTGCGCCATGGGATGTGGCGTGCGGGTTTGCGGGTTCTCGTCATTCCAGGTAACCCGATAAAGATTTTCATAGTGATCATAATATTTATCATAGCTCAGTTCATGCTTAACATAAACTGCGATTAAAAAAACACTGGCGATACCCAACGCAAGGCCAGCCACATTGATAACTGTATAAACCTTATTTTTCAGGAGTGTTCGGTAAGCGATCTTAAAATAATTACTAAACATGGGTAAGAAAGGATTGATCCGTGGTTGCACTTTACCAAGAATCAATCCAGAACAAAAGCTTCGTTTTAACTTCCAATAACCGATTTATAAAAAAGCAGGAGTTCGAATACGAGCAAAATTGTTCAAAATCGGGCAATCTTAAGAAGTTACTGCCAGTGAGATTCTGATAACTTGCTTGTTGGTCAGCGATCACTAATAACTAGGGGCGACCTGCAACTGCGAGAGTTAATTCTTCAATGACCATTGTATTCGAAAAGTACAATACGTATTAACGATATCGTGAACTTATTATAATCGAAGATAAATATTTTGGTAGGAGTCAGCCTGTGTATTTTTCAGTCTTCTATTCTACTTTGCAAGGGTAAAGAAGTTAATCGTGCCAATGCCTCTGCACCCAAAAGTCCTTCCTTACTGAACG
Source organism: Cyclobacteriaceae bacterium (assembly GCA_018063305.1). GTDB lineage: Bacteria > Bacteroidota > Bacteroidia > Cytophagales > Cyclobacteriaceae > ELB16-189. Next base: position 8,042 of record JAGPBO010000114.1, read on the forward strand.
TCCAAACGCATAGTGATTTGATAGGGTGATCTTTTCGTATCGATTCAAGTGCAGCAAGGGTAAGCTGCTTTGCTATGCCCTTTCTTCTATATTCCTCCAACACCATCGCTGAGCATAAATACACCGCTTCATATTTTGTGCGTAAGGGTGTTAATTCATATAATTCCTTTTCTGAAATAATACCTTTTATAAATTGATTCATTAATTCAACGGTGGTCGGAATTAATAAGATCCACGCTACCGGACCATGGCCATCGTCATACTCTGAAACGGTGGCCGGATGAATCTTACGCAAATGATCAAGTACCTCCTCATTGATGTCAAGTTGATTGGGGTCGCTTTTGGTAGCAAACACTTCGTCTGCTAGCTGAATCATTCGCTCAAAATTACTTAATGGCATAGATAAAGAATTGATAAAGTAGATAACACAATTTCAAGTAGTATTGTTTCCATTTCGGTTTGTGAGCACGCAGAATAAAAGTATCAACGATGATGATCTGCCTTTCTGTTTACAGGCTGACCAACAAACTTGTGCATTTTAACTCCGTGGTCTGTGCCTTCACATAACAAAGCTCTAAACTATTTTCGATCTATGGAGACACAGACCGAGGGTCAGGCACCTCACGACAACGTGGCATATAGCTAACCAGGTGGAGGGGATACGCTCCCCAGCCTTAAAGCTCCTCTAAAAAAGAATTGTGCAGCCACAGCCAGTAGCACATGGCTCAGGTCAATATGATTAAACCAAATGTGGGGGGAGATTTCATTCATGAAAATCAAAGCAGCCATGCTGGCAAACCCCACTCCAATAATAATGTTGGCACTTCCTTTATTGCGTGTCTTTAGATACACCAAACCATGGAATGTCAACACTATTGCCAGCAGGCCGTAGCCGGAGTGAAGTTCTACCCATTTAAAATTAAGGGTATAGATAGTAATGGTCATTACGGTGAGCAATTCGATAATATTGAGTGTGAGGAAGGATTTACCAATTTTAGGATCAATAAGTGAGTTAGCATTCTCAATAGAGGATCGTTCAATAAGGGCAATGGAAAGCATACTGAGAATCCAGCCGGGAAGTTTCCATGCAAAGGAGAAAGCATACAAAAATCCATGGCCAATTACACCACCAAAGAAGGTGGCAAGTCCCATTAATAAAAAGTACAAGCGAAAGTAGCGATGGGTTTTGCCGGGCCGCTTTTTCTTCGTCAGCTTATAGTAAGCGATAAGGCATACCGCAGAAATGATTAAATCGGTGAACATATTCACCGGCTCGTCTATCCTTATGCCCAATAGCGAAATGGAAGGTTGCTGCATGCGTAATATTTTAAACCACTACCCTTAAAAGTACGATTAATATAGTTTACCCATTGTTGTCAGGCTCCCGTTGCCATCATAAGGCAAACTCCATACATGCGTTGTATCAACAAGTAGGCCGTTGATCTGCGATCAACAATAACTCAAGGTTCACTCTGTCGAGCAGTTTAAAAGTTTACTCCAAATCTTCTGTAATATTTTTTAAGTATATAAGAGGTAAAGAAGTCGACCATTTCGAATAGAAACGGCCGACATCATACATTAAAAATTAGCGCTGAGTGAAAGAATAAAATTTCTACCAGGAGCTGAAATGCCCGAACTATAAGGGCGGTAGCGCTGGTCAGTAAGATTTTCTATACCTGCATTCATGCTAAAAGTATCTGAGAGTTGATACATCGCTTTAATATTTAACGTGTACCAAGAGGGCGCATACGTTTGGCCATTGGCATCTTTTGCATACAACTCAATCTTCGACTGTTCTTCAAATGGCAAATCGTCATGATCGCGACCAGCCATATAATTGGTATAAAACTGTAACTGCAATTTGTGAAACTGGTAGTTTAAGCGGGCAACGCCAAAGAATGGTGGCGCATGTCTAGAAGGGCTCTTCGTGCCATCGTCTAATTCCTCCTCACCAACCTGGTAATTAAAATTAGCAGAAACGCTAAAACCTTCTGGAAGTTTAACCTCTACACCAGCTTGTAAACCATAAACATGGGCCACAGCAGCATTCTGTATAGCCTGCACTTTACTCATAACTCCGCCATACATAATACTATCCATACCATTCAGCTGGTAATCCCTTTTCACCATGGCATTTTGCAATATGGTGTAGTAACCGGTAAGGTCAAGTTTCACAGACTCACCAAATACTTTGGCAACTCCTAAGTCAAAATTGTAAGCATATTCAGCTTCCAAATCTGGATTTGGTACCGTTACACCGCCCAATTCAGAATCAAACACTTTTCCGATATCATCTACGTTTGGCGATCGAAAAGCCGTTCCGAAGTTGGCACTAATCACCCATGTATTTGTTGGGCGATATACTCCGCCAAGACTACCCGTAAGTGCACCATTGTTCAGGCTTGCCGTACTAAAAGGCAAAGGGTAGTAGGGAAGATTCGCAGTAAAATCGGATTCAATAGCATATTGGTTATAGCGCAAACCTCCTACAGCAGTAAACTTCTCCGAAACTTTAAATTCATCATTTACATAAGCCGCCAAAGAAGTCCACGTAGATATTGGATAACGAGACGGACCATCAGAAGTAATTCCTGTATTAACATTTGTAATGGAACCCGTTGATTGTATATCATCAAGCACAAATTCTGCACCATAGTACAGGGTATTTTCTGTGCCTATTGATTTTGTAAAATCAAGGTTTACAGAATACGCTTTTACATTTTCCTTATTTTCTGTACGATCCTTTTTGTTTAAAGCACGATCCATTCTGCTTTCTTCAAAATTTTGTAGGGCCAAACGAATAGTCATTTCATCATACATCTTATTATTTCCCTTGTTGTTGATGATCAAATTATTCATCATCCATTTTTGCGGGCCATACTCCCACAAAGCATACCGAAGGGTTCCATTTTTGTAACGCTGATTTCTGTCGTACCGGCCGTATGGAGATGTTTCTGAATAGTGAAAACTATATTGAAGGTCCCATTTTTCATTGGGCTTGAATCCGATTTTCTGCATCAAGTTTGTCTGTGAATAGCCAGAAGGAGTTTGAATGAGCGGATCGGCTTGTGTTACGATTCTATCTACACTGTCTATGCGCTCTACATGGATAGGTTTGAGATAATCATCTGGGCCGTGGCTCCCTTGTTTCAAATCATTAAAGCTCCAAGAACTAAAACTAGTAACAGAAGCCCATTTTTTCCATCCGATGTTTACATCAAAGTGGCCGGTCATTTCCTTGTTTGCACTAGAATATCTGGTTACTGCCTTACCGGTTACCAAAGTTTTATCTGTTAAAGAAAATTGTGGCGTGAGCGTTTGAAAACTCATTACACCTCCAATGGCATCACTACCATAAATCACAGAACCGGGGCCGAATAGCACTTCGGTACTAGCCGTTGCAAATGGATCTAAGTTGATAACATTTTGAAGATTGCCCCCTCTAAAAATAGCGGTATTCATACGCACACCATCAACCGTATAAAGCAAGCGGTTGGTCGCAAAACCTCTAATCATCGGGCTACCACCGCCTTGCTGACTTTTTTGAACGTACACCTGGCCAGAAACACTCAACAAATCTGCTGCCGTTTGTGGATTTTGAAAGGCTACCTCTGTTGCCGAGAT
>JAGPBO010000115.1 GCA_018063305.1 Cyclobacteriaceae bacterium
TCAAACTCTTTATAACTCATCTTTTTGGGATAAAAACCCGTCTGCCTTCCGTTACTGCTGTAAATGGCAGTAGCGGGAATGGCACCGTTCCAATCTTTATTTATCATCTCAATCAATACCTGATCATCTTTGAACTTGGCAACATAATTTTTAAATGGTGCTTTCATCTTTTTCAAGAAGGGCTCAATTTTGCTTTTGATTTCATCAGGATGATCCAAACTCACAGCTATAAACTCAACCTTTGGGAAGTTTTTTGCAAGTTTTACGATATCCGGAAACTCTTCACGACATGGCACACACCAGGTTGCCCAGAAATTTATGAACAAAACCTTTCCATCTCTGTTTTTCAACAGATTGGAAAGGCCCTTCTCATCAATTGTCTTTACATTCTGTGACAGAGCAGGGATGTTCACCAATATTAGATACACGCTCAAAAAGGAAAGCCATCTACTCATGCAAATCCAAAATAATATCTAATAATTAATAATTAATACCTGCTTCAGTCCACTCGTTTTATAGTGCAACCAAAAGCTTTTGTACTTGATACTGAGACAGGTTTTCCTGCCAATATCTCATCAAGTGCCTTTTGTAAGTCATTTGATGTAACTTCTTCTAATCTTCTTTTATCATCTATTCTACCATGATAAAGAAGTTTTAAGTCACCACTTAGAACATATATTTCCGGAGTGAAAGAAGCAGCAAGTTGATCTGCTACCACATTACCGTTATCCTTCAAAATTGTAAAATCCAAACCATTTTCTGCTGCGTGTTTGGTAATGGCGGCAACATCTTCCGCTTTATTTGAATTAATCCCAAGGAAAGTAATATCTTTTGATGAATAATCTTTGGATATGGCAGCCATCCGGGAATTATAAGCGTTTGAAACTGGACACTCAGTAGAAATAAACATTAACACAATCGCCTTCGATGATTTATAATCTGTTAATGAGTGTGTTTTACCATTTATGTCAGGAAGAGAAAAATTTGTTATAACAGTATCAAGTGTGGTTGATGCCTGTTTTTCTGTGGCTACAGCTTCGTGTTTTGTACAGGCTGTGAAAACCAATGCCAGGGTAAGCAATGTGATAAATTTATACATGGAAAACCTTTTTGATGAATGAGTGAATATAGTTGTAACAAAAAAGAAGTGATATAAAGTTCAAGATGGGACAATTTATGAAAAGCTTTAAAATAAAAAAAGCCCCAAAAATGGGGCTTAAAAAATAAAACCGGCAGCTACCTACTCTCCCACACACCTGCGCATGTAGTACCATCGGCGTATGTAAGCTTAACTTCTCTGTTCGAAATGGGAAGAGGTGTTTCCTTACAGCTATAACCACCGGAAAAAAAATTGGGGTTGTTCAATAATAATTGAAAGAGTTGGATACAAATAATTGCATAAAATTAAAATAAAATTAATGGCAAGTCTCACGGCTTATTAGTACTGCTCAGCTGAATGTATTACTACACTTACACCTGCAGCCTATCAACCTCGTCATCTCCGAGGAGCCTTCAGTCCCGAAGGAGGGATATCTCATCTTGAAGCGTGTTTCGTGCTTAGATGCTTTCAGCGCTTATCACGACCGTACGCAGCTACCCAACGATGCCACTGGCGTGACAATTGGCGTACTGGAGGTACGTTCACTCCGGTCCTCTCGTACTAAGAGCGACCCTTCTCAAATATCCTGCGCCCGCATAGGATAGGGACCGAACTGTCTCACGACGTTCTGAACCCAGCTCACGTACCGCTTTAATTGGCGAACAGCCAAACCCTTGGGACCTTCTCCAGCCCCAGGATGCGATGAGCCGACATCGAGGTGCCAAACCTTACCGTCGATATGAACTCTTGGGTAAGATCAGCCTGTTATCCCCGGCGTACCTTTTATCCTTTGAGCGACGGCACTTCCACGCGCAGCCGTCGGATCACTAACTCCAGCTTTCGCTCCTGCTCGACCTGTATGTCTCGCAGTCAAGCTCCCTTATACGTTTACGCTCTTCGCATGATTACCGACCATGCTGAGGGAACCATTGAGAGCCTCCGTTACATTTTAGGAGGCGACCGCCCCAGTCAAACTACCCGCCTAACACTGTCCCTGACCCGGATTCACGGATCGAGGTTAGAATCCAATTAAAACAAGGGTGGTATTTCACCGTTGACTCCACCGATACTAGCGTACCAGCTTCATAGTCTCCCACCTATCCTACACATGCTTTAACCGAACCCAATATTAGGGTGCAGTAAAGGTGCACGGGGTCTTTCCGTCCATATGCGGGTAACCGGCGTCTTCACCGGTACCACAATTTCACCGAGCCCGTAGCTGAGACAGCGCCCAAATCGTTACACCATTCGTGCAGGTCGGAACTTACCCGACAAGGAATTTCGCTACCTTAGGACCGTTATAGTTACGGCCGCCGTTTACCGGGGCTTCGATTCAAAGCTTCGCTTGCGCTGACCTCTCCTCTTAACCTTCCGGCACCGGGCAGGTGTCAGACCCTATACATCGTCTTGATTGACTTCGCAGAGTCATGTGTTTTTGTTAAACAGTCGCTTGGGCCATTTCACTGCGGCCCCCCTTAGTTTACTTAGTGAATAATTCACCAAAAGGGGCACCCCTTATCCCGAAGTTACGGGGTTAATTTGCCGAGTTCCTTAGCTACGGCTCACTCGAGCACCTTAGAATACTCATCCCGTCTACCTGTGTCGGTTTGCGGTACGGACGGACAAAGACCTCCTGTACGAAGTTTTTCTCGGCAACATGCTTGGGGCCACTTCGAGCTATATGCTCCCGTATTCGGCTCTCGGCCTTAATGAGAAGCGGATTTGCCTACCTCTCAGCCTACCACCTTAAACCAACTGATCCACCAGTTGGCTGACCTTACGCTTTTGCGTCACTCCTTACAGTCAAACAGTCTTTACCCGGTACGGGAATATTAACCCGTTACCCATCGCCTACGCCTTTCGGCCTCAGCTTAGGACCCGACTAACCCTGAGTCGATTAACGTAGCTCAGGAAACCTTAGACTTGCGGTGAACAGATTTCTCATCTGTTTTATCGTTACTTATGCCTACATTTTCTTTTGTAACCGCTCCAGCATACCTCACGATACACCTTCACTGCTGTTACAATGTTCCTCTACCAATAAAAAATTAATTCTATTCCATAACTTCGGCGCACAGTTTAAGTCCCGTTTATTGTCGACGCCGAGTCGCTTGACTAGTGAGCTATTACGCACTCTTTAAATGAATGGCTGCTTCTAAGCCAACATCCTAGTTGTCTAAGCAACTCAACATCCTTTATCTGTTAACTGTGACTTGGGGGCCTTAGTTGATGGTCTGGGTTGTTCCCCTCTTGGCCGCGGAGCTTATCCCTCGCAGCCTGACTCCCGGAGAACATATTAATGGAATTCGGAGTTTGTCTGGGTTTGGTACCGTTGTGACAGCCCTAGCCCAATCAGTGCTCTACCTCCATAATACTATAGTCCGAGGCTAGCCCTAAAGCTATTTCGAGGAAAACGAGCTATTTCCGAGTTTGATTAGCCTTTCACCCCTACCCTCAGTTCATCCAAGCGGTTTTCAACCCACACTAGTTCGGACCTCCATGAGGTTTTACCCTCACTTCATCCTGACCAAGGGTAGATCACCCGGTTTCGCGTCTACCGCCTGTTATTTTATACGCCCTGTTAGGACTTGCTTTCGCTAAGGCTACGTTCCTGAAGAACTTAACCAACAACAGACGAGTAACTCGTAGGCTCATTATCCAAAAGGCACGCTGTCATCCCGATAAATCGGGACTCCAACCGTTTGTAAGCACATGGTTTCAGGTACTATTTCACTCCCTTAATAAGGGTTCTTTTCACCTTTCCCTCACGGTACTGGTTCACTATCGGTCACAAGAGAGTATTTAGTCTTAGGAGATGGTTCTCCCGGATTCCCACAAACTTCCACTTATTTCGTGGTACTTGGGAACATATTTCAAAGAGTCGTAGTATTTTCGCTTACAAGACTGTCACTTTCTATGGTTGACCTTCCCAGGTCATTCAACTAATATTACGATTTTTTACTCTTCGAGTCATTGGCAATAGACTCTAAATATGTCCCTCGACCCCGCCAATCCTAAGGTTGCCACCATTAACAGATTGGTCGGTTTAGACTCTTTCCCTTCCGCTCGTCACTACTCAGGAAATCACTATTGTTTTATCTTCCACCAGGTACTTAGATATTTCAGTTCCCTGGGTTAGCCTCAACTACCCTATGTGTTCAGGTAGAGATAAATGAGTATTACCTCATTTGGGTTGCCCCATTCGGAGATCTACGGGTCGGAGACTGCTTCCGTCTCACCGTAGCTTTTCGCAGGTAGCCGCGTCCTTCTTCGCCTTCTTGTGCCAAGGCATCCACCATGTGCCCTTAGTAACTTAACCAAAAAACTTTATTCTAATGTTATGCTTTTTGTTCGCATTTATAATGAAATTGTTAAATTTCTATGGACAAAATATTTGTATCCTAGTAAATCAATTTATAAAAATCAATTTTACTCTTTCAATATGTCAAAGAACAACCTTGTGGAGCTAAACGGGATCGAACCGTTAACCTCCGCCTTGCAAGGGCGGCGCTCTCCCAATTGAGCTATAGCCCCTTAATTGTTTAATTAAGGGAATATCCGTTGTGTGTTTAGAGCACTTTCCCTAATAGTGGGCCTGAGAGGAGTTGAACCACTGACCTCACGCTTATCAGGCGTGCGCTCTAACCATCTGAGCTACAGGCCCAAATCAAAAGACCTTTCGGTCCTGAACTCATACAGTATAAAAAGAACATAAAAAATGTGGATACATCGGAGATATAAATGATAAGACAACCTGTTACTCTTAGAAAGGAGGTGATCCAGCCGCACCTTCCGGTACGGCTACCTTGTTACGACTTAGCCCCAGTCACCAGTTTTACCTTAAATAGCTCTCTCCTTGCGGTTGAGTCACTATCTTTGGGTACCCCCGGCTTCCATGGCTTGACGGGCGGTGTGTACAAGGCCCGGGAACGTATTCACCGCGTCATGCTGATACGCGATTACTAGCAATTCCAACTTCATGGAGTCGAGTTGCAGACTCCAATCCGAACTGAGGCCGCTTTTTAGGGATTCGCTCCATCTCGCGATTTTGCTGCCCGTTGTGGCGGCCATTGTAGCACGTGTGTAGCCCTAGGCGTAAGGGCCATGCGGACTTGACGTCATCCTCACCTTCCTCACTACTTGCGTAGGCAGTTCCATTAGAGTGCTCGGATTGCTCCGGTGGCAACTAATGGTAAGGGTTGCGCTCGTTGCGGGACTTAACCCAACACCTCACGGCACGAGCTGACGACAGCCATGCAGCACCTGTACTTATGCCCTTGCGGGAAAGCTGCTTTCACAGCCGGTCATAAGCTTTTCAAGCCTAGGTAAGGTTCTTCGCGTTGCATCGAATTAAACCACATGCTCCACTGCTTGTGCGGGCCCCCGTCAATTCCTTTGAGTTTCAACCTTGCGATCGTACTTCCCAGGTGGAGTGCTTAATGCGTTAGCTGCGACACCGAAAAAATCCGGCATCTAGCACTCATCGTTTACAGCGTGGACTACCAGGGTATCTAATCCTGTTTGCTCCCCACGCTTTCGCGCCTCAGCGTCAATAATGGACCAAGAAGCAGCCTTCGCAATTGGTGTTCTTCCAGATATCTACGTATTTCACTACTACACCTGGAATTCCGCCTCTCTCTTCCACATTCAAGAACAGCAGTATCAATGGCAGTTTTGCAGTTGAGCTGCAAGATTTCACCACTGACTTGCTATCCCGCCTACGCGCCCTTTACACCCAGTGAATCCGGACAACGCTTGCCCCCTACGTATTACCGCGGCTGCTGGCACGTAGTTAGCCGGGGCTTCCTCTGAGCATACAGTCATCCAGATTAATAATCTGTCTTTCGTCTGCTCTCACAGGAGTTTACGATATAGAATACCTTCATCCTCCACGCGGCGTTGCTGGGTCACTCTTTCGAGCATTGCCCAATATTCCTCACTGCTGCCTCCCGTAGGAGTCTGGACCGTGTCTCAGTTCCAGTGTGACTGATCATCCTCTCAGACCAGTTACTGATCGTAGCCTTGGTGTGCCGTTACCACACCAACTAGCTAATCAGACGCAAGCCTATCCCAAGGCGGTAAACCTTTAACAACATATCCATGCGGATCCGCTGCATTATGAGGTATTAGCGCCGATTTCTCGACGTTATTCCTTACCTTGGGGCAAGTTACTTACGCGTTACGCACCCTTGCGCCACTCTACTGTCAGATTGCTCCTTCAGTCAAGTTGACTTGCATGTGTTAGGCACGCCGCCAGCGTTCGTCCTGAGCCAGGATCAAACTCTCCGTTGTAAATTGATTGTAAGCCTTTATAACAGTTTTTGTCATCTTATCATCTGGTCTCTACCAGATGCATCCACTAAAAAAAAGAACGTTTTTTCCGTTTGAATAATTTTTCCGAAACGGGCTTCTAACTTACGAAAAACTTCCTATTCAAGTCAAGTTAAATTATAAATAATTTTAACTTTTTTTTGAGAAAAATTTTCTCGTCAGTTACACCTCGTCCGGCGTCATTCAATAAGTTTAAGAACTTAAAAACAAACAGTCTTCAAAATTACGACTATTTTTAATTCTGTGCAAGTGAAAAAGAAGAAAATTTAAAGTTTTTTTCAACTTTATTTCGCTTTTCCGTTTGTCTTGCGCTTACAGTATGTAATGAACTTAAATAATTCAAAAAATTTGAGCCTCTAATAAAAGGGTTTTGAACAACATTTCCAAATTATTTCTTTATTATTTTTTACTTTTTTTTCTTCTGTACCATAAATAGTTTTCTTAACCTCTGTTTTAATCCCGTTTTTTTATTCATCCCACTCTTTCTAATTTCATGTTATTTATGTATGTTATACTTACTTTCTCACAATTTAGCAGAGAATAATATGTCCCGTCTATTAATTCTTGGTGGTGGCATCGCCGGACAGACTGCCGCCCTCCATGCACGAAGAAAACTTACCCATATTCATGAAGTCGTTGTAGTTACACCAAACTCAAAATGGAACTGGATCCCATCAAACATCTGGGTTGGTGTGGGTGTCATGTCAGTTGATCAGGTCACTTTCCCTCTTGAACAAATTTATAAAAAAGAAGGAATTGTCTATCATCAGGCAAAGGCAATTAGCATTCACCCCGAAGGTGACACAAACTCCTACTCCCCTTTTGTAACAATTGAATATACAAAACAAGGAATTGAGGGTACAACGGAGAAGCTGACATATGATTATCTGATTAATGCAACAGGCCCTAAACTCAAATTTGAAGCAACCAAGGGGCTGGGTCCCGATAACAACAGCCTTTCTGTATGCACCGCAGGTCATGCAGCTCAAACTTCTTCGGCACTTGATGAAATTGTTAAAGCAATGAAAATGGGTGAAAAGAAGAAATTTCTCATCGGCACCGGTCATGGTAACTGTACCTGTCAGGGTGCAGCTTTTGAATATTTGTTTAATATTGAATACGAATTAAGAAGAAGAGGTGTACGCGATAAAGCAGAAATTACATGGATTTCAAACGAGCAGGAACTTGGAGATTTTGGAATCGGTGGAATGCACCTGAAAAAAGGTGGATATATCACCCATTCAAAAGTTTTTACCGAGTCGCTTTACACCGAAAGAGGCATTAAATGGATCACCAGAGCTCATGTAAACGAAGTTGAAAAAAACCAAATACATTATGAAACCCTGGAAGGTAAATATTTTGATGAAACATATGACTTTGCAATGCTCCTTCCTCCCTTTTCGGGAGTTGGAATAAAAGCTTTTAACAAAGACGGAACAGATATTACAAGTGATCTTTTTGCTGCTAATGGTTTTATGTTGGTTGATGGCGATTACGGCAAAAAAAATTATGAGGATTGGAGCCCTGAAGATTGGCCCAAAACCTATCAATCCCCAAAATACAAAAACATTTTTGCCGTTGGAATTGCCTTTGCTCCTCCACACCCAATATCTCAACCGGCTTCAAGTCCAAATGGAACTCCAATCTTCCCCACACCTCCAAGAACAGGAATGCCTTCAGGGGTGATGGCAAGACAAGTTGCCTATAATATTATAGACATGATAAATGGAAAAAGTGACCACCCAACCAGGGAAGCGTCGCTTGCTAATATGGGAGCAGCTTGTATCGCTTCCGCGGGAACCGGATTCTTCAACGGAACTGCGGTATCAATGACAATGTACCCAATCATCCCCGATTTCAACAAATATCCTGAAACCGGAAGAGAACTTCGTTACACATCGGGAGAAATAGGATTGGCGGGACACTGGATAAAACATTTCCTCCACTTTGCATTCATTTACAAAGCCAAAGCAAATCCACTTTGGCGAATCATACCCGAATAGGAGAACTAAAATGACAAAAAGAGACCCATACGGACAAAACTATTATACACCGGTTCCTACAAACTTCACAAAAAGAATGCGAACCAACCTGTTCTGGCAGTTCCTCAGGTTCTTAACCATCAATATCAAAATGCTCAGGATGGTGAGGAAACATTGATTTAACTCTTAGTTTCTGATATCTGTTATCTGCGATTCGTAGAACCAACTTCCGTGAATATCCGAAAGACTTTCTCATGACCAAATAATCTGTAATATTGAGGTCTTTGTAACTTCACGGAGATCCGAGTTCTTAAACTTTAATACTATATTTTGTCAATTATTTGGCAATATTGACGAATTATAGTATTTTTGGTAAAAATAATTTTTGGAATATGAACAACGAAATAACAATTAAAGATTTTTTACTATCTAAACCGGTTCTAACTACAAAAGAAATTGCAACATTTATGAGGTCTGCTGATTCTAATATTAGCGATCCGATGGTGAATTGGAAGATCCATTCTTTACATAAACGAGGGTATATCCAAAAACTTGGGAGAGGGTTTTATACAACTATTAAAAAACATCAATTTTACCCGGAATTGTATGATGTAATCCCTAAGATTGCCAGGTTTCTTAATAAAGCACTCCCCGAGTTGAATTACATAATTTGGGATACTCGTATTTTAAGCAGAATGACTATCCATCAACCGGCAAGGTTTTATATATTACTGGAAACAGAAAAGGGTGAAGAATCATCACTTTACAATTACCTTAGAGACAATTTTCAAAATGTATTTTTAAAACCTGACAATTTGACTTTTGATCTATATATTAGTGATAAAACAGATCCAATAATTATCACTCCAATGATATCTCAGTCCCCAACTCTCATTAATGAAGGTATTTGTTCACCTGCATTGGAAAAAATTTTAGTAGATATCTTCGTGGATGAATCTATTTTCACCACTTTCCAAGGAGCTGAATTATCTACAATTTACAATAATGCCTTTGAGACCTACAATGTCAATATGAGTGGCATGCTTAGGTATGCTGGAAGAAGAGGTTCACGCTCAGAGCTTATTGAATTTCTAAATGGCCTCGAAACCGACAGCGAGGAATTCCACATGCGACTCAAGGCATTACCTATATGATTGATAGCTCAACATTTACAAAAGAGCATGTTTTGAAATGCGCTGAGCAGTTTACTGGTGTGGATAAAATTCTTCTTGAAAAGCAAATATTCGCACTTTCACTCGCACAAATGCTGGCTTCGTCCGGTTTAGACTTTGTATTTAAGGGTGGGACATCTCTGATATTGTTACTCGAAACACCTTTAAGGCTTTCCATCGATGTAGATATTATTGTAAGCCCGGCGACACAATTGGAGGAATTTCTTGATTTTGTAATCAATAACTCAATATTTAAGAATATTCAAGAAAGTGAAAGAAACCAGACCGGTAAAATACCCAAGAGACATTATCGTTTCCATTATGATTCACTCTTTAACCAAAGATTTGAAGAATACATTCTATTAGATGTCCTCTTTGAATTTCCCCAATATCCATCAATACTAACTCATAGTAAAAAAAATGGTTTGCTGAAATATTCCACTGATAATGTCTCCATCATCAAAACTCCAACTATTAATTCCATACTCGGGGATAAATTAACAGCTTACGCCCCTGAAACGACTGGTATTCCATTTTATAAAAATGGCAAACAAATGAATATGGAAATCGTAAAGCAGCTTTTTGACATTGGAGTACTCTTTGATTCTTGCGATGACCTGGCAGAGATAAAAGAATCTTTTACTAAAATTGCTCTTACAGAATTATACTACAGGGATTTACCAAGTCACTCCCCTCAAGATATATTAGCTGACATTTTCAAGACAAGCAAATCTCTGTTAGATAGAGACCTCTCAAACCAGGTGTTTTCTGAATTAAATAAAGGAATAGATAGATTAAGGGGATACATTATCGGCAGGAAATTTTATATCGAGCAAGCAATAATTGCAGCGGGGAAAGCAGCCTATTTATCAAAGTTAATACTAACCAACTCAAATCATATTGATAAGTATTCCTCACCCGATTCTAATCTTGACAATTATTTTGTAGATGGCGAATTTATAAAATTCAATAAATTGAGGAAATCAAATCCAGAAGCATTTTATTATTGGTATAAAGCTTTCAATTTATAGTACTATATTTTGTCAATTATTTTATATTAGTGACGAAATATAGTTGAGAAATGTAACGCTCTATTTCGCTCTAAAGGACTTCATTCTGCAGACGGCAATCGGGACGAATACCACTCCTCACTCTTACGCCTTAAATCCGTGGAATCTGTGTGAATCCGTGATATCCGCGTAACAATCCCCTTCCTCTGCGAAAATCTGTTTAATCTGCGTGTATCTCCCAAAGGGATGCCTTCGGCACGTGCCTTCCGCGTAACAATCCCCCTTCCTAAACCTTCTTCCCCTGAATCCTTTTCCTTAATTCCACATAATTTGGGAGGATTTTCCTGAGTTCCGCATAAAATTGTTGTGAGTGATTCATTTGTTTTAGGTGACAGAGTTCATGGATGATTACATAATCTATCAGTTCGGGTTCAAGTGCCATGAGGAGAGGCGAAAGGAAAACCTCTTTTTTGATAGTGCAGAAGCCCCACTTCCCTCTCATTTTTTTTACTCTGACTAATGAGGGATTAAATCCGTGTCGGGCTGCAAGGTGTTGTGTGCGGGGTATCAAATATTTGGCTGCTGTTCCATTAAGATAACCACGGAAGAGCTCCAGGGTGGTCTCTTTGGCACCCTGCGGGCTTTCAATTGTCAACTCTGAGGTTTCTTTGTTGAAATTAATGACATGTTTGCGCAGAAAGAGGTTGTAATGATGTTCAACCTTGATATCTTCCCCAAACAGCTTATAAGGAGATTCTTCTTTTTTGTGTACCAAAAGATGAATATGTCTTTCGAGGAATTTCTTTTTACTCTCAAGAAAATTCCTCGCCTCCTCAAATGATCCTCTTTCGGGGATCACTAATTCGAACAATCCGGTCTGATTGATTCTGATCGCAACTATCTTTGCCCGCCTGCTCCTTCTTACAGAACAGAGGAGTTTATGCCCGGCAATAATTACTTCAAGTTGATCAGCAGCCGGTTTCATCGGTTCTTTTTATAGGTTGAACCCTCTTTTGTATCCTGAATTGTTATGCCCAAAGTGAGTAGTTCATTCCGAATTTTGTCGGA
>JAGPBO010000116.1 GCA_018063305.1 Cyclobacteriaceae bacterium
AATTAAAAAAGTCAGAACTTTCCAGAGCCCCTAAGATCCTATGATCAGGACAGAATCAAAAACGAATTTATACTATTGGTAAATAAATATTATTCATCTGATTGCGATATGCACTTAAATCCCACCTTTGCTGGTGTTCATCCAGAAGATCTGATTTAAGTTTTTACTGGTTGTAGAAAACCCCCAACAAGCGCTGAACTGCGGCCCAAGCAGGCTGTATACCATTAGATGGCTTCAATATTTTAAGTAAAGCAGTGGTTGTTTTACTTATGATTCGTCTTTCGTGGTGCGCACCAGGCTAATTCCAGAAATAAAAAATAAAAGCCCAAGACCTCCATATATGAGGAGTATTTTTACATTATGATTACTGTCTGTATTGTTGACAAACAACACCGCGGCATAAATAAGACCCGCTATTCCAAGTACTGTAAGTAATGTACCAAAAATTCTTTTAAGATTCATATCTGTTTTTAATGAAGTGGAGCAAAATAGAATGTAGACAGTTGCATACAGAAAATACATAGCGCTGCAGCAACATCTATTCAACAAATTGACACAAAGATGGACCACTCAACTCAGCAAAGTGTTACATATGTTTACCTTCTACTTACACAATTCACATCTTTATACTGTTCAAAAATATAATTGAGAATCAACGGTTAGTAGTGATCTCAAATAAGTATATTGAGTTAGTGATAAAATAAATATCAAAGCATCATCGCTTTGACTTAGAATCACCCTACCATGAAAATCTTTGCGTCCATTACGAACTTCGGTTTTGCTTTCGTTCTCTTTTTTTTATGCGGCTGCGCCATGAATCCTGTAACCGGAAGAAAACAGTTTGTGATGATGTCCGAGCGGCAGGAAATTGCCATGGGTCAGGCATCCGATCCTCAGATCATGGCCTTCTTTGGATCGTATGACGATCCGGGGTTACAAAAATTTATTAATGATAAAGGCCAGGAAATGGTTAAGATTTCCGACCGGCCCAAACTGACTTATCAATTTGCCATCGTGGATTCCCCTGTGGTCAATGCTTTTGCTACGCCCGGATATGTTTATTTCACCCGTGGTATCCTGGCCAATTTTAATAACGAGGCAGAATTTGCTGGAGTTCTAGGACATGAAATCGGCCATATAACAGCAAGGCACGCAGTAATTCAACAAAGAAATTCGATGTTGGGCCAGCTTGGAATGATTGCTGGGGTGATCCTGGTGCCAGAACTTTCCGAATTTGTTGAGCCGCTCTCGGCCGGAATGCAGTTGGCCATGATGAGTTTTGGTAGAGATGCCGAACGACAGGCGGATAAACTAGGAGTAGAATACTCCAGCCGCATTGGGTATGATGCTTCCGAAATGGCCGAATTTTTTAATACGCTGACTCGACAAGAAAAGGCAGCAGGTGGTGAGAAAATTCCTGAATTCTACTCTACGCATCCGTCTTCAGAGGAGCGAAACATTACTGTAACTAAACTGGCGGAAGAATGGAAAACAAAATTGAAATTAACAAATCCGAAAATCAACAGAGATGCCTATTTGAAAAGAATGGATGGACTGATCTTAGGTGAAGATCCAAAGCAAGGATTTGTGGAGAATAGCATTTTCTATCATCCCTTAATGAAATTTCAGTTTGCTATTCCCAATAACTGGAAACTTCAAAATACACCACAGCAGGTACAAATGGCTCCTGAAAATGGAGAAGCGTTGCTTGTGCTTACCCTTGCCGGAAATGGTACGCTGGAAGATGCGGCCAACAAGACACTAGAGCAGTATAAACTTATTTTGGTCGAGTCGAAAAAGGAAAGTATAAATGGACTTAATTCCATATTGATGATAGCCGATCAGAAACAGGAAAAGGGAACCATAAGAGTACTCTCATCCTTAATTCAATACGAGGGTAATATCTTCAGTTTGATGGGAATTTCTGAACAATCAAAATTCGCAAGTCACCAACCCGCATTCCTTTCCACAATTAGAAATTTCAAAAAGCTTACGGATAACGATAAATTAAATAGAAAACCGGAAGTGATACGAATAAAGACAGTGCGGCAAGCAACGACTGTACAGGCTGCTTTTCAGAGTTTTAACGTAGCGACAAACCGCTATGAAGAATTGGCCATATTAAATGGAATGGAGTTGAAAGACAGATTGGCGGCAGGTACACTAATCAAAGTTGTCGAAAAATAGAGCTCTACCGGTAGGCGATAATATTAATTTATTATTCTAAAGACTATAGAACACCTACACCCCACATGGAGTTGTGTTAACTCACTAAATCTCCCTGAAGGTAGTTCCTGCTAATAGCACTAGAAAACCAGTTAATAATAAGCCGTAATTATATTCACTCAAAATCTGCACATTGTTGTAGTGGCCAATTATTCCTAAAGCTCCACTGACCAATCCGATGATCCACGTAATTTTTTTTGGGGAAGAAGGTACTTTCATAAAGGCTTGTTATAGTTGGTGGAGAAAATACTTATCAGACATTATCAAGATTGAAGTAGGTAGGCAAATAAAAGCGGGGTAATAGAAATTCTAAATACCCCATCTTTTAACCCTCCTAATCTCTGTGTTTAAATAGATAGAAAATACCTACCTGAAAGCCGCGGTTGAAGGATTCGATGTTATCATTTTCGCTGATATTAGTAACGCCATAATTGTATCGGATGTCGAAGCCCAGTCCGGTGGATGGCTTAACATAACTCATGCCCACTACACCCGCAATGTCAGTTCCTTTGAAACTGGATTTCACATCTGTTGTGGTACCTCCAATTTCGGATTTGGCACTAGCCAAAATACCTAATTGTGCACCCGCTTGTAATCTGAAACCATTATCGAACATATACTGAAGGAGTAATGGTACGTTTACATAGTTCAGGTTGAGCTTCAAGTCGCTGCCATTGCTTTTATATTGAGTGCCTTGTGCCGAATAATAAATTTCAGGTTGAATTGCAATTTCGTCACTCATGTGAATATGGCCGAGTAAACCCACATGAAAGCTGTATTTCGGATCGAAGTCATCACTGTTATCGCCCTTAATGGTATAGGCATTTAAGCCCCCCTTTATTCCTAAGTTTATAGACTGGGCTTGTGCGGCCATAGTTATTAGCAGAAAAGCAATTGTTGTAAGTAAGTAAGTTTTCATATTTTTTTGTTGAAATGTTTGTTGCCTTTCGTGGCGAATGGTTAAAGTTTAGATCAAAGGTCAAGCTATTCCCTATCAGAAATGTTGCACATATGCGGCTATCCGTTACATAATTCACGGATAGCGCCCCTGAACAATAATGGTGCTTGGAACATTGGCATATCTACCTACCGCTCACTTTCCCAAATGCCAAAGCCAGCATTCACGCAATTTTTTGTATTGCCCCTTAGGAACCGATTCTTGAAAACCGGGCTGGATAATGATAAATATGTCTCTTGAAATCTAATAAGTAAGTACCTATGCCTATTGTTTTTAAAAGCTATGCATCTTTAGAGCTACTCACCAGTTTAGAAATATCAGCAATTGCATATATTAGGCTTTGGTAGTCATTGTACGAAATTGCCTAACAGTTAAACAGATATTAAAAAATGATAGAAACTGACCGCCTTGTCTTAAGACCACTGACTTACGAGCAGTTAATAAAATATACAAAATGCGATAACTCTCTGGAGGAAGAACTGAACTTGAATGAATCTTCTCGAACAATTTCTCCTGAACTAAAAGAAGCGTTTGAACAAACCATTCTTCCCAACGTGGCAGACAAATCCAAAAACTATTTGTATTCAACGCTTTGGACGGCCATTTCAAAAGCAGAGAATAAGATGGTTGGTGATCTATGTATATACGGAGAGCCCAATACAGACGGAGAAATTGAAATCGGCTATGGAACTTATGAGGAATTCCAGCATAAAGGATTTATGACAGAAATTGTTCGCGGCATTGTTGAGTGGGTAAAGGCACAACCCAAAATTAAATCAATACTCGCATCGACAGACAAAATTAATATCGCATCGTACAAAGTATTAGAGAAAAATAGGTTTGTGAAGATTGGAGAAACAGAAATGCTTTTTAACTGGAAGTTGCCACTGAATAATGAAATTAAAGTTTAATCAAAAAAAACGGCCTACCCTAGGTCAGGTATAATTTCTGCAAGCCCCTTCAAACACCAAGCCCAAATAGCGCGCGTTTGTAACCGTGCTTTGAAAAGATTACCCCCCTCCCTATCATTCATCGTCTCTGCAAGGACGATGAAGTTATCCAATGGGAAACTAAAATACCAAAAATCGAGATCGTTCTTTCGTAAAGGTTAAGGTAAGCTTATGCATGGCACGCGTGCAGGCAATATAGAGCAGGCTTTTGTCCAACTCGGTTTGATAATAAGCAGCGGATGCAAAGGGCACAATCACCTCATCAAATTCCAGACCCTTGGCCAACGGTATCGTGGTGATCACAACGCCTTCGCGGAAGGAAGTACTTTCAGGTGTAAGCAACGAAACATCTTTTGACTTAAGTATTTCACTTAGTGATTTTGCTTGCGATAATGTTTTGCAAATGATGCCCAACGTACGATGCGAAGAATTTCTGAAACGACTTACCACTTCTTTAACCTCCTCCTCTTCATCTTCCATGCGTTGAAATCCTTTCACCTCAGGTTCGGGTCCATGTCGTTCCACCGCTACAAGATCGGGATTAGGGCTAATGCGCTGCGTGAAGCGGGTGATCTCATAGGTAGAACGATAGCTTCGAAACAACTTGACCACATCGGCATGAGGAAAAATCTTTTCAATTTCTTCTGCTGATGAAGAACTATACGCATTGATACTTTGACTGGCATCGCCTAGAATAGTTTTCTTGCAACTGAACAGTCGTGCCAATACTGCATATTGAATGGGCGTGTAATCCTGCATCTCATCAATAACTAAATGCTTTACTTCCTGGTAGGGCCTCACTTCCTCCAACCGCATTTTACAATAGATCAAGGGAAACACATCGGCATACTCCAATACATTGTTATTCATTCTGAATAAATCGGCACGACCTAACCAGGTATAAAATTCCCTATAAATATTAAGCAGACTAACATTTCCCAACGCCCCAGACAAAGCCTTATATATCTGAGTTTTTTCGTGCCCGTTTAACTTTCGCTGCAGCAAAGTCCTTACATGCGATTGTACTTCACTAATCACATTAGGAATCCGATTCAATAACGGTATCCGATGAAAGGTTTTAAATCGTTCTTCAATAAATACAGATGGAACCAATATTCGCCCGACTTGTATGGAGGGTGCTACGAACAAATTATTCTCCAAATGAACAAGGTATTGATTCAGTTGACGAATAAACTCTGAAGAAGATTTGAACCGGATACGATCAATAAATTTCTCATCCGTTTTATTGAGGATAGCGAATACCTGTTGGAGAAAAGTTTGGAACTGAAACTTGTTGTCAAGTAAATCATCCGCCAGTTCGTCTATGCCTAACTCAGGTATTTGCGATTCCCCCAGTTCGGGCAACACATTGGATATGTAGTCGGCAAATACTTTATTGGGAGAAATAATCAGAATATTTTTTGAAGCAATGTCATCTCGGAACCGATAAAGTAAAAATGCAATCCGATGAATGGCAATGGAGGTCTTGCCCGAGCCAGCCACACCTTGAATAATCAACACTCTTGACGTTTCATTTCTAATAATCGCATTCTGATCACGTTGAATGGTCGCGACAATGTTCTTCATTTTGTCATCAGACGATTGGCTCAGCTCTTTTTGCAACACATCATCCTGAATGTTCATGTCATTCTCAATCATGTATTCCATCGTTCCCTTCCTGATCCGGTATTGACGTCTTAACTCAATGGTGCCCTTCACTTCGCCTGCAGGCGTTTGATACCAGGCGTTCCCCAATTCAAAATCATAAAACATAGAGGCGATCGGGGCTCGCCAATCATAGATGGGATAAGTTTCTTTTGTTCCGTCAATAAAGGAGTGTACACCGATATAAATTGGCAGGTGTTCGCTACCACCTGCCTTCACAAAATCAATTCGCCCGAAATACGGAGATTCCAGTAATTTATTAAGTCTTCGTTTGCTGGCAAGGTTCGACTCGCCATGAAAAGCCATTCGCTTAAACGATTGACCCGCTGATACCCGATCTGCATCATCCATTCCCGATCGCTGATCATACAGGTATTCTTCATTTTGTCTGAACTCTCTTGAGAATTGCTTAGCCGAATGGTCGACCTGTTGAAGCGCCCACGCTAACTTCTGTAAAATTTGATGCAGGTACTCTCGTTCTTCTTGCTCTGTTAAATGGATAACTGTCATCTGCCCTTATTACAATAAATTATATTCTTATCGAGCAAAAAATAGAGTTACTGGTCATTGTATTTTGGGTTCCCCAATCCGCCCATTGCATAAAAAGCGGAGAAACAGGGATTCGAACCCTGGTGACACTTGCGCGTCAAACGGTTTTCGAGACCGTCCCATTCAACCACTCTGGCATTTCTCCGGCACAAAAATAAAACTCCCTCTTTGATTTAAGAGGGAGTCTCAAAATAATTCTTGAATTCTATTTTCTACTCAAACCGCAGCGATTCGATCGGGTCGAGCTTAGACGCTTTATGCGCGGGATAGTAACCGGATAGCAAGCCCACAAAAATACAAATCAACATACCCACCAGCATCCATAACCAAGGAACCACAAACGCATCGATACCAATCGCTTTCGAAATTAAATTCCCAACTATAATCCCCAAAATAACACCGCCAATCCCTCCCAGTAAACAAACCACGATGGCCTCGATCACAAACTGTTGCCGAATGCGCAACGGTGTGGCTCCTAATGCTTTCCGTACTCCCACTTCGCGGGTGCGTTCAGTCACAGATACCAGCATAATATTCATTAGGGCAATAGACGCCCCTAATAATGTAATAAAGCCAACGCCAAATCCGCCAAACCGTAAACCAGCCGTAATTTTTCCCATCTCCTCCGCAAGCGATTCACTTTTTTCTATTTCGAAAGAATTTTTATCCTGCACCCGGTCCTGCCTGATCTTACGCATTAAACCTGTAGCCTCACCCATCGCATAATCCAATTGATTCATATCCGAAATACCAACATTCAGCCTATAACCGAGTGGCTGACCAGCCGCCAATTGGTTAGCAACCAGAATAGGAATGATAACCATGTTATCATAATTGTTATCCGAAAAATCGCCCTTCTCCTTTAGCAAGCCTATAACTTTAAATTGCGTTCCCTTAAATGAAATCGTTGTTCCCACAGGTACCGGATTTTGTCCGTATAAGGAGACTGCTAACTTATAACCGATAACAGCCACATTACTACCACGCTGAACTTCAAAACGAGAAAAATTTCTTCCTTCCTGAATATTAAGTCCCTTTATCGGAATATATTCTTCATTAGCGCCCCGGATGTCTACGTTTGGATTTGTTTTCTGAGATCCATGTTTAACCTCGGCCAGGTTTGTTAATCGTGCAGAAAGACTCACCATGGAAGGCACCGTGTATTGATCAATAAATTTCTGCATTTCGGATAAGGTAAGTCTGGCTCGCACTTTCTCCTTCACGCCATCCTGGTTGGTTCCCCGATTCCATTTGGAATAAATATCAAACGTATTTACGCCCAGAGAAGAAAGGCTCTCATTCACCGAATATTCAATACCGTCAATGGCCGTAAGAATTCCTACCAGCGAGGTAATCCCAATTGCCACAATCAGGGCTGTAAGTACCGATCGAAGCATATTGGCTTGCACAGATCTGAGGCCTTCTCTGATATTTTCTAATAAATTCATGCTACTGACGGTTTTTAAAGGGCAATCACGCTATTTACAATGAAAACTAATTTCCAAAATTATATCTTTAATCGTTCTAATGGGGAGACTTTTTACGGAAACTTTTGTTACAGGTAAAAGCTAAATAAGTGGTTTAACGATGCGATTCTTGATTTTGTTCTTATTTATTTCCCTTTCGGGAAAGGTTTTGGCCAATTCCATTTTCATACCTATGGATGACAAGCAAACCAATCACCTGAAAGCGTATGGTATTGCCTATTGGATTCTTAAAAACGATATCGAAGTAGATTGGCTGTTGAACTACCGGGGCGGAAGCTTCATGTGTACCTACAACCCAAAAATTCAAAATGAATTAGTCGTGCGTGGGGTTAGTTACGAAATTATTTCTGATGCGAAAGTAAATGCCATCGTTACTGAGATTGCCAGCCCGGCCGTAAACTACGATATTATGAAGTTGGAGAAATATCCGCGCATTGCAGTCTATTCACCTAAATCGAAACAACCGTGGGACGATGCCGTTACGTTGGTACTCACCTATGCCGAAATTCCGTATGATGTAATTTTTGATGATGAGATCTTGAATGACTTACTCCCTAAGTATGATTGGCTACACCTCCATCATGAAGACTTCACCGGTCAATTCGGAAAATTTTATGGCAACTATTCAAACTTTCCTTGGTATATAGAACAACAAAAAGAGGCAGAAGAAACCGCACGCAGATTTGGCTTTCATAAAGTATCACAAGCCAAGTTGGCTGTGGCCAAGCGGATTAAAGAATTTGTAGCCGGAGGCGGATTTCTTTTTGCTATGTGCTCGGCCACCGACACCTACGATATTGCGCTTGCCGCGGAAGGAGTTGATATCTGTGAGCGTATGTATGATGGCGATGCGGCCGATCCGCAGGCGCAGGAGAAATTAAATTTTGAAAATACGTTTGCCTTCACCGATTTCCGCATCTCGCGCGATCCGTATCAATATGAATTTTCTGATATCGATAACAATTTTCCCGATCGCGGCTTGCGTCAGGATAACGACTACTTCACCCTATTTCAATTCTCTGCCAAGTGGGATCCCATCCCAACCATGCTTACGCAGAATCACACCCGGGTGGTAAAAGGATTCTATGGGCAAACAACCGGGTTCAAAAAAAGATTGGTTAAACCCGATGTCGTGATTATGGGCGAAACGTCAGAGATTAAAGAAGCCAAATATTTACATGGGGTTTATGGTAAAGGCTTTTGGACCTACTACGGAGGCCATGACCCTGAAGATTATCAACACACGGTTGGCGAAGAACCGACCGATCTCAATTTGTATCCAAATTCTCCCGGCTATCGCCTGATTCTCAACAATATTTTATTTCCGGCTGCAAAAAAGAAAAAGCAAAAGACCTGATACTTGGTAAATGGAAAAAATTCGATCCTAGGTTAGTGAATTCGATCACCGCGAACTTCCAGATTCTTTACAATCTCACCCTCTTGTAAAAGAATTTCGTGCCAGCGTTTCTCCACCTGTTCTTCATTCATAACTTGTTTCGCTAAAGACAAAAATATTTTGTAATGACCCGCTTCCGATACCATTAATTCATAATAAAACTTACTAAGCTCAGCATCTTGAATCTCCTTCCACAAGAGACGAAATCGTTCGCAACTACGGGCCTCAATCAACGCGTTTAATAATAGCTTCTCGACTAACTGCTGATCCCGGCTTCCTCCCTTCTTAACAATTTTTTGTAATCGATCCACATACTCATCCTTCCGCGCAAAGCCCAACCGCATGCCTCTTTTATTGAGTTGCTCCAATACCCTTTCAAAATGGCTCCACTCTTCAGCAACTACCGGTGTAAGCACGGCCACCAAGTTTTCATTTTCAGGGTAAGTAATGATTAATGAAATGCAGGAAGAGGCTGCTTTCTGCTCGCAATAAGCATGATCAACCAAAATGTCTTTAATGTTTTTTTCTGCTATGTTTACCCAGCGTGGATCGGTAGGTAGTGCAAGGGCTAGTACATGCTTTTCCATCAATCAAATAAAAACAGATCAAACCCAAAATCTAAAATATTCCGTTGGCCGGGATACCCCGGAGTGGGTACATAGCCGGTTTGTGTAATCACTTGCAATAGGTTAGAGTACTTGAAAAAGAAACGGCCGCGCTTCATTTTACCGTTTAAAAAAACATCGACCAAGGGGTAAGCCGGGCTCACAAAATTGTCTTGCACGTAATATTGTTGAATGGCCGGTGCATAGCCCAGCGCGGTATAGTCCGAACGCCAGTGAAAATCGACTCCAGCCTGCAGTTGAAGATTCTTTTTGAAAAGAAAATTTTCATAAGCTAGTTGCACATTGGTAAACCACTTTGGGATGCGTATCGCCTGATCATCGTTACTGAGCAATTGAGAATACAAGAGTTGAGGTCTTAGAAAGACGTGTCGCAAAAAGCGCACCGACATCCTTACTTCGGGGGTAAGAATATGTTGGCTTCCGGAAGATTGAACCGGAATTACCTCCTGTTCACCAGGAACTTTATTCTGCTTATAATAAATGTAATTGGTTTGTGCTGTATAGGTAATACCGGGTGCAATTGAAAATCCGCCAACCCATGCTTTAATAAACCCCGACAACTGATTAAAGAAAGGATCAGAAAAATCGTTGACCCACGAGTTATGGCTTCCCCGATAAGCAAGCGGTAAAAATGGAGCTTTGGACAAAGAACTGATTGCTGATGCTTCCAGCCACGGGGTACTTAGCTTTGCATTCAATTTATAATTACCCCCCAATAAATACTCGGCATTACCGGAGAGTTCGGACAACGAATCGAACCGGAAGCCAATCTGCCCACCCAGATAATTTTCAATACCATCATTTTTAAATGACAACAGCGTTTCGTCTACATATTTATTAAATGTACTATAGGATCGCATCTTGTAATAAAAGCTATAGAAAAGAAAGGCTGCATTTCCTTTCATTCCCAACTCGTTGGTAATTGATTTAAATTCTACTGCGTCATGTACATCCTGGGTATTTATATCATTATCAGGATTCGTGTACACGAAGTATTTTTCATAATTCGCTTCGCTGCTTCGGGTATCTGAAAAAATATTTTCCTGTCGTGACAAATCCAGCTTATGATATAGCTGAAAAGGTGAGGCCAGTTGATATTGATGGTAGATATGAAACACGTTGCGTAGCTCTTCCGTTTTAGCCGCTAATAAATAAGGTTGTGCATTAGGGTCAAAATACCCGTTGAACGTTGTATCGCGGGTTAATAAAATTCCACCATTCTCATTCACACGATGACGGATGCGTCTGTAATTTCCTGTAATAAAGTATCGCTTGTTTTCAGATCTATAAGAAGAATAAAGATCATAATACTGGCTGATGGTTTGCCGATCGCCTTTACCAGTCCGCTGAATTTGCTTGTCGACCAGTATAGGTCGATAGTTGAAGCCAAAATTCCAGCGGGGCGAAATGTTTCGGCTAAACTCAATGCGCGACATAGCCCGGCCTCCGCCACCCCAAACTAAAAATATTCTTGTATAGGGTGACTTCGTATCAAAAATTAGTGGCTCTTCGGTATCAAAGTA
>JAGPBO010000117.1 GCA_018063305.1 Cyclobacteriaceae bacterium
TTTTTTAATTCGGGTATATTAGTGCGATTTTTAATCGCTTATGGTATACTACAATCCTAAAGTCTGGTTTTCACTCATATTTCATGCCTATAGCCGGGGTGTAATGAAAACGCTGACTCCGGCTATTATCTTCATGACAGTCTATGCAGCAGGGCTTTGCTACTTGTTGTTGGGTGTCTTGCACCTACATGAAAGCAATTTTAAAACTACAATCTCGATGCATTCGCTCTTAGGCATTGTACTCGGATTGTTCTTAGTTTTCAGAACCAATTCATCGTACGACCGTTGGTGGGAGGGTCGTAAGCTCTGGGGTAGTCTGGTGAACAACACCCGCAATCTCGCCCTTAAAATAAACGCATTTGTAGATCCTGCCGATAATGACACTAGGGTATGGTTTGCCAAAATGATTCCAAACTTTGCATTTGCAGTAAAAGAACATTTGCGCAAGGGGATAAAACTAAATGAACTTGACATAGTAGATGACCGTTTTCTTGAAAATCTGGCCGACATCAAGCATATACCCAATCGGCTATCGGCCATGATGTACGTGCGTACTAATACGTTATATAAGAAAAATCAAATCAGTGGCGATCAACTTTTTCTGCTAGATAAAGAGTTGAAGGAGTTTATCGATATTTTGGGTGCTTGCGAGCGAATCAAGAATACGCCTATTCCATATAATTACAGCATGTATATTAAACAGTTTATATTTATCTACTTGATTACACTCCCCTTGGCATTTATTACATCTTCAGGATACCTGACGATTCCCATGGTGATGTTAGTGACGTTCATTTTACTTAGTGTTGAATTGATCTCAGAAGAAATTGAAGATCCCTTTGGGCGAGATGTAAATGACTTGCCTACCGATGATCTGGCAGAAAAAATAAGAGATAACGTAAACGAAATTCTGTTACCTGATAAAAAACTCTTTTAATCGAATAGCAGGGTAATAATAATATACAGCCCTATTAATAAAAGCATAACAGCATACATGACCAGATCTACCCGAGCATATTCTTTATACTTTTGATACAATTCTTTTAGCACCTTAAACATTATATTTTGATCAGTAAATAGGGGTTTATCAAAGATTGATTGTCTTTAGATCAATAAAATCATTTAATCATAAATATTATAAACTATTTTTTTACAAAGGTAACTTAATGATTGTGAATTCGTTCTTATGCTTTTAGTATTTTCCACATGAGATTTTTTCTGATTGCTTTATTATTTTGTCCTATCCTTTCTGTAGCTCAGCAAAAATTTACCCTTAGTGGCTACGTAAAGGATGCTGCTAATGGCGAAGCATTGATTGGTGTAACGGTTTTGGTGCAAGGCCAAAATATGGGCACGACCACCAACGCATACGGTTTTTACTCCATCACACTACCTGTAGAAACTTACACCATCCAATTTAGTTATGTAGGTTTTTTAACGCAAACACTTCCACTTACCCTGGATAAAAATGTAACCCAAAATATAGAACTCATGGGTGAGTCTACCCAAATGGAGGAGGTGGTGGTAAGCGGAGTGCGTATTGATGCTAATGTGACTGACCCACAGATGAGTAAAAGAACTATCGATGTAGGCCAGGTACGCAAGTTGCCTACGTTTATGGGCGAAGCCGACATAATAAAAACTATTCAAATGCAGCCTGGGGTAGTTATGGCGGGTGAGGGGAGTAGCAGTTTTTTTGTGCGCGGGGGCAGTGGCGATCAAAACCTGATCTTAATTGACGAAGCTCCCATTTATGATCCTTCCCATCTTTTCGGATTGTTTTCTGTTTTTAATGCGGACGTACTTAAGGGTGCCGAACTTTATAAGGGCGGAATACCTGCCCGCTATGGGGGTCGACTTTCCTCCATCTTAGACGTAAGAACAAAAGATGGCAACGATAAGGAGATTCAAGGCAGTGGTGGAATAGGGACATTGGCGAGCCGCTTTATGTTGGAAGGCCCTATTCGAAAAGAAAAAAGCTCTTTCCTTATTTCAGGAAGGCGTTCGTACATCGATGCTTTCTTAAAGCTCGCTAATAATAAGAACTCCGTTTTCTTTTATGATATCAATGCTAAAGTGAGTTGGAAATACGGGAATAAAAATCGTTTCTATACGGCCTTTTATTCAGGTCGCGATCGTTTTGATATCGACAATAATTTTGGTTTTGAATGGGGTAATGCCACAGGAACTTTCCGGTGGAATCATCTTTACAATGACAAGTTGTTTTCAAACTTATCCGTAATCGGTAGCAATTTTGATTATAAACTTCAAATCAACGACCCGGTTCAAGGGTTTGACTGGACATCCAATCTTCAGCAAGCCAGTATTCACTATGATTTCAATTACTACATAAGTCCAAAGCATGAGATTAACTTTGGCTATCAGCTTAGTGGCAGAAGATTTTCACCGGGCACCATTACACCCACCAGTGCGACTTCAGCGTTTCAATCGCTGGCACAGGAAAAAATGTATGCCCTCGATCATGGACTCTATGCAGACTATCAGCAAAAACCCAATGATAAAATCTCTATCACCTATGGGTTGCGACTTTCTATTTTTCAAAATATTGGCAAGTCGAATGTAATCCTTTATCAGGATCCGAATGACAATGTAAATATCAAGCGTATCGACACATTAAATTTCAAACCGTGGGAAACTGTAGTAGCTTATGTAAATCTGGAACCTCGCTTTTTGTTTCTGTATCAGCTTAACACGTTCAGTTCTTTGAAAGCTTCGTACAACCGCATGGTTCAAAATACGCATTTAATTTCCAGCGGAACCTTGCCCTTACCTTTCAATACGTGGAGTCCGAGTAATTATTATTTGAAGCCACAGGTTGCGGATCAATATGCAGTGGGGTATTTCCGAAATTTTAAGGATAACCGATATGAGTTCTCCACGGAAGCATTTTACAAGAACATTAATAATATTACCGATTTTGCTGACAATGCTCAACTCTTTTTTAATACTGACTTATCAACAGAGTACAGACAAGGAACTTCAAATGCTTATGGTGTTGAGTTTTTGGCTGAGAAGAAACGCGGGCAGCTAACCGGCTTTTTAAGTTATACGTGGTCAAAAGTAATTCGTGACATACCTGGTGTTAATCAGGATCGTGTATTTGTAGCCAATTATGATCGAAGAAATGTGATCAATCTTGCTGTGCTTTATGAGCTTAACCCACAGTGGACCTTTGGCACTACCTTTAATTACAGTTCGCCCCGGCCCATTACTTTGCCGAGTGGCAGTTATCAATTCGATACCCACAACGTTGATTATATAACCGAACGCAATGGATACAAACTGCCCGCGTATCATCGATTAGATTTATCAGCAACGTTAGACCCCAAAGGGAAAAAAGAGCGGAAGTGGAAAAGTCAGTGGGTATTTTCTATTTATAACGTGTATAGTAGAAAAAACCCATTCACTATATACACACGCACCAAACAAGATAAGGACGGAAATATAATCGGAGATGGCACTGAAAAAGAAGCCCGTCTTATTTATCTGTTTCCCATTTTACCATCCGTTACCTATAATTTTAACTTTTAATGAATCAACGATATCTACATATATTCTGGATACTACTTCTTTTGATGGGATGTGAAGAGACTATTCAATTAGATTTGAATCAGTCGGAACCTAAGATCGTAATAGAAGGTTTGCTTACGAATCGATTGGGCGATCAATATGTGAAGGTGACCCGAACGGTTGACTTCTATGCATCGGGCGGAGCTGAAAAAATTACCAATGCCAAAGTGAAAGTGATTGATGATCTGGGTGAAGAGCATAGCTATGCTCAAACATCGCCCGGCTACTATTTACCTCTTGTTGATTTTGTGGGTACTGTTGGTAGGTCGTATGCACTGAGTGTGGAAGTGGATGGCGCATTGTATCAATCAGAAGATCAATTGTTGCGCGTTCCGGGAATTGATTCGCTTGGCTATGTATTGAATGATGATCCGGATCAAGACCGGATTGATTCTGGCCACCTATATGATTTGTTATTGTATATGAAAGAGCCAAAAGAGACTACGGATTATTATCTATTCAAATTTTATCGAAACGATTCGTTAACGTTCACTAATCCCAATGACATTTATTTGTTGGATGATGAAGCCCTGAGTGAATCAATTAGCGGATTTCCCGGGCCGGTATATTATGCCGAAAAAGATACCGCTCGCATGGATATGTTTAGTGTTACCCGCAATGGATATGTTTACTATAGCGATTTAACAAATCTTCTGTTTAACGATGGTGGTTTGTTTGGCCCCGTACCGGCTAACCCCAGGAGTAATATTAGTAATGGAGCGCTTGGTTTTTTTCAGGTAAGTGCGGTAATCTCTACACAAGTAATTCTAACGAAAAAAAATTAATCTTCTGGTTTTTTGATTGGTAGTATATTCCCTGATCCTGATGTAACTTTCCACTTTATGGAATCTTCAGGTGTTTAATAGAATAATCACATTACTTGCTATTTTACTCTCCTCCTTCACGGGATTCAGTCAGCTTACATCTGTATTAGAGAACAATCCTCAGTTGCGGTGGCAGCAAATCAATACCGATCATTTCAAAATTGTTTTTCCGAAAGGATTTGAAGGACAGGCCCAGCGAATGGCCAATACCTTAGAGCACATTCGTACTCCGGAAGCGAAGAGCCTGGGTGTGGAACCAAGAAAAATTTCTGTTATTCTACAAAATCAATCGAGCGTTAGCAACGGTTTTGTTTCCATTACACCGCGTAGGTCTGAGTTTTTTACCATGCCTTCACAGAACTATAATTTATCGGGCAACCTGGATTGGCTCGATTTGTTAGCCACGCATGAATACCGACACATCGTACAGTTTCAACACGCTACCCGTGGCTTTAACAAAGCCCTATATTATTTGTTTGGCGCCAATACATTAGCCGCTTTATCTTATATAGCGGTGCCCCAATGGTTTTGGGAGGGAGATGCGGTTGCAACTGAAACGGCCTTTACCTCAAGTGGAAGAGGCCGCATTCCTAATTTTGATTTATTGTTTCGAACTAACCTGCAAGAAGGCCGTACTTTTAACTATAACAAACAGTATCTCCGCTCTTACAAGCACAACATCCCCGATCACTATGTTTTAGGATATCAAATGGTTTCTTATTTAAGAAAGAAATCTGGAAATGCCGATGTGTGGGAAAATATTACCCATAGGGCATGGAATGTTCCCTTCGCACCTTTCACCTTTTCAAATTCGATAAAGAAGGAAAGCGGCCTCTACGTGAAGCAACTCTATGCGGAAATGGCTACTGCCTTACAACAGGAATGGAAAGAAGAATTGCAAAAGCTAGATTTAACACCTTTTGAAATAATTCATGAGCGAAGTAACAAAGCGTACACGGATTATGAATATCCTTTTGAGATATCTAAAGATTCCATTCTTGCGCTAAAGTCGGGCATTGGCGATATTGAAGAGCTGGTTCTTTTATCACCTGGAAAGGAGAAACGATTAACTACGCCTGGAGTAATGAATTCAACCGGCATGCTTTCGGTAGCGGGTAATCGGGTAGTGTGGAATGAATTTCGGTATGATCCGCGTTGGCGCATGAAGACTTATTCGGTTATTGTTGGCTATGATCTGAAAGAACACAAGAGAAAATTTATTTCGCACAACAGCCGGTATGCTTCAGCTGCCTTATCGCCAGATGGAACAAAAGTGGCCACAATCGAAACCGGCACAGACTATTTAACGCGATTAGTTGTGCTTGACTATGAAACCGGAGCGGTACAGAAGATTTTTGAAAATCCCAGCAATGATTTTATTTCTATGCCGCACTGGAAAGAAAATAATGCGGAGTTGGTAGCGCTTGTCACTAATCGGTCGGGTAAGGCACTAGCGCAATTTGATCTGGCTTTGGGTCAACAAAAATTATTAACCGAGTTTGCGGATGAGAATATGGGCTATCCGGTACCGTATCAGAATTATATTCTTTTCAATTCGCCAAGAAGCGGCATTGACAATATCTTTGCACTTGATACCCGATCTGGCAAAAAATATCAAATTACGTCAAGTCACTATGGTGCTTATAATCCTTCGGTAAGTAGAGATGGAAAGTATCTCTATTACAACGAGCAAGGTCGCGATGGTTTAAATGTGGTGAAGGCAGACTTCGATCCAGCGTTATGGAAACCGGTTTCTGAAATCGCATCACAACCTACGGAGTCATTCCAGCATTTGGTTGAACAAGAAGGCAGACCTGATTTGCTCGGAGATATTCCAAATAAAAAATATGCTACGGGTAAGTACTCACAATTGGCGCATGCCATTAATCCTTACGGCTGGGGTACCTATTTTACATCCTCGCTCACGGAGGTTAATATTGGAATTAACTCGCGCGATATATTAAGCACAACAGCTATCAATGCCGGCTATCTGTTTGATTTGAATGAGCGCACAGGTTCATGGAATATTGGATTAAGCTATCAGGGTTTTTATCCGATCCTGGATGTTAACTTTTCGAGTGGCAATCGCTCAGTTAACGAAGGAGATTTAAAATATGATAAGGTAGTTGGAACGGACACAACTTCCACAACGGAAAATCTTACATTCGATTGGCATGAGAACACCGTGGAAGGGGGAATCCGGATTCCTCTCATCACAACGCACTCTCGTTTTTTAAGTAGTGTTTCACTGGGCAATTATGTGGGCCTCTCGCACATAACTGATTTTGTCAATAGCATTGATGGTGGTGGTCGGATTGTGCCAACCAATTATCCACAATATATTTTTAGAGATTATGCCGATGATGGCAATCTGTTTTATAATCGATTGAATATTTCGGCTTACCGCCTGTTAAAGAAGAGTCGCAGAGATATTAACAGTAAGTGGGGGCAAGCCTTGTTTGTCAATTTGTATAGCACACCGTATGGGGGCGATTATAATGGGAATCAATTCTCATTTCAGGGGCAACTGTTTTTTCCTGGGCTCATGAAGCATCATTCGTTCTGGGGCTATTGGGCCTACCAAAAAACGGAGATTGCAGATATAAAAGCAAGTACTGGTGAGGGATTGGACAGTTATCTTTTCAGAAATCAAATTCCAGTGCCCCGTGGCCAATCGGTAAGTAGGTTTGAAAATTTTTATTCTATGTCGGCCAACTATACATTACCAATTTGGTATCCCGATTTAGCATTAGGTCCCATTCTTAACATTCAGCGGGTAAGACTTAATGCTTTCTTAGATTATGGGTATGGCAGCAGCGTTATTAATCAAAAGCCTTCCAGCAAAAGCTATCTTTCAACCGGTGGTGAATTAAAGTTCGACATCAATATTTTCCGTTTGCTTCCTCAAATGGATATTGGCTTCCGATATTCGTATGGAATCAGTCCGTCAACAACGAAATATGAAATTTTAATTGGAACTCTGAATTTCTAAACCATTCAGCAAGGAAGAACTATTTATCTTTTGGCACGATAGCTCATTTGTACAATTCGCTTTAATTCAGAAATTGAAGCCTGCATACTGCTTGAAAATCGTATAAATCGCCTATTTTTGAAGTCTATTTCTATAAATCGACACATAATCTAATTTGAAATGGCAGAGATCGTAAGGATGCCTAAAATGAGCGACACCATGACTGAAGGGGTGATTGCAAAATGGCATAAAAAGGTTGGAGATACAGTAAAATCAGGGGAACTCATGGCGGAAATAGAGACTGATAAAGCCACTATGGATTATGAGTCCTTTAATACAGGAACTGTGTTGCACCTGGGAGCTAAAGAGGGGGAAGCTGTAAAAGTGAATGATGTTTTGGCCGTTGTCGGAAGTAAAGGCGAGGATTTTTCCAGTCTGTTAGCCACATCGGAAAGTGAAAGTGCCGCTTCAGCGGGAGGTAAGTCAGAACCAGCAAAAGCGGAACCGGCTACAGCTGTGGCCGAGGCAGCAATTGATACCTCGGGTATTAAGGCGGATATTGTGTTGATGCCGAAGATGAGTGACACTATGAATGAGGGGGTTATTGCAGCTTGGCATAAAAAGGTAGGTGATAGTGTAAAGACGGGTGAATTGTTGGCCGAAGTGGAAACCGATAAGGCCACCATGGAATACGAATCGTATAATTCAGGTACGCTATTATATATAGGTGCTAAGGCAAAAGAAGCTGTTGCTGTAAATGGTGTGTTGGCCATTATTGGTGAAAAGAATGCCGACTGGCAAACCTTACTAAAAGCTCATCAGGCAAAATCAGCGACTAGTGCTAAGCCCGCTGTGTCAGAAAGTAAATCACCAGCGTCTACAGCACCGGCACAAACAAACACTTCTGTACACAGTACTTCAGAGTCTAATGGCCGATTGAAAGCATCGCCTTTGGCTAAGAAGATGGCAAAAGATCTTGGCTTCGACATTAATAAAATACAAGGGTCTGGTGAAGGTGGTCGAATCACCAAGCATGATGTAGAAACTTACAAACCATCGGCTGCACTGGCAACGGGAGGAAAATCTTCCGCTCCGGTCGTGTTACCGAGTGTTGTAGGCGAAGAAGGTTTTGAAGAAGTGGCAGTTTCGCAAATGCGCAAGACTATCGCACGCAGACTTTCTGATAGCATGTTTACGGCTCCGCACTTCTATGTTACTATGGAGATTAACATGGACAAAGCGGTGGAGGCTCGTAAGAGCATGAATGAAATTGCCCCTGTTAAGATTTCTTTTAACGATATCGTATTAAAAGCAACGGCTGCAGCACTTCGTCAGCACCCGGATGTAAACTCAAGCTGGTTAGGAGATAAGATTCGTAAAAACCATCATATTCATATTGGGGTGGCTGTTGCCGTAAAGGACGGTCTTCTTGTCCCTGTTATTCGCTTTGCGGATAATAAATCACTTTCGCACATCGCAGTAGAAGTAAAAGAGTTAGCACAAAAAGCGCACGATAAAAAACTTCAACCCAGTGAATGGGAGGGAAGTACGTTTACAATTTCCAATCTCGGTATGTTTGGTGTAGAAGAATTCACCGCCATTATTAATACACCGGATGCTTGCATTCTGGCCGTTGGAGGAATTAAAGAAACTGCTATTGTTAAGAATGGACAGCTTGCTGTTGGTAATATTATGAAAGTGACCTTATCATGCGATCATCGGGTTGTCGATGGCGCTACCGGAGCCGCTTTTCTAAAAACCTTGAAAGGACTATTAGAAGATCCCGTAAGGATTTTGATTTAACCCGATGGAGAAAATACATTCAACGACTATTCTTGCTGTTATCCACAATGGAAAAGTTTCTATTGCTGGCGATGGTCAGGCAACCATGGGTAATACCGTTGCCAAAAGTAATGTAAAGAAGATTCGTAAGCTGCAGGATGGAAAAGTGGTGGTAGGTTTTGCCGGCTCCACGGCCGATGCTTTTACGCTTCTTGATCGCTTTGATGAAAAGTTAAATGCCCATGGGGGCAATATGAAACGAGCAGCGATTGAATTAGCCAAGGACTGGCGCATGGATCGTTTTCTTCGCAGATTAGAAGCCATGTTGATTGCCGCTAATAAAGATGAGATTCTGATAATTTCAGGAACTGGGGATGTATTGGAACCTGATAATCAAGTAGCGGCTATTGGCTCTGGCGCTATGTACGCACAATCCGCTGCGCTTGCGCTAAAGAAACATGCGCCCCAACTTTCGGCTGAAGAGGTTGTACGTGAGAGTATGTCCATAGCAGCCGACATTTGTATTTATACCAATCACAATATTATCGTAGAAACTCTTTAAAGGGGTTCAATCGTTATTGCCTTTTTCCCGCTGAGCCTTACTAACAACTATTTATTCAATAGGATTTTCATTTACCTCTTCTGAAATATTTTCGATAGGTACATCCTCAATTAAAATAACAAAGGCTTTTAAGTGGCGGGTGTGTGAAAGTACTATCTTAGTAAGCCCCAGGAGAGGAATAGCCAAAATCATTCCTGCGATGCCCAATATTTTTCCGCCAATCAACAAAGCGACAATGGCAGCTAGCGCATTGATACTAACCTTTGAACCGGTGATTCGCGGTGTGATAAAATTACCCTCCAGAAATTGAACGATCGAAAAAATAATGATCACCCCCACGGGGTACCAAAGACTGTCTTTCGTGAGCAATGCCATCAAAACCGGTAACGTAGCCCCCATGAAGATTCCTACATAAGGAATAATAGTTAGTACACCTGATAAAATCCCAAAGAAGATGGCATGATCAATACCCAGTATCAATAGCCCTACGCTGTTGAGTACGGCAATAATCAAGGTTACTAAAAGTAGCCCGGAAATGTAACCATGAATAACATTTTCAACATCGCTTTTCCAGGTTCTTTCCTTTGCATTGGGCAACAGACTCATCATAAATGCCCGGAAGCGATGGCGATAAATGAGAAACAAAAATATGTAGATAGGCACCTGGATAACCAGCGAGATGATGTTGGTGGTGGCTGCGAGTAAATCGGTGGCGTAAGATCCCAATGTGTTGAGTCCTCTCTTTAAAAGTTGATTCTGTTCTGTGACGCTAATCCCAAACGTTTTTAGAGTATTGCTGAGGCTATCGACCAGGTTACTGAATCTTGTTTCCAGAAGAGGTAAGTCGCTTACCAGATCTGTTACCTGACCAATGATAAGGGCACCTATCATTATAAAGAGCAAAAATGATCCAATTAATACCAGGGTAATGGAAAGCGTAGCCGACATTTTTTTTTCGAATTGCTTTACGAGAGGTAAAAGTACAATGGCAAGAATGGCAGAAATCAAGATGGGGACTACAATATCCTTGGCTAACAGACAGGCAGTGATTACTAATGCGATCACCACAAGCAATTTATAGGTGTAATCAAGCCTGTCAAAAGTTTCGGTTTGCTTCATGATGTTGTGTAATTAATAAGATTATTATCTACGTTAAGCTTGATCAATGGCTTGCAAAATAACCGAACAAGCTTTCTTTATTTCTTGTTCCGTAATAGTAAGAGGTGGCGCAATACGGAAACTATTTGGATGCGATAGAAACCAATAGCAGATCACTCCGTTTTCCTTGGCATAGTTTACAATACTATTTACAGTCTGTTCTGAATCGAAATCGAAAGCAAATAGTAGCCCAATTCTTCGCATGGCTTTTATTTTTGAATGCCTTAGCAGTTGTTCAAATAGTTGTCCTTTACTTTCTACAGTTGTCAGCAGATTTTCCTTTTCAATTACTTCCAGGGTGGCAAGTGCCGAGGCACAACAAACCGGATTGCCACCAAATGTTGTAATGTGCCCCAACA
This sequence comes from Cyclobacteriaceae bacterium, assembly GCA_018063305.1. Taxonomy (GTDB): domain Bacteria; phylum Bacteroidota; class Bacteroidia; order Cytophagales; family Cyclobacteriaceae; genus ELB16-189. The sequence goes on from JAGPBO010000117.1 coordinate 11,248, forward strand.
TCGGATCATGCGAAAGGGTTTTCATTTTTTCTTCTGAGGAAACAAAGGCTCCTATAGGCAAGCCGCCTCCAA
>JAGPBO010000118.1 GCA_018063305.1 Cyclobacteriaceae bacterium
GCACTTCCTCAATTTCTTCTTTACTTAATTCACCTAACATAGTACTACAGTTTTATAAGCGGGTCAATAGCCCCACTTTTTCATAATTTCATAATCTTCCTTCATGCATTGAATTGGCGCTTTACCCTGATACGACTCTTGCTCAATAATAAAATGAATCGTTCCGCCTGATTTACGGCACAAATCCACTACATCTTTTACATTTACGATCCCTGCTCCTAGAATTGTACTCTCATATTTATCATGCCCTCCTTCGCTTACGATCTCATCTTTTACGTGCAACGATTCAAAACGACCAGGAAATTTTTTCACGATGTCAATTGCTTTAGCTCCGCCATTATACAAATTGCCGGTGTCCAATTGTTGCATCACCAGATTGGGGTCTGTGTTTTCCAGAATAATATCGTACAATGTTTTATCACCAAATTTTTCATCAAATTCAAAATCGTGATTGTGATAGCCAAACTTCATTCCCGATTTTTTACAAAGCTCTCCACTCTTATTAAATATCTCCAACTGTTTCATCAGTTCATCCTTTGACTTCCGTACCTTCTCATCCATCGAGGGGCTGATTACAAATTGCTGCCCCATGTAGGCGGCATCTTCCACCGTATATTTCCATGCATCCGTAAAGTCCTTCTTCGCCTCATCCCAATGCTGAGGAGCCAATACGGTATGCCCGCTCGGCATCTTCATGTCCAAATCTTTAAGTACCCTTTTAAACTCCGCAGGCGTCCAACCATAAAACTTTCTATTTACGTAGTTAGCATGTTCTACATTTTTGAACCCGATTTTAGCAAGTTGCTTCAGTGTCCCGAGAGGATCAGTCTTCATCTCATCGCGTACACAATACAACTGCAAGCCTAATAATTCCTTTTTGGCTGGAGATGCAAACAAAGAAGAAGATAATAAAGAACCTCCGGCTACTGCCAAAGCACTATGCTTAATAAAATCTCTGCGGGTAGTTTTCATAGACATCTGAATTTGATAGGAAATTACAATAAGTACACCAATTATAATAGCGCTTTTATACGGATGGTTTATTTAGATATTGTCGTTCGAAACGTATGATCAATTTCATGCGAATAGAAATAATTACTCGATCTTGTACTCTTTCTTGAATCCGTTCATAAATAAAACCAAGACATTCATGAACCGCGCTACGTTTAAGCGAATCGTTTTACCCGGCATTATTTTACAATCTGTTTTGATTGGGGGCGGCTATGCAACGGGTCGGGAGATCGTTGAGTACGGAGCCAGGTTTGGGGCCAATGGTTGGGTGAGCGGGCTCGCCATCTTCTTCGGATTCTCGCTAATGGCTATGCTATCTATTGAAGCTTGTCGCCAATGGCAGGTGTATGATTACAAATCACTTCTAAAAAAAATGATTGGGCCAGCCTGGGTGGCTTATGAAGTCATCTATTTGTTGTTAGCTATTTTAATCATCGCTGTGATGGCTTCAGCGGCTGGAGAGATTCTAAACAACACGCTTGGTTTCAATCGTTGGGTAGGCGTATTCCTTATTGTTGTCATTGTGGGATTTCTGAACTATAAAGGCGAAAGCGTGATTGCTAAATTAGAAACGATTGGCACAATAGCGCTATTTGCCGCTTACCTGATTTTTTCTTTTGTTGTTTTTTCCAATAAGGGATCTTCCATTGTGCAGGTTTTTTCAAACTGGGATACTAGCTACCAGCAGTCTGATTCAGGGTATGGAGTATTAATCTGGACTGGTCTTCTATACGTAGGTTATAATCTTGGCGTTTACCCGGCTTCATTCTTTACCTATCGCGATGTTCAATCGAGGCGTGAAAGTATTATCGCAGGTTTTATATCGGGTGTACTTATGACTGTACCTTGGTTCCTCACCTATTTTGCCCTTCTCGCTTATTACCCCGATCCAAATGTAATTGGCGCTACGGTGCCATGGTTAGAAATTTTGAAGTCGTTCCATCCGGCCCTGATTGTTGTTTTTGGAATTGTGGTAGGTTGGACTTTGATCGAAACGGCCACCGGTGTGATCCATGCATTTATCAGCCGGGTAGAAACTGAATTTATAGTGAGGAAGAATAGACCCTTAAAGAAAATTTCAAAAGCTTACATCTCTTCCTTAGCGCTTATTGCCGCTCTCGTCTTAGCTCAAGTTGGCATTATTGATCTGGTAGCAAAGGGTTATAACCTTATGGCGTATGGAATGATTGCCGTGTACGGATTACCTCTTCTGTTTTATTCCCGAAAATTATTAACCGCTAAATCCTAATATCAATTCAAAAGCGATTGATACGCTTCTTCATAATGGCGAGCCAGATTTTCCCAATCAAACGCAGAAGAGTAGTTCTCCACATTATTCCGTTGCATAATTCGCTCTCTCCGGCTTTGTTGTAAAAACTTATAGAGAAAAGAAGCCAGTTGGCGTGCACTCCAGTCAAAGGTGCGTTTGCCGCGTTCCACCACAAACATTCCGCCCTTTTCATGATCGGGCATATTGTGCAACAGGTAATCTCCGAAACCACTCAAGTCACTGGTAACGGCCGGCACTCCACTGGCCATACATTCCAAAGGCGTATACCCCCACGGTTCATAGTAGCTTGGAAAAATACCTAAGTGACAACCCCGCACAAACTGACTATAATCCATACCAAACAAAGGACTAGTAGAATTTATAAAGTCGGGATGATAAACGATTTTTACTTTGTCTTCTTTTCGGTTCAGCAGATCTCTTCGAACTAAAAATTGAAGAATCTCATCGGTGTCTTCATTCACCAGTTTGTGCGTAACGGGCAATGGCATTTTACTACTTTGCCAGGATTGAATGGTTCTGCGGTAACGCAACTTCCAATACTCGTCAACAAAATCATTCAATTGCGGAAGCCTATGATCCTCCCGAATAGTGCTTTCAAAAAACAAACGCTTGCCTACCTGCCGTTGAATAGCTTGGCACGTTTGGCGAATTTCCTCCATCACGGCTCGCGATTGCAGCACTTCGGGTTTGATACTGAAAAATTCGCGCTTCGTAACAAAGAACATGACAACAGTAAGTTCTGATTTCTCTGCTTTCAATTGTTGATTCAGGTGCACCAAGGCCTCGAGGGTAATATCAAAGCCCTTGTTTTTATACTCATACCTTCCTGAAGTAAAAAAATAAATGGTGTTATCCAGATCAAAGGAATAAGAGTTGAAAAAATGACCCATCACAAATTCATGAATTTGTTCTTTATGGGTTGAGTGAAGATTTTGAAATTCGTGTAGCGCTTCAAATCGCTGAATGTTTAATCCGTTAGGCAAAATAAAGTCAGGCTTTCTTCTCAACAAATGTTTACACTCGCGCGCGGTTACTTCACTTACGGTTGTCATTACATCGCACGATTGTGCACAACCATATTCTATCGCGGCTTCGGTTTCAATTCCAAATTTACCGGCTTCATCTTCCCATCTAAAAAAAGGAAGGTGTGCATAAAAAAGTGGCGAGTTAATAGCCAGGTGTCTACCCAACTGGGTGGCATGTGTGGTAAAGATCGTTTTTACAGGCATAGCCTCGCGCTTGATATCCAGAATCGGTAATCCGGCCATCCACTCATGAAAGTGAGCTAAGAGTCGTTGATCATTGCCGGATATCTTTACCAACTCATCAATAAATAATTTCGTTAAATAGGCGAAACCAATTACCTGATCAATCAGTACATTTTTATCAGGCGTTCGAATGGAATGGTTTTTCCAAAGTAAGTATTTTAAAACGTTCAATACTTTTTCTTCAATGACGTTGGGGTTAAGAAGCACCACCCGAGGCTTTCCAGTTATTAGCCACTCGGCATAGATTACATCGTATCCTTTCTTTCGCAAATTAGCGGCCGCCAGACCAAATACATCCGCAGCATCTTCTAAGGGTTCAAGCTCCGCAAGAATATTTTTATTGAGATAGGGGCCAACCATACAGAAATGGCCCGTCCAATTTTGCATCATTTCAGGAGCTTTCGATCGTATCACTGTATAAATACCACCTACCTGGTTGCATACTTCCCAGGCAACTTCGATAAGAAGTGCCGAGTGGGATTGGGTTGAGGTTCGTGCGATTCGTTTTGGCATAACTTAGGTCAAAGTGTCTGAAAACTTTTTAATTACAAACAATTTAATGACAAATTTTCTTAAAACGACTACTTCCAGCTTATGGATTCGAATTTGAGGATGGACAATTGTCAATTAATAATACAATTATGAATTTTGATAAGTTCACTATAAAATCTCAGGAAGCTCTACAAAAAGCAGCAGAGATTGCCACCGCACAAAAGCAGCAAGCTATTGAGCCGGGGCACGTGCTAAAAGCGATTTTAGAAACAGATGAAAATGTCTCAAATTATCTATTTAAGAAACTTAATATCAACAGCACTATTCTTGAAACCAAACTCGAGGAGATCGTAAACTCCTATCCTAAAGTTTCGGGTCAACAACCTTATCTATCATCTACTACGAACACCGTATTGCAAAATGCTGAAAAAGAATTGCGTGATTTTAAAGATGATTATGTAGCGATAGAACATATGTTGCTTGCCTTGCTCGCTACGAAAGACAAAGTATCAGCGATCATGAAAGATGCAGGCTTTGAAAAATCTTCGTTGGTTAAAGCAATAAAAGAATTACGCGGTGGGGCTAAGGTATCCGATCCGAATGCCGAGGCCAAGTATAAATCGTTGGAACGCTATTCAAAAAATTTAAATGACCTGGCCAAGAAAGGAAAAATTGATCCGGTTATTGGTCGCGATGAAGAAATCAGACGTGTGCTTCAGATCCTGTCGCGCAGAACAAAAAATAATCCGATTCTTTTAGGCGAGCCAGGCGTGGGTAAAACTGCTATTGTGGAAGGCATGGCTCAGCGCATAGTAGATGGAGATGTGCCCGAAAATCTCAAATCAAAAATTCTGGTATCCCTGGATATGGGTTTATTGGTTGCCGGAGCAAAATATAAAGGTGAATTTGAAGAACGACTGAAGGCAGTAATCAAAGAAGTAACGGACTCGAATGGAGAAATTATTTTGTTCATTGATGAGATTCATACCTTAATTGGAGCCGGTGGTGGCGAAGGTGCCATGGATGCTGCCAACTTACTGAAACCTGCTTTAGCGCGTGGCGAACTTCATGCTATTGGTGCAACAACGTTAAAGGAGTATCAGAAATACATAGAAAAAGATAAGGCACTGGAAAGAAGATTTCAATCTGTACTGGTTAATGAGCCTTCTGTCGAAGATTCGATTTCCATTCTTCGCGGAATAAAAGACAAGTACGAGTTACATCATGGGGTGCGAATTAAAGACGATGCCGTTATCGCATCTGTTGAATTATCCAGCCGGTACATTTCCGATCGCTTTCTTCCAGACAAGGCCATTGACCTAATGGATGAAGCCGCGGCTAAACTCCGTTTGGAGATGGATTCTTTGCCCGAAGAATTAGATGAACTCAATCGCAAAATTATGCAATTGGAAATCGAACGGGAAGCAATCCGCAGAGAAAAAGATAAAGACAAAGAAGTTTTGCTGAGCAAAGAAATTGCCGAACGTACAGGCGAGCGAAACACCTTAAAAGCACAATGGGAAAATGAAAAATCCATTGTGAATAATTTAAGACACGAAAATGAAAATATTGACAAGCTAAAGTTCGAAGCTGAACAGGCAGAAAAAGCAGGCGACTATGGAAAAGTAGCAGAGATTCGTTACGGAAAAATTACAGAAGCCGAAAAGCATCTAAAAGAATTAGAACTCACTATGAAGGCGATGCAGGGGGAGCACTCTTTGCTAAAAGAGGAGGTAGATAGCGAAGATATTGCCGAGGTGGTTGCCAAATGGACGGGTATACCCGTTTCAAGAATGCTACAAAGTGAACGTGAAAAATTACTGAATCTGGAAGAAGAATTAGGCAAACGCGTAGCCGGCCAGGAGGAAGCCATTCGTGCATTAAGTGATGCGGTGCGCAGAAGTCGCGCGGGGTTACAAGATCCTAAACGTCCTATTGGCTCTTTCATTTTTATGGGAACGACTGGGGTAGGTAAAACAGAATTGTCAAAAGCGTTGGCCGACTACCTGTTTAACGATGATAACGCCATGATCCGAATTGACATGAGCGAGTATCAGGAACGGCATAGTGTTAGCCGATTAATTGGAGCTCCTCCGGGCTATGTGGGCTATGATGAAGGTGGACAACTTACCGAATCCGTTCGAAGAAAACCTTATTCGGTCATTTTATTAGATGAAATCGAAAAAGCACATTCGGATGTATTCAATATTCTGTTACAAGTGCTGGATGAAGGCCGCCTGACTGACAACAAAGGCCGGGTTGCAAATTTCAAGAACACCATCATTGTGATGACAACCAATATAGGTTCGCATATTATTCAAGAGAATTTTGAGAAAATAACTGATGAAAATTATTTTGAGGTATTGGAGGGAACCAAAGATGAGGTACTTAGCTTATTGAAGAAATCAGTTCGCCCGGAGTTTATCAACCGAATTGATGAAATCATCATGTTCCGACCTCTGAGCAAGGCAAATATTAGAAAAATTGTAGAGATACAATTTAAGATGATCCAAAAACGTTTAATGGAAAGTGGCGTTAAGCTGGATATCTCTGAAGAAGCACTTGAACGGTTAGCTAAACTTGGGTATGACCCTCAATTTGGGGCCAGACCTCTAAAAAGAGTGATTCAACGGGAGATTTTAAATGAACTTTCAAAACAAATATTAGCTGGAAAAGTGAACAAGGACTCCGTAATATTTGTTGAACTAGTAAACGGGGTTGATTTCGAATTTGTTAATCTCGGTAGCGTAGAACTGGTAAAGTAAGTAATTAAAGATAGTGAGGTCCCGGGTTCACCGGGAAGTGTTGTGGGGTTTGGTTTTTGGGGTTAGGGCGAGCTGAGGGGCTCGCCCTTCTTTTTTAGTCTTGCTCCCGAATTCCAAATTGTTTTTTAAGTGCGGCTTTTCCTTTACCATCCATCATCATAACCAGATAGTCATCTGCATCAATCTTTAGCGATCCTTCCGGATTTTTGATAAACTTCCGCTCGGCTCCATTCATTTTTACCATCCCAATTAGGATTACATTACAGGCCTTCTTTAAATCAAAGAAAGCCTTATCATAAAAAGTACCTACCAAAGAATTGCTAGCCGTGATTTTCATTTGCTTAATATCATACTCGCTATCGCTATGTGCATAGGCCAGAATTTCCTCGCTAAACAGAGCAACAACGGGCTCAAAAATATAACTAGCCATTAGTTTAGCTGAGATTTCATTTTTGCAAATTGTGTAGGTAACTCCCGCATTTTGAAACGTTCCTTTCAAGTTGCCATTATCCAAAGTAACCACGTAGTTTAAATTGGAAAAATGCTTCTTAAGATTAATCACGTAAACTAGTTTTTCTGTGTCGTCATCCAGGTTGACGAACACAATGGAGGCATGTACAATATTCGCTTTCTCCAACATATCGAAATTACTATAGTCCGTATATAAGGTGTATACACGATCCGAATCGTAGGATTCTCTAATGATATCGATGGCCGTTCGATCTTTGGTTATTATCGCTACGTGTTTACCGGCCGCTACCAGGTGGCCGATTACGGATCTTCCGAAATCATTCCATCCGATAATCACCACATGATTTTTGAATCCGGTGCCATTCAGCCCGAGTTCGCGTTGCTCTTTAAGTGTACTCATAAAATTTGCAATCTGGCCAATAATAAAACCATAAACTCCTAAACTGGAAAACATAACAATAAACCCCAGAGCCCGTCCCCAATAGGTAACTGGAATGACATCTCCATAACCTACCGTAGTTATGGTAGCCACCACATACCATAAGCTATCTTGCCAACTGACCATTCTGGACCCTTCGGTATCCGATTCTAAAGTATGTAGCAAAAAAATAATCGCTCCATAGAAGAGAAAGAGACTAGTAAGGGAAAAAATTAATTTTGGGTATTCGGGCTTCTTCACAGTATAATAACCGCAGTTAAGTAAGGTAAAAAAAACAAAAAGTAAAAATCCGCACGTTTAGTTAACGATTGTTGCACGTTGGCAATAAGGCTGCTACTTCTGTTACCTCTACTATATCATGAACATTTCCCCAGCTATTGTATATGTAGGTTGTTATCTCGGCTATCTCCAGTTCCGTTAGCGCAGGGGTGCCTTTCATGGGTTGGTTATACATAACGCCATTCACCCATACTTCACCACTTCTACCATATTTTATTAAACAGACTATTTCGGCCAGATCTTTTTCTAAGAAATCGGACTTAGCCAGTGGTGGGTACAGCTTACCTAATCCGGAACCATCATTTTGATGACAATTTGAACAATGGAGTTTATAAAGACCTTCTCCCTCTACATAGTATTGCTGAAACTTTACGGAATTTGCTGATTTGTCTTGACTACCTGGTACACAGGCAATTGCCATCGATCCTAAAATTGAGATCAAAATAAAAACCAGGATCTGGCTATTTTTCATCTCTTCTTAGTCTTTTAATATCCGCAATCAATCGGTTAACATCCTCCTCTTTAGTACCATCATATTTTCCTCGGATGCGCTGTTGTTTATCGATAAGAAGAAATGCCCCACTATGAATAAACCCTTCCGGCTCGGCCTTATCTTCCATAGCGGTGGCAAAGTAGCTGGTCTGGGCAATTTTATAGATAGAGTCTTTCACTCCGGTAACAAAATGCCACCGACTACTTTCAGCACCAAGCCGAGTTGCAAAATCATGCAGTAATGCAACGGTATCATACTCAGGGTCGATCGTGTGCGAAAGGATTTTAACATCGGGCATTTCGGCCGTGGCCTTATACACCCGTAACATCTGCGTTTTCATAATAGGGCAAATGGTACGACAGGTGGTAAAGAAAAAATCCGCTACGTAAATATTGCCTTTAAACGTTTGGTTGGTAATCAGCGAACTGTCTTGATCAACAAAAGCAAAAGGCGCAATGGTGTGGTACACGGTATCCGTTCCAACAACTTCACGCTGGCCAAAAATTGGAAGTGGCTTTTCGTTCGTCTGGCACGAGAGCAGGAATAGAGTACTGAAAATAAGTACGGCAACTAGCTTGAAGCTTGTAGCCTGTAGCTTGAAACCTATGTTGCCGCAAGCTAGAAGCCGCAAGCTACAAGTGTTAGCCTTCCAATTCAATTTCATCACCTTCACAAACTTCATCATAATCTATGGGTATTAAATTTTGTCCAAATAATATTTTATTATTCACGTTTCTATAGGTTGCCAGCGTAGCTAATGGCTCTTTTCCTTTTATGCCCGTATCCGGATCTACCGTGGGCAACACACACCGGGCACAAAGTTTCACTCCTTTAAATTTGTTCTTACCAATCCTAAAAAATTTCCAGTTATCTTCCTCAAAGGGTGCCCCACCGGTAAACACAAAGGTAGGGCGAAAGCGTCTCATAGAAAGGACAACTTTCATTCTGCTATTCAAATCATCTAACGAACTTTGCCCAATAATCATAAAAGGATAGCCATCAGCCAAGCTAACTTGTTCCTTTTCATGAGCATACTTTGGGTCTATATCACGTTTATTTCCTTCCGGGAAGAATACAAGTTTACAATCGAACTTTAGCTTTTCTGAAAACCAATGGCTATGCTCAGGGTTTGCTTCAACAGCTTCAACCTCATCGTCCCAAATTCTTACTTTACTAGCCTGCTCGTTGTTTGTGGGTACCAGGTCAATTAAAATTGATTCCGGTGCTTCTGTATTGATCAGGCTTTTAACCAACAGCTTTTCTTTTTCAATTGTTACTTTAAATAAAGCCATTTCGGGATGCTCGCGTTGTGTTATAAATCTGCCTGCTTCATCAACCAACATCCAGCGCCTGTCATACTGCAATCCTTTTCTCATAACGGTTGCACACGACAACCGAATGCCAGCCAATGATTTAATAGGATAAATCCAAATTTCGCTTAACGTTAGTCTGGCCATGAACCTTCTGCCTAAATTTTTCGCTAACTTAATACTGAATTTCCGAAATGAATAATACTTATTCACATGATTGCATCGAATGAGCCATAATTCGCCTTATCAGGAAGATGGGAAGAAACTTATCGCGGGCATTTTTACTACAGAAAAAAATTTAGTGGATTGTCAATAACCGATGAGGAAAAGTATGGAAATTTGCTCAGACGATGGAGCTAATAATCATTACCATTGAGTATAGCCGAATTAACTGATAGCAAATTGAAACATCTTGTATTCAAAAATGCCCTACACCCACTTCAGAATTTAGCCAGAATTACCTTATTCTTTTGAAACTTATGGCAAGTGCTTTTTCAACCTTCCGGTCAACCCGCTTTGGACTCATTATTTTATTGGTGTGGCTAATCCTAGGAATTTCCTTCCTTACCAGAATCGCTCTTCTCATAAAATCATTTGCACAAGCAGACCTAACGATTTTACAACTAACGGGAGCATTTGCGTTTGGAACATTTTTCGATATGGTTTCGGCCACCTATACCATTATTCCCCTGTTACTGTACTTATGGCTGATACCAACAAGAATATTTCAAAAGAAATGGCATCGTTTCTTTCTTTACGGATTTTTCTGTGTCCAGATTTTTCTACTGATTTTCAATTCGGTTTCTGAATGGCTTTTTTGGGATGAATTTACTACCCGTTTCAATTTCATTGCCGTTGATTACCTCGTTTACACCACAGAGGTAATAGGTAACATTCAGCAATCGTACCCGATAGCCTGGATAGTGGTAATCATTATCATAATTACCGCAGCAATTTTCTATTTAATAAAGTCGGCTATCGATCAAAGCTTCCAACAACCCATGCGGTTTAAATTGCGATCGATGTGGGCGGCAGGCATTTTGAGTTTACCTATTCTGAGTTTTTTTCTGATCTCCAATACGTATCATAATTTCAGTACAAATACGATTGCGAATGAATTGTCTGGCAATGGCCTCTACGAATTATTTGCTGCCTATCGAAACAATGAGCTAAGCTACACGCAGTTTTATCCGTACCTGCCCGAACAAGAGGCAAATCAGAAACTCGCCAGTTTAATGGTGCCTGAATTAGCAACTGGTGGGAAGCTTTCGCTTAGCCGCGAAGTGATTAACCCCAATGCGGAAAATAGAATGAACGTTGTTTTAATAAGCATTGAAAGTTTCAGCGCAGAGTTTATGGGTATTTTTGGAAACACCGAAGGCATCACTCCTTTTCTCGATTCACTTTCTCAGCATAGCCTTAGTTTTACAAACTTATATGCAAC
>JAGPBO010000119.1 GCA_018063305.1 Cyclobacteriaceae bacterium
GGCAAAAGGTTTACTTAACCAATTCGCAAAGGTGGTGAGGGAATTCGCTTTTAAATAGATTTTCCAATCGTTGATAGAAACCGATTTCAACATCGCATTCAGTTTATCGTAATACACAGGCTGCCCCACATTAACTGAATCCGTCTTCACGCCTAAGTCACCAAAAAAAGTTGACCAGCCAATGTTTGGTTGCTTTTTTGCAATTGCGCTTATTGGCAATTTATTATAGTTAGCTTTCACATTACGCAGCTCGATATTCGTTTTGTGTGCGCTAGCCAGTTGCTTTTCAATTTCATAGGCAATACTTGCATTTTTTTCCGCAGTAGCAGCATCACTTCCAGTTAACTCAAATAAGGTAGTGAGGTATTTTTTATAGGCCTTTTGAATGGCAAGGGTTGAAGAGTCTGTTCTGAAATAATAACCTCTTTCGGGTAACCCAATTCCGGTTTGACTCAACTGAACAATATTGATAGCGCTATGCTTATCATCCGGTGCCACATAAATACCAATGATGGAGCCATCGCCTACTTTTTGCTCTTCAGCCACAAACTTCATTAGTGAAGGCACATCGGTAATGGCATCGATACCAGCAAGGATAGGTTTTATAGGCTCATAGCCACGCTTGTTAATGGTGGTAGTGTCCATACCCGAGGCATAAAAGTCGCCTACCTTTTGCGCAATACTTCCTGCCGGGTTATTGACTTTTGAGACGCTATCCAAAATTGCCTGAAGACGTATGCGCTGTGGGTAATTCATAAAAGAATAGGAGCCTACACCTGCCTGAGTGCCCGGTATTTTTGCAGTATCATACCAAATGCCGTTGGCAAAGGTAAAGAAATCATCCCCTGGCTTCTTAGAGTAGTCTATTCCCGATAATACAACGTGTTTTACATTCGTATCAGTAGTTTGCTTACAGGCTGCGGCCAGCAGCATAGCTAGTGAAAAGTAAAGGAGCTTTTTCATGGTTGGAATTTATGGATATTATTTATCTAGAAAATTATCATCTACAAGAAGAGATAAATTCCTTGCAAAATTAGAATGAATAAACCCGAATTCGATGGTCCATGGATGTTTATTTTGAGCGGTAAAAAGCAGGTTTATTTTGGCAGCACAGTATAAAAACTCCTATCTACTATCAGGTTGCAAAAAAAGAAACAGCTAAAAAGCAGGGGTTTTTAGGCAATACGTTGTCTTACCTTTAAAGAACTTATCTTTGACTATGCTGTCGAATCTGAAGCCAATAAATTTCCTAGCATTGCCCCTCATCTGTCTCGCCAGTTTCGCTTATACTCAAAATTCCGTACCCGAAAAATTTGAGCTTGTAAAAGGGGATTCTCCTGTCTTCATTTACGAGCGTTGGATTACTTTTCCGGGCAAAGTTCCAGCCGTTAGGGCGCGGGAAGTAAAGAGCGAATTCACCATCTACACAACCATACCTAAATTACTTTCAATCCTCAAGGATGAAGCGCAAATAAAAACCTGGCAAGCCCATGTGGCTGAATTTAAAGTTTTCCCTGCTGATACTATTCATTGGTTCGAATATTCCTATCATGATATACCTTGGCCTGTAAGCGATCAGGATCATTTTCTAAAATATCAATTGATTGAAAAGGTGCCGGGGGAAAAAATTTTCATAAGCTTTCAATCTTTTTCAGATCCAAAACTTGCTCCAATAAAAAGCGGAGTTTCACGCATGGAGTTAGTGGGAAGCTGGCTCTTTGAACAAGTAACACCCACGCAGGTAAAAGTTACTTATCGAATACTCTCCATGCCCAGCAGCATACCCCGCATGTTTACCGATCCGGTTGTGCGAAGTAATCTTCTGACTACCATTAAAGCGCTCACCAAATTGGCTGAGGAAAAAAATTAATTAAGAAACCATTACAGGCCTGCTGATGATTGATTTGGCGGAAGCCTCCAGAATTTCAAACGCTCCTTCAGCCGTGCGATTTTCAGTATCAAGCGTTGGGTTTATTTCTACGATTTCCCACGCACACACCCGGGCATCTTTACAAAGTTCCGCATTCAACACTTTGGCCTCCTCCACCGTAAGTCCATTGGGCACCGGTGTACCTGTGCCGGTAAAGAACCGGCTATCAATACTATCTATATCGAATGAAACATATATCAGGTCGCAGTGGTCGAGCATTTGCAATGCCTTTTGGGCCATCACCGCTGCACCGGCTTTCTTTACATCTTCCACTTCAATAAAATTCATATTGTATTTATTAATCAGGTAATTCTCCGGTTTTTCAAAGTCGCGAACAGAAATAAATACAATATCTTCAGTCGTAATTTTGGGTCCTTGCATACCCACATTTTTTATTTGTTCCCAATATTCGAGTGTCTCCCCGCGAGGATCATTCACCTTACACTCAAGATTATCAAAACCGAAAGCCATAGCCAACGGCATTCCATGCATATTGCCAGAGGGCGTAGTAAAGGGCGTGTGCATATCCGCATGCGCATCAATCCAAATTACGCCTAATCGCTTTTTCGGAAAAGCCTTTTTAATACCGGCCATTGTACCATAAGCCGTAGAGTGATCTCCGGCCATGATCAATGGAAAATAATCATCAAATATTTGTTCATATACTTCCAGGCATACCCGTTCTTCCATAATTAAAACGCCATCAATAAACTTTGCATAAGTATGTTCTGCACTATCAAAAAGAAGCTCGTTTACATTCTCTACTTCAATGGAGTCATACTTTCTGAAAAAATCTGATTTTAAGTCAAGGCTAGCGATTTTCACAGCCTCCACACCCAAACTGGCTCCGCGCGTACCGGCCCCGATTTCGGACTTCACTTCTATAATCTTTATCTCTTTCACAGGAACTGGTAATTAAATCGTTGTACAAATGGAATAATCTGAAAATTGCCCAAAAAGGCTTATCTCCTGCCGTCAAAAATCGGGTAAGGCATGAAGTCCCGGAGGTACGGGATTAAAAACCATGCAGGAAATGTGATTAACCATACGTTTTTGATGTATTGCAAAGATGGCAAAATTATCACAATATTGCACCTCAATTTTGGTTGATGGTTACATCGTTTATCGTTATCAGTGAAGGATCAAGCCAGCAGCCTCTAAACGCATAACGAACCAACGAACAACTAATTAATGAAAAGTTACCGCGAGTTGATTGAACAAACCTTTGAATTCCCTCAAAGAGAATTTAAAGTACGCGATCATGAGTTGTTATTTAATGATGTTCCCTTGATGGACATCATCAAAGAATACGGAACCCCACTTAAGATAACCTACTTACCCCGGATAAGCGAAAATATTCGTTTTGCGCAAGCCACCTTCGATAACGCCATTGAGCGTTTCAAATACAATGGCAAATACACCTATTGTTATTGCACTAAATCTTCGCATTACGATTTTATTTTGGAGGAAGCTTTGAAGAATGATATTCATATAGAAACTTCTTCTGCCTTTGACATTCCCATTGTGCGCTCTTTGTACGAGCGTAACAAAATTTCAAAAGAAACTTACATTCTGTGCAACGGCTTTAAAATGCCCAAGTACAAAGAATATATCACCGAATTACTCAACGATGGATTCAACTGTGTTCCTATCCTTGATAATTTAAGTGAGATTGACACGTATGAAAAGAATGTGAATCGTCCTTACCAGATTGGTATTCGCGTGGCCGCGGATGAAGAACCTAAATTTGAATTTTACACCAGCCGTTTAGGTATCCGCTACAGCGATATTTTACCCTTGTATAAAGAAAAAATTCAGTCCAGCAGCAAGGCTTCGCTTAAAATGCTTCACTTCTTTATTAATACGGGGATTAAGGACACCGCCTATTATTGGAGTGAGTTGAGTAGATTCATTTTCAAATATTGCGAAATGAAAAAAGTGTGCGACACACTGGATTCTATTGATATTGGCGGAGGCTTTCCGATCAAAACCTCGCTTACGTTCCATTACGATTACAAGTACATGATTGAACAGATCGTGGAAAACATCAAATGGATTTGTGAAAAGAATAACGTAGCCGTACCCAACATCTTTACTGAGTTTGGAAGTTTTACGGTAGGCGAAAGTGGTGCCGTGCTTTATTCGATGGTTGATCAAAAACTGCAAAACGATAAAGAGTTGTGGTACATGATTGATGGCTCGTTCATTACACACTTACCCGATGTTTGGGGACTCAATCAAAAATATATTCTTCTGCCTATAAACAAGTGGGACGACCCCTATCATAAAGTAAATATTGGCGGGCTTACTTGCGATAGCCACGATTATTACAATTCCGAAGCACACACCGGAGAAGTTTTCTTACCCATGATTACGGACGAAGAGCCGCTATATTTAGGCTTCTTTCATACGGGCGCTTATCAGGAGTCGCTGGGGGGCTATGGAGGTATTCAACACTGTCTCATTCCTGCCCCTAAGCATGTGCTGATTCATCGAAATGAGGATGGGGAAATTTCCACAGAACTTTTTGCAAAAGAACAAACCAGTGGAAGCATGATGACGTTGTTGGGCTATCAAAATGAGCCCATTGTAAAGAAATAATACCTGTTTATCGCCCATTCCGTTTTTTATCGCACGGATGGGTAAGCTTTAATCAGCAATTTACAGACAGAGTATCTATCTGTACCTTTTGAAATTCAGCAAAAACTGGCAAAAGAACTTGCTGAGTAGAAGAGATTTGAAAAAAATACTGCTTAGATTTATATACCTCCAAATTAACTTGAGGTGAAGCAACTATGAACTTACGAAGCAGCCTGCTCCTTGGTACTTGGGTCGTATCATTTATGGTTATTCTTCTATGCACAGGACATACCCTTGCACAAGACCTCTACACAGCTAAAGGTTATTGGTCTGAACTAAATAAAGACACCTACAAAAAAATTCAGCAAAAGAAAGAGAAAGGCGATTCTCTGAATACTAACGAAACTGCTTACGCTAAAGACTATGAAGAATACCTGGCAAACTATTACCAGCGTTTATCTGAAGAAGAGAAGACAAAGTATGTACAGATGAAAGCCCAATGGGATCATGAGCTTACACCTCCGGCAAAATCTTCTGATGAATATGATTTTGAACTTCGCCCGCGCGATAGACTTACTAACGGAATTTATGGGGCGTATTATGGAGCTAGTTTAGCTGGAATTGGTGAGTTTAATGAAGCTGCCTCAATAGGAGTTCCCCTAATTATGGCCGGCTTATGGCAATTGGGGCCCGTTATGAATCCAAAGAAATATGAGGGAATTACCAGTGGAACTATTAGGGCGGGGAATATGGGAAAATTTTTAGGGTTAGGGTACGGCCTTGCCTTGGGCCTGGCTATTGGTGGAGATTCTGATAATACCGGAAAGCTGGCATTAGCCTTTTCAACTATTGGAAGTATTTCATTAGGAGAAGCCGCCTTCCAGATTCAAAAGAAAAAACAAGTATCTGAAGGACATATTGAAATGATGCGGCACTATGGAGTGCTCGGACCTGCCGTGGCTGTATTAGGCGTTGCGGCAACCAATACCGATAATCTCAATCTTGTTGGAGCATCACTTTTTGCCGGTGGCGTTACAGGATTAATTATAGGCAATAGCGTGGCAAAAAAATACGACTACACCGTAGGCGATGTTGATATCATTTCTTCGCTAACCTGGATTTCAACAGGCCTGGGGCTTACCGCTGCCATTGAAACCATAGAGCAAGAAGAAAATCTGGGTTTGCTTTTAATACCCGCAGGCACCGCTATTGCGGGTACCTTGTTGGGGCAACGATCTGTAAAAGGAGTTTACCTAACCAAGAAACAAGGCAGCACTATTAATTTGTCCAGTGGCGGTGCTGCCCTGATCGGATTAGGAATTGCTGCCCTGCTTCAAAATGAATCTCCGGCAGTTTGGGTTGGTGTGCCTTCTGCTCTGGCTCTTATTATGCATCAATCACTATTTCATTCTTATAAAATGAAAAATCTGGTGAGCAACATTAAACTTGGTAAAGATAATCGTGGTAATAAAAAACTCCTCCAATTTTCTATGCGCGTTACACCCGAAGGTTATTTCGCAAATAAGAAAATGTCGGAACGGATTTATTATACCAACAACTTTCCGAAACTGGCAGAGCCTATTGTTAAACTGAAATTAGCTTTTTGATGATCATGTGAAAAATAAAAATGATCTATTTTGTTTCCGTAAAGCCAAAAGGAATAACAAAATCTGAATCCGGAAGTTTTTCACTTTTCAATTCTGTTGCCTCCATCACCATTCTCATTTGCGGAGTTGTTAATTCCATCTTGAGTGGAGTTCCTTCCAATCCTTCATAGTACATGGATTGGCCACCTTTATTTAAACCTTGATTAAAAAAGTCTTTTGCGTTCAACCCTTTTATTTCTGTCGTGGTCCAGAAAACCTGATTCACCGTAGCGCCATGCTCTGTAACCTCAACAATATATTTTGTGCATTGGTGATTTAGAATCTGCGTTGTTTCAGAAGTCTTGGTAACCTTATGGCTAGCTTTAGAAGCTCTTCCATCATTTCGGGATGGCATTAGCCTATACGTTTTGGATTCCCTATCCAACATATACGTTTCATTCTTATCATTTAAAGCAAGAATCTCGGCAGCCATTATTCCGCCCTCCATTTTAGTGAGTGAACTTTTTCCTTTTAGTTTCACTATAAAACTCTTTGGCATCATTGAACTCATCTCTCCACCCTGCATCGCCTTAATAGCATTCTGCATTTGAGCCTTCATTTGTGGATTCGATTCAAGCATTGCTTTCATTTGTGGGCTATTCATCTGCTCTTGCATCTGCTTCATTTTTGCCTGATTAGCAGGATCACTCATTTGCTTTTGTGCTTGCTCCATCTTCGCTTTCATTTTAGCATCTGTGATCTCTGTTTTTATTGACCAAGCAATGGTGCCTTCAAATGTTTGTGCATACGTTGTTATAACAAACAACAGGAAAAAGAAACTCAAAAGTGCTTTCATAAATCTTAAGTTGTGTAAAAAGTAAAGTTACTAATCTCAGTGCTTTATGCTAACATAATAGACGTGCCTGCTTTTAGGCTTTCAACTTGATAATCTGCTTTTTCTGCTTCAACAATCTCATTACCAATTTGAATAGTACGAATACTAAGCTGCCGAGCTGGCATAATATCGCGTCCTCTGTCACCTACCATCCAGGATTGAGTGACATCAATATCAAATTTGGCAATTGCTTTTTCAAACATAAGAGTTCCGGGCTTGCGAGCCAGGGAGGCAGTTACCGTTGGGTGATGTGGGCAAAAATAAAAGTGATCAATTCGGTTGTTGCACAGCTTTTGAAAATAGGCATGGCACTCTTCCATTTGATGTTGCGAATAAATCTTCTGCGCTATTCCCGACTGATTGGTGACCACAATTAATAAATACCCGGCAGCTTTCAATTGTTCAATAGCTTCCAAAACTCCAGGCAAGATTTCGAAATCGCTGACACGATAAGTGTAATTTGGATTATCTCTATTAATAACCCCGTCTCGGTCTAAAAAAATGCATTTATTCATCAAATCACCTATTTCCGTTTCCAATGATAAGGTATTCCTGCAATTCAACCAATTTTGCGAATCTTCAACTTTGACAGGATTGTTTCATAGCCACTTTTATTTAGATTTGTTAGTATTGGAATCTTATTCCATCCAAAACCATACGATTTTTGAACAACGCTATCGTCATTATACCTACCTATAATGAAAAGGAGAATATCTCCCTGATCATTGATACCGTTACTTCCTTACCTAAGGATTTCGATATACTTGTTGTCGATGACAACTCTCCGGATGGTACAGCAGAAATAGTAAAAGAACTTCAGAAGAATTACAACACGGGTGAGCATATTCGTTTGCACCTTATGGAGCGGCCCGGTAAAGCGGGTTTGGGTACTGCCTACATTGAAGGTTTTCGGTATGCCATGCAACATCATTATGAGTTTATTCTGCAAATGGATGCAGACTTTTCGCACAACCCAAAGGACCTGGTGAAGCTTTACCTTACCTGTGCGGAATGGGGCCATGATCTGACTATAGGTTCACGATACGCCAGCGGTGTAAATGTTGTCAACTGGCCCATGGGTAGAGTTTTACTTTCTTTTTTTGCCAGCAAATATGTTCAGATTGTTACGGGCATTCCCATTCATGATACTACGGCAGGTTTTGTTTGCTATCGAAGAAAGGTATTGGAAACTATTCCTCTCGCTGAAATTAAATTTGTGGGCTATGCTTTTCAAATAGAAATGAAATTCCTGGCCTGGAAATACGGCTTCAAATTGAACGAAGTCCCCATTGTATTTACGGATCGCACCCGTGGGCAAAGCAAAATGTCGCCCGGTATTTTTAAAGAGGCTTTTTTTGGGGTGATTCAAATGACTGTTGAGAGTTGGTTTAAAAAATACATCTCCGCTTAGAGATTCACCAGAAAATAAATAAAAAAAGAGAGCCGTATTTAGGCTCTCTTCTCGTTTTGATAAACCCGATTATTCAACCGAATCGTTATTAAATTAGCTAGTTGCCTTCTCCAGTTCTTCAATTTTAACTTTCGCTTCTTCCTTACCCAGCGAGTAAGATTTTTTATAAAGCTCTAACGCTTCACGCTGAGTTTCCTTTTTCTTGCGAGGCGCCAACTTTGTTCTGTCAGCAGCTGTCTCAAGAGCCTGGCCCTGCGCATACAATAAATCAGCTTGTGTTGTTGTGGCACTGGTAGTAATGTCCTGTACTTTTGTTTCGAGTGCGGCAATGTCCTGCTCACGAACCTTAATCACCTCGCTGTTGACTGTTATCAAAGAGTCTTTTTCGACAACCGATTTGGCCAGGTACTGGTTATCCGCCCGGTAATTTTCCACTTCAATCTGTAAAGCAGCCACCTGTTGGGTACTGGTTTCCAAATCGGTCTTAAGTTTTTTCACCATCGATGCATACTTCGAAGAAGAAGCCTTTGAATTTTTCAGAGAAGTTTCCATCTCATCCAATTTACTCTGAGTCTGTTGAATATATGTATTCAAGTTCTTCATTCGACCAGCATAATCCTTGTAGTCAGTGCCTTCTACAACGCCTGACCTTAAATTAACACGACTTGATTCAATGGAGTCAAGCATAATGCTCACTTCTTGCAGCATTCCCGCTGTTTGCTGGCTTGCATTTAATTCAACCTGAAGAGAGTCTACCTTGGCTTTCAAGTCTTTGTTCTCCTGCACATTACAACTTCCTAATACGGCTATTGCAATGGCTCCGATAAATAGTTTCTGTATCATAGCGCTTTAAGTTTGTTTCGGATTCTCCATGCAAAAAGATGCGCAAACAGAAGAGGCTAAAAGAAAATTAGTAACTCGCTGATAGTGAGCTAGTGTAAAATGAACTTAATAAATTTGATACGCTCGGGATGGGGAAAAAAATCTACAACTTGTCTTAGAAAATAATCATTAATCAGATTATCAATCAAACTTAATTGCCTGAATTGGATTGATGCGTGTGATGAACCGCGTAGGAAGTAATAAAACAATGAGCACGGTAAAAAATACAATCAGGTTTAGGATAAGCACAGTTCCCCAACTCCATTGAATGGGTACATAACTCATATAATAGTCGTGTGGATTTAATGCAATAAGTTTAAAGGTATCCTGCAAAAAACAGAGCCCCAACCCGACAGCATTACCCCAGGCCAATCCTTTTACAATCAGATTCATTCCATTAAATAAAAAGACGGCACGAATAGATTTATTCTGAGCGCCCATAGCTTTTAGCATTCCAACCATTTGGGTTCGCTCCATAACTAAAATCAGAATAACAGAAATCATGTTCACACACACAACGACCAATATTACTATTAGTAAAATTCTTACCTGACGTTTAATTAAATCAAGCCACTCAAATACCTGAATGTATTTGTCGCGCACGGTCTCCATGTACAAATCATAATCAATAGATTGACTTATGGTTCTGGCGGATTCCTCCATGGCTGCTTTGTCAAAGTCAAAGCTATAATTGAACAAGGCTGAAACGCTTGATAAAAATTCGTTCTTAACGTCAGGATTATCTTTTATGTCTTCCTGAACCCGAGCCCAATAGCGTGCGAAATCAGTCCGCCAAAGTTGAAAGGTATTATAGGTAGAAAGATCCAACCGAACTTCCATACCGCCTGCCTGCGTAGGCGACCAATCATTTAACCGCTGCACAAGACGAATATCACCCATAATTACTTTGCTGTCAAAATACTCAGATAGGTTAGTCTCGTAAATACCGACTACGGTAAGCTTGCGAAAGCGTGGTGGATTTTGAAAAAAGTGTACGACTATGTCATCCCCGGTTCGCACATTAATCTTGTCGGCTATAACCCGGCTAAGTACCACTTCATTGGAATACCCTGAGTCTGGATAGTGAATAAAATTACCTTCTTGCAGATTTGATTCAAATTGTGAAACATCAAAGCTTTTACCAACACCCTTAAAGACAATTCCCAGTACCTCCTCATCGGTTTTTATCAAACCTGCTTTGTGACTGAATTCCTGTACATGTTTAACAAATGGAAAAGCAGAAGGATTTTTGTATAGTTCAATTTGGTAATCAAAAGGTTGTTCTTCTACGGCATTACTCATGGTAAACTGAGTAATCAACAAATGATTACTGAAACTATAAATCTTGTCTTTAATTGCTGATTGAAATCCCTGCATGATAAGGAATGACACAATAGCCGCAGCTAATCCTATGGCAATACTAACTACCGCTATCTTATGAATTACCGATGAAAAGCTTCTGTCTTCAGCATGACGGATTCTTTTTGCTATGAAGTACGAAAGGTTCAAGGAATGGCTTAATTTTGGATACAACGCTAAAAGTAAAAAGAAATGATCAGGTTATTGGCATTTGTGTTTTCCCTTTGTTCGATTCTTTCTTGTCAAGCGCAAAAGAAGGAAAAGCTTGTGCTTGGTGCAGAACAACTAACTGACCTAACCCAAAGCCTTAAAGGCAAACGAGTTGGATTGGTTGTTAATAATACCGCCTTAGTTGGCAAAACACACTTGGCTGATACATTAAAAAGTTTAGGCGTTAATCTGGTAAAGATTTTCGGCCCTGAACATGGTTTTCGAGGCGATGCGGCCGATGGTGAGCTAGTAAAAGATAGCATCGATCACAAAACCGGAGTTCTGGTCGTTTCCCTTTACGAAAAAAATAAAAAGGCTACCCCAGCACAATTAAAAGATGTTGATGTACTCGTGTTTGATATTCAGGATGTAGGCGCACG
>JAGPBO010000311.1 GCA_018063305.1 Cyclobacteriaceae bacterium
TACATGAGTTCTTTGGAGAAAAAAAAGGCAAGCCGAGATACTTGACAAGCACAGCCAAATTCACACATGTTTGGATAGTTGAAGAAGGTGATTGGAAATTGAAAAGAATACTAAGTTATGACCATGTAATACCGAAAGAGTAAAAAAGGAAGCCAAAAGCCTTTTAAAACCCGCCATGAGTATCTCCAAGACAGGACAACTAAAATAAATAGCCATGTGCTTCTCAAAGCAAGAATTGACCGGATGCAGGGGAGAATCCTCTGGAAACCTACTGCGCGCAATGAACCCCTGTTGGGTCGCCATTTCACCCTTCGCCCCCATCTGCTTATTTGTTCTCCTCCTTTCCTGCCCCCTTACCGCAAGGGCCCAAACCTCCCCCTTGTACAAAAACAAAAACCTGCCGGTAGAAACCCGGGTGCAAGACCTGCTCCGGCAGATGACCCCCGAAGAGAAATTCTGGCAGCTCTTTATGATTCCCGGCGATCTGGATAAGGCCGATACCGCACAATACAAAAACGGACTATTTGGCTTTCAGGTGAGCGCCGGAAGCCGGGGAGACGCCGGCGGACAAATGCTCCAATACCATACCAACGAACCTGCTCCGGCGCTGGCAAAGAAGATCAACGCAATTCAACGGTACTTCGTGGAGAACACCAGGCTGGGTATTCCCATCATCCCTTTTGATGAGGCGCTGCATGGGGTGGTAAGGGAGGGCGGCTCCGCCTTCCCGCAGTCGATCGCCCTGGCGGCCACCTGGGACACCGCCTTGATGACCAGGGTGGCCGGCGCCATTGCCATAGAAACCCGGCAAAGGGGTATCCGGCAAATACTCTCCCCGGTGGTCAATATCGCGTCCGATGTCCGCTGGGGAAGAACGGGGGAAACCTACGGCGAAGACCCGTTTCTCGCTTCGGCCATGGGCGTCTGTTTCGTAAAAGCTTTTGAAACGAGGGGCATTATCACCACGCCCAAACATTTTGTCGCGAATGTGGGCGATGGCGGCCGGGACAGCTACCCCATCCACCACAATGAACTGTTGCTGGAAGAGGTGTATTTCCCGCCCTTCAAAGCCTGCATAATACTTACTCTTGTACTTAATTTATCACAAATCAATGAGAAGTAGTGTCGAACAGATATGGATCTGCCTTTTAACTTATTTGATTGCAGGATTTTTTTGGAGTTGTGAAGAAACTGCAAAAAATAGCGCGGAGAAAGCATTTGATACCCCTCATGTAAAGAAAATCCATAGTAGCCAAGACAGCTCCCTATCATACACTTTTGTTGATTCAGTACGCGTTGTAAAAGAAATCAACCCGGAAATCCTTCCATTTAACGGCCGCTTTTTCTCCTCCGTATCTTGGAATGATAAACTGGGCGGTAATATCTTCATCCTATCCGAACAAGGAAAGTACGACGAAGGAAATGGGCGAAAAGAGGTTTTTGCTTATCACTATGTCAAGAAAGATACTTCATATGATTTGCTTTGGCAAATGAATGATTTTGTAGATGGATGGGGGTGCGATTTGAGCATTCAGCTAATCAACTTTTTTCCACTCATTTCGGATATTGATTCAAACGGGATAGCTGAAACTGCTATTTTTTACTCACTGGATAATCGATGTGATGCGGCGCCTTTCCCTGCTAAACTAATTGTACATGAAAGAAAAGAGAAAATAGCAATTAGAGGAATTAGAAATCAATTTTTGGGTCCACCTGCAGATTTAAACAATGAATATCTAGCCAATGATGGGTTGCCCCCAATGAAATACAAAAACATAGATATAGGCTACTCCATATTGGATAGCTCAATTACTAATTTCTATTCTCGTCAATGGGATAACTTCATTTCTTTAGAAAATAAACTTAACGGCGCTTTACCAGATAGCTTGATCAAAACAATGAACTAAAAAAAAGACGCGGCGAGCCCGGCCCGCTCAAGCTGCCGTGCGAACGGACACAAATAAAACGTCGTGCAATAATTCAACGCAAAAAACATGCCAAACAAAATGAAGTACATTTCTATATTCTTGCTGATTTCGATTTTTGTTAATCAGGCATTTGCTCAAAGTATCGCTTGTGATTGCAAAACAGATTTAGATTTTTTAGATAGTAAAATCAAGAGTACGCCTTCTTATAAAAGAAATAAAGAAGCTTATGCTATTTCACTTTCAACCTTATCTAAAAAAGCTATAGCGACAACATCTATTTATGATTGCTACGTTTTGCTCAATGCGCTAATCCTTTCCATCAATGACAACCACAGTCGCGTATTTGGAATTGACAAAGGAGTTCTTGATGAAACCCGGAACGACTCGCTTAAATTTTTAGCCTTTAAAAAGTCCGATTTTTTCAACCTCTACCCCAAGCCAAGAATAAATTTGGATAGCCTGACAACCATATTAAAAACCAAAGAACTATCTGATACAGAAGGCATCTACACGCTTAAAAATCATCTGACAATTGGCGTTTTTAAGAATAATAATGACCATCAATTTAAGGCCGTTGTTTTAGATTCTGAAACGGATGTTTGGCTAAAAGGAGAAATCATTTACACATTTATACCGTTTGGGAAGAACCATCTTTTAGGTGTGGGCGGCGGTTTATCTACTAAGCGATTGATCACTTTTACTGAACGTATTGACCAGGGCATATTTTGGAACAGGGGCTTTGCAAAGAATGGTAAAACTATTAATTATGCAACTCAACTCCCCACAGATAAAACTTATTTTCGAAATGAATTAACACCTGAAATCACCTATTTAAGAATAGGAAGTTTTAGTGGTTTTTACCCCACCCTTTTGGATGCAGAAAAATTTTATGCATCATTAGAAGGCACATTAACTAAACAACATCTGATCTTAGATTTAAGAAGCAACGGAGGCGGTGGCGTAAGAAATTCAGACCTGTTATTTAAGATATTGAAAGAATATTCCAAAAAAAATAAAATATATATCTTAATCAATTTCTTGACAGCCAGCAATGCTGAACAGTTTGCATTTAATTTAAATGAGATCCCCAATTGCATGCTATTGGGACAGCCGTCGAATGGCACAATTTCTTATGAATTAGCAGGCGTGAATTACGAATTACCTAGTGGCAACTTTAGAGTGGTACTAACTTCAAAATCGCATTCAAAGTATTTAAATTTAGAATCAGCTGGCATAGAACCTGATATTAAATTTGATTTGGAATCAGACTGGATAGATCAAATAGTCAA
>JAGPBO010000312.1 GCA_018063305.1 Cyclobacteriaceae bacterium
ATTAATCCGTGTGTAGCTCATACCTGATTGAATAAACGTTGGGCATTTAAGGTGGTCATGCTTTGCAATTCCTCAATAGAAATTCTTTTTAATTCAGCAATCCTGGTGGCAATTAAAGGAATATACGTTGGACTATTACGCTTACCGCGATGCGGCACGGGTGCCAGGTAAGGGCTATCCGTTTCTAATACAATCGTATCGAGATCAAGGTCAGGAATAACTACATCCATGCCACCATTCTTAAAGGTAGAAACTCCACCTAATCCCAA
Organism: Cyclobacteriaceae bacterium; assembly: GCA_018063305.1. Taxonomy (GTDB): domain Bacteria; phylum Bacteroidota; class Bacteroidia; order Cytophagales; family Cyclobacteriaceae; genus ELB16-189. Next base: position 270 of record JAGPBO010000312.1, read on the forward strand.
ATAAAATCCCATTCCGGTAATTTTTTTTGCTTGCTCATAAGTTCCAGAAAAACAATGAAAGACTCCCTTCAGGTTTTGATCAGCCAATGGGGTTAACAATTCAATAGTTTGATCTATGGATTCGCGACAATGAATAACAACGGGAAGCTTATGCTTTTTTGCCCAGCCAATCTGAATAGTAAACGCTTCTGCCTGCTCTTCCCATAATGTTTTGTCCCAATATAAATCGGTACCCATTTCGCCAATGGCCGCAAACTTTCCCTTTGAAAGCCACCCTTCTACTTTGTATAATTCCTTTTCAAAATCTTTTTTTACAGAGCAAGGGTGAAGTCCCATCATAGAAACGCATTGATCGGGATGTTTATGTTCAACTTCCAGCATCGCATCCACCGAAGTATGATCTATATTGGGCATATAGATTTTTGAAATATCTAAATCGAGGCATCGGCTTAATACATCCTCCCTATCCGAATCGAATTCCTTAGAATAAATATGTGCGTGTGTATCAATCCAAAAACTCATAACTAACCTTTGTTCATTTGCAACAGATCATTAATGGCTTCCGGAAGTAAGTTTGGCTCAGTCTTACTTTTAGTAAAACCGTTATACTCACTCAGCCTGCTAAGAGCATCATTTAAGTTAAACTTAGCTTGCGTCTGATAGAGTGCCACTTTTTGCCTATCCAGTTCCTGAGCCAGATATTCTTGCTCAGTTTGTCCGGGCGTTGGAATCAAAATTACCCTTTTAGCATTAATCTTATAGAGGTCCATGATACTACTATAACCACTTCTGGTAATTATTATAGAAGATTTTTGAATCAATTCGCTTAGCTGGTCTCCAAGTAAGTGATTATAAATAGTTAAGCCACCCTGTGTGGTAGACTTATCGCCTGGCAAGCCGCGAACAAGGGTACACCTCTCCTGCCTACCCGACATTTCTTTAATTAAGATTTTTTCCAGGATTTGCCGTTGCGGTTCAGGACCTGATAGGATCGCCACAAGGGTATTCTCTATCGGATCAATTTTTTCAGGTTTCATTCTGGATAACATTCCGATAAACCGTATCTGTAAGTTACCTGGTTTCGTTAATGTCCCTGTAACTCTCTTATCCGGGTAATCCGGCACCCAACAGGTATCAAATTTTTTAATCAATTTATGATTGAAAAAATTAATTAAGCCGCTTAGCCATTGAAATGAGGATGGCAATATCAAATTTAATTGATGGGTAATTAATATAGACGGAATTGAGTTTGACCAACACCCATAACGATTGTCAGAAATAATGGTGTCAATTCCATTATCCAAACATAATTTTTCAATTTGCCGATGTTCCCTTCTTATAGCAAGTAAAAATTTAGGGAGTTGCATGAAAATCTTTGTCATGAAGGGAATGCTCGCAGAATAAGCAACTCTGTAGGATGTGATTTCGTAGGCTTGCAGCTGAGGAAATCCCTGCTTCAACAATAAGAGAGATTCACCATGCCCAGCCACAGAAACTTTACAGCCGCGTGCTACCAGAGCTTGAATAATAGGAACACTACGTGTTGCATGACCTAAACCCCAATCTAATACGGATACCAAAATATGTTTAGGGGGTTCAGGCATTTCCGTAAAGGTATCTGAAGCTGAACTAGCGATCAAAGCGCTGAAAAAATATAATCAAGATTTGAGAAATGTTCCAGATACCGGGGAAGTGTGTAGGTAAGATTTCGCTCAGCTTTTAGGCTATCATGAAACACCACAATGGAACCGGGCCGCGTTGATTTTATGGAGCCGTTAAGGCAACTGTCTGAAGAAACGGATCGGTTGTAATCCTGACTCAGCACATCCCACATAATAATTCGATAAGTATCTTCTAAAGACTTGATCTGCTTAAGCGTAAATCTTCCGTAAGGTGGTCTAAAGAGCTTTTGGTTTACAGTCGATTGTCCACTGTTGGCTGCCTCCATCTGATCGTTACACAATTCAATATTTAGCATGTAATCCTTCGTAGAGTAACTCCATCCCTTCAAATGATTAAATGTATGATTCCCTATGGAATGGCCTTCTTCAATTATTCTAGAAAAAATTATTGGGTGTTTACGAATATTATCGCCTATACAAAAGAAGGTGGCCTTGGCTTCAAATTTTTTAAGCGTATCCAGAACAAACTCAGTGGGCCCTGGAACGGGGCCATCGTCAAACGTAAGATAGATTTGTTTCTCTTGAGTAGGAATTCTCCACAATAACCTGGGGAAAAGCAAGGGGAGAAAAAATGGTGTTCTAAAAAACATAACCAGAAGTTAGAAACCCGAACTTCAAACCTCCAACTTAGAACTTTTCCACGCGGCAGGTAAGCATAGTAATATCATCGCGATACCCGTTGCGGCCTTTAAAACCATCTAAGGCAACAATAATATCCTGATGAATTGTCTTAATATCTTTTGCACTATTTTTTTTGAAATAGTCAACTAACGATTCTACACCAAATTCTTCGCCCGCTTCATTAATTGTTTCCGTGAGGCCATCGGTATAAGCAAATAAAGTAAAATCTTCCAGGTCAGTAACGAACCCTTCATTCAAAAAGGGAAGTGGGTTCATAGCGCCCAACACGGTAGAGCCTTCTTCCAGGAGGCGCAGGCCATTTTTCTTATCTATTAAAATAGGCGCGTTGTGTCCGGCATTAACATAGATCATAGATTTTAAACTCAAGTCGTAGATAGCGCCAAAGAAAGTGATAAACTTTTCTCCCTTCGTGTTTTCCATTACCTGATAATTCAGCGCCTCTACAATTTCTTTTAAGTTTGGCGTTTGACGCAATAAGGTGCGCAACGATGCCTGGAAATTTGACATCATTAAAGCGGCCGGAATTCCTTTGCCACTTACATCGGCAACACAAATAAGAAACTGATTTTTATTGATGGGTATGTAATCATAATAATCGCCTCCCACCAGATCGTGAGGCAA
>JAGPBO010000313.1 GCA_018063305.1 Cyclobacteriaceae bacterium
ATTTATTCGAAAGAAAATTCATTTTTCAGATTTATTTTCCAAAAGTAAATAATAATCCACCATGAAAAGATCTTCCCGGCATCGCTCTCCAGGCAATGACCTGATAATTTTCTTCGTAAAGATTTTTCCTGACTTGTCCACCTCAATATTTCATTTTATATAAGTTACTTAATATCATGTATTTAATATTACATTAGTGCTACATTTGTCGCACTAATGTAGTTTTTATGCTAAAAATAAGAGAGGTCAAAACTTCGTCTGGAAGTACTGCAGTTCAAGTTATCTATTATTCAAATAGGAAGAGAGTAATCTTAAAACATATAGGTTCAGCCAAAGATGAACGGGAACTAGAAGTACTAAAGCTTACAGCTATCGAAGTTGTTAAAGATTATACTCAACAACTATCTGTTTTTCCTCATCAGAACCCTAACGCTCTTTTATATGTTGACCACACTCAATGTATTGGTTTTTATTATCGATTCTTTTACGACACTATTCAAAAGTTGATGGCACAAATTGGGTTCGCAGGTTTATCTACGAATTTGTTTCGCGATTTAGTTACAATTAGACTATTGGAGCCCGCTTCTAAGCTCCGTTCAATAGAGTTATTAGAAACATATTTTGGTATTCTTCATAATAGACAGAATTACTATAGAGACGCTAAAAAATGTATTCATCTAAAAGAACAGGTTCAGCAGATTGTTTTGTCTTTTGCTCAAAAAGAGTATGATTTTGACTACACACTTTTATTTTATGATGTAACTACTTTGTACTTCGAAACCTTCGAAGGTGATGAATTGCGAAAAACAGGGTTTTCCAAAGACAGTAAATCACAGCAACCGCAAATTTTGGTTGGACTAATGGTGAATAAAGACGGTTTTCCAATAGCATTTGATATCTATCCGGGCAACACTTTTGAAGGCCATACGATGCTTCCTATTATTAAATCATTTATTGCACGCAATCAGGTGAAAAATTTCACCGTAGTAGCTGATGCGGCTATGATTAGTGCTGATAATATCAAAGAACTTAAGAAAGAAAACATCCACTACATTGTTGGAGCTAGACTAGGAAATTTATCTCATGATACATTCGAATTAATGGATAGCCAAATCAAGAGAGTTGATGGAAAAACAATTAGATTAAACACCGATAAAGGAATCTTGATTTGCAGTTTCTCTTCTGCCAGATACAGAAAAGACAAGTATGAAATGGAAAAGCAAATCTTAAAGGCCACAGGCCTTGTGGAGCAGCCTTCAAAAAACAAAAAAGCCAAGTTTGTAAGAACCCATCAAGAGCAATTAGAACTCAATCAGGAATTAATAACCAAAACATCAAAGCTATTAGGATTGAAAGGCTATTATACAGACCTTAATGAATCCACCTTATCCACAGACCAAGTCATCTCACTATATCATGAACTCTACAAAATAGAACAAGCCTTCAGAATAGCTAAATCGGACTTAGAAACTAGGCCGGTATTCCACTTCAAAGAAGAACCAATAAAACTTCATTTACTCATTTGTTTTATGGCTTTGGTTATCTCTAAACATATTGAACTTAAAACTGGAATGTCAATTAAACGATTCAATACCGAGTGTAAAAAAATAACTGACGCAAGAATGCTTAATACTTTAACTCAACAAGAAATTATTATCAAAGGAAGAGTTACTGATATCGCAAAAGAATTTTTATCAAAATTGAATCTGTCGCACTAAAATGGACAAGTCAGGCGATAACCATTGATGAGATTGATGACTTTAAATTCTTTATTCACCTCTACGGGTGCTCCGGAAGCTCCGGCATCATCACCATACCGGTGCTTCGCAAATTCAAAACCCGAAAAAAATTGCCGCCAGCTTTCCTCTACCGACGACGGATTATCAAGAAATTGAAGATACATCGCCTCGAGGGCTTCAGGGCTACTATTACCGATATAACTATGCTGATCCATGTAAACAATGCCTTTTAAATGGCCTTTTTAAGAGGTACAAAGATACCACAATCAAGAGCGAAAAAAGTTTTCCTCCCGGATATATTTTTCCCTGAAAAACAGTGCCATGCACTCTTCTAAGGCTAAATCATCCTTTGCACAAGAAGAAACGGGAATAAATGACAAAGGAAGCTTTACGAAGAAAATAATTTTCTACAAAAAATCAGATGACAGAATAATAGTAATTCCGGTAAATGATAGTACTGTCATGATCTACGGGAATAAATTTCCCGGTGAAGCATTCACATCTACCAGCGGAAGATTGGAATTGTATTTCGCATTGATGACTTTCACAAATTCATTCGCGATAATGGCATAACCGCGGCTACAGGGATGAATTCCATCCAATGAAAAAACACTGTTTCTCAGGTATTGATTACTGAAAGAAACGCCGTTAAAAACATAACCGGCTGAGAACTGCTTGAAAATTGCGTTCATATCCACAAAGGCGAGGTTCTTCAAAGTTGCTGCATTTTTCAACTTCGCATTATAGGCCAGTGTGGCTTGCCGGATGGCATTGATCTCTGCAGAATCGAGTACGTACTTTGAAGAAATGGGTTTCTGAGGAGTACCTTTTCCATAGCAGCGCAATGAATCCATCGTGATGCTCAAGAGAATTAATTCCCCTTCTTTTATCTGACGAATAGATCCGCCACCGGGATTTGAAATAACAAATGGATTCGCACCGGCTGTAAAACTGATACCCGGCGGAGAGGTGGCATTTAAACTATCAGCCTGAAGGGAGTCGAGTAGTAATCCGTTATAAGGTATCGCTTTGAAGAAAGGGAACTCCGTGAGATCAGGAATATTGGCAATGACTCCCAATGCTCCATTTGATGTCAGGCTGGTAACGATGGTATCCACAGAAGCATCAAAGACCGCATTACTTGTAATTTGCACGGTGGGACTACCGTTGGCTTCACCACCTGCCAATGCATTCAGCAATACATCATTTAATCCGATCCAGAGCGTGAAAAAAGAAGGATTCACCAGCGAAGCGTCGCCGAGCGTCGTTGAACTTAATCCACCCACACCACCGGTATCAGAAGCGATACGATAGAAAAACGGATTACCGATCGTTCCTTTTCCAAATATTTGCGAATTCAGATTAAACGTTTTGGCGCCGGGAATTCCTAAATTATTATAAGGACCCTGATCTCCGATCCAACCTATATCAGCAGCATTCACCGACAACTGTTCAAGACCCAGAT
>JAGPBO010000314.1 GCA_018063305.1 Cyclobacteriaceae bacterium
GATGCGCTGGCTGAATTGCCTGCCGATCAACGAGAGATTTTTATTCTGAATGAAATTGAAGAGCGGAGCTTTAGAGACATAGCCGAAGAGACGGGAGTTTCAATTAACACCTTATTATCGCGCAAGCGCTACGCGATTATGGCTCTTAGAAAACGGTTACAGAATTTTTATAATGATTTGATAGCGAACTGATCGCTATATGATAAAGAATGTATAACAAAAAAATTAAATAATATGGAACGCAGTGTATGGGTAGGGAAGATGGTAATGTTTGCGGTGGTTGCAGTATGTATTGCCTTTGGTGTAGTAATGGGCACCATGTATTTGTGGAATTGGGTGATACCCGAAGTTTTTAATGGACCTGTAATCAACTTTTGGCAAACTCTGGGATTACTCGCTTTAAGTAAAATCTTCTTTTGGAATTTTGGAGGAAGATGTAGTAGGCACCGTGATCATTCGGGAGGTTCATGGAGACCCTACTGGAAGGAAAAATTGAGTACGATGTCGCCTGAAGACCGTGAACGCTTTAAGCGGAAGATGAAAGAAAAGTGGTGTTATACAGGAGCTGCCAAATCTTCCGAGGGATCGGGTTCTGCAAACGTTTGAGAACCGCGAACCAAAAAAATAATCTAATTTTTTTATAAAAACCCCGAACAAATGCCTGAAAATGGCGTTGAAGGAAACTATGGAAACTTTGGTAAAGTAAATAGTTTCCATAGTTTTGCGCCCGTTATGGAAGAGACAGAATTAAGAAACAAGATTTTGGAAGGCACGAAAGAGCTTTTCATGAGATACGGGATCCGGAGTGTGAGCATGGATGACATTGCGCGTCATCTGTCGGTATCTAAAAAAACACTATATCAACATTTTGCCGACAAAGATGAATTAGTCTTCAGGATGTCGGAAATGTATCTGGAGCAAAGCTTTAAACAGTATGATCAGATTGAGAAGGATTCCAAAAATTCCTTAGAAGAACTCAGCAAAATTTCAGTTTGCATGAAGGTTGAAATGGAAAACTTAAACTCCTCTTTGCTCTTTGACCTTCAGAAGTATCATCCCAAGGCTTGGAATTTATGGAGTGGTCATAAAGAAAAAATAGGAGAGAGTGTAGCAAAAAATATTCGGCAAGGTATTGTCGATGGTTATTTTCGCTCTGAAATCAATCCCGATGTAATGGCAATTGCCCGGGTAGTTCTGATTGAAGCTGCGTTTAATCCAACATCTTTTCCTAAAGACCGTTTCAACTTTGTGGAAGTTCAAACCCAGCTTTTTGAATTATTTGTTTATGGCCTTTGCTCCGACAAGGGTAAAAAATTATATCAGAAGTATAAAGAATCCAATTATCAACCCTCATTATGATAAACTTAAATATGACAAACCCTATTAGGAAGATAGCATCCATTCTTTTCCTGTGGATATTATTTACCTCTAATGGATATGCACAAAAATCGGCTTCAAACACCTTTACTTTGCAGGAAGCGATTGATTTTGCTTTAGAGAATAATACAAGTCTGAAGAATTCTAAAGAGGCTCTTGATGCTTCTGAGGCACGTTCAAAGGAAATTTTGGGAATGGGCCTTCCGCAATTAAATGCGTCAGGTTCGGTTATTGACAATTATATAATTCCTACTTCATTCATCCCGGCAATAATTTTTGATCCTAATGCGCAACCCGGTGAATTGGTTGGCGTAAAATTTGGAACGCAATATACCGGTAACGCAGCCATTAATTTACAACAAATCATATTCAATGGCTCTTACCTTGTTGGCTTAAAGGCCAGCAAAACATTCATTGATTTATCGCGCAAAGATTTGATAAAAACCCAAACGGATGTCGTGGAGGCAATAAAAAAGGCCTACTACTCTGTGTTAGTTAATAAAGAACGCACCGCGCTAGTTGAAAAAAACTTTCAGCGTCTGGATACGCTGCTTAAGCAAACCAAAGCCCTATATGAAAATGGTTTTGCCGAGAAGATTGATTTAAATCGAGTGCAGGTTCAGTACAATAATATTACAAACCTTAAAAATAACGCGTCTATCGGCCTCGAGGTGAGTTACGATCTCCTCAAGTTTCAAATGGGTTTGCCAATTTCTGAAGTGATTGAACTTGCTGATCAACTTGAAACCATGAAGTTTGAGACGCTAGATGATGAATTTGGAAAAGATTTTCAATACAGCAACCGCATTGAGTATAACCAATTACAGGTTAATAAAGCAATGGTTGAATTCGACATAAAAAATACAAAATCTCAATATCTTCCCAATCTTAATTTGTTTGGAAGTTATGGTGCAAGCTATGGTACTTCGGCCTTTAATACCATGTTTCAGTTTGGTGAAAAGTGGCGTACGCTGGGTACGGTGGGTTTTAGTGCGAACATGCCCATATTCGATGGTATGCAAAAGAGCCGGATAATTCAGCAAAAGAAATCAAAATTGAATCAGGTTGGAAACTCGCTTGACCTATTGAAAAACCAAATTGATCTTCAGCAAGATCAAGCAAGCAAAACATTTAAGAGTTATATGAATACCTTCCGCACGCAGCGCGAAAACATGAAATTATCGGAAGAGGTTTATAATGTTACCGTTATTAAATACCAGCAGGGTGTGGGATCAAACCTGGAGGTGATTAATGCAGATGCTGACTACAAAGAAGCCCAAACAAATTATTATGCAGCCCTTTATGATGCTTTGATCGCTTCTGTTGAACTAGAAAAAGCATACGGAAAATTACTCCCAACCAAATAATAACAAACAACCTCATCATACTATGAAATCAAGATATACAATTCAATTAATAACGTTTGCTTTTGCAGTGATCACGTTAGCCAGTTGTGGTGGCGAGCCTTCGGGCACAGCCAAACTCGAAAAACTTAAAACAAAACAAGCTGAATTAGCAAAGGAAATTTCTGCCCTCGAGAAGAAAATTGCTCAGGCAAATCCTGAAGCTGCAACCACTCGAATGAAAGACATTGCTACCACAATATTGGCACCTAAAAAATTTGAATACTTCGTTCAAACTCAGGGAATGGTTCAGTCTGAAGATAATATTTTGGTAAGTGCTGAGTCGATGGGCGTAATCACTTCTGTATTTGTAAAAGAAGGTGAAAGTGTAAAGAAAGGTCAAGTGCTGGCGCAGATCGACAATAAGATCACGTTGCGTTCTATAGATGAAGTTAAATCAGGATTGCATTTGGCTAC
>JAGPBO010000120.1:0-6707 GCA_018063305.1 Cyclobacteriaceae bacterium
TTTCTTTGATCCGTTACGTTTCTAAATCGCGGAATATATAATCCATTGGGCCTGCGTCCATAAAAATATTTATCCTCAAAACCAGCTACATCTGCATTGGCTCCAACTCCCTTGTGGTGATCCATTATATTTCGTCCCACCTGATCGCTACCATTACCGAGTCCGTTTGGGAACCGATTAGAAGTTGAGTTGAGTAAGATATAGGCCGATGCAAGTGTGGACGCATTCAGAAAAATAACCCTCGAATAAAACTCAATCACCTCGTTCGTCTCCGTATCCACTAATTCAACACCAATGGCCCTGGCCTTCTCTTCATCATATAAAATTTTATTCACTAACGAATTGGGGCGCAACGTTAGGTTTCCGGTAGTAAAAGCAGCGGGCAGGGTACTTGCGTTAGTACTAAAATAGGCGCCATAGGGGCAGCCGCGGTGACACAAATTTCGATATTGACAAACGCCCCGGCCTTTTACAGGAGCTGTTAAATTAGCTGTTCTACCTATGGTAATATTCCTGTCGGGAAAGGAATGCTGCATCTGATTTTTAAAATCTTCTTCCACACAATTCATTTCCATAGGAGGCAAAAAATTTCCATCGGGTAAATGAGGAATCCCTTCTTTTTGACCACTTATACCTACAAATTTTTCAACGTATTCATACCAAGGGGCAATGTCTTTATATCGGATTGGCCAATCCACAGCAATGCCTTCTCGTTTGTTTGCCTCAAAGTCTAAATCACTCCATCGATAACATTGCCGGGCCCATAAAAGTGATCTTCCTCCAACCACATTGCCACGAATCCAATCGAAGCGCTTAGTTTCTGTATAAGGATTTTCTAAGTCGTTAATATAAAAGTGTTTGTTATCGCCACCATACGAGTAATGCCTGGCTTGAATGTGGCAGTGCGCTCTATCCTCCACGGTAAGTCGCCCCCTATTTTCCAATTGCCATGGATCTTTGGTAGATGTAGGATAATTAGGATGCTCCACGTTTTTCCCTCGCTCAAGCATCAATACTTTTAATCCACTTTCACAGAGTTCTTTTGCAGCCCAGCCACCACTTATACCTGAGCCTATAACGATTACATCATAAGTATTTTCAGCTTGGCCTTTAAGATTTAGATTCATGAAGCAGAGATATTTGAATGCTAAAATTTCCGAAAAAATTTCCAGCAGAAAAACCTCTTGAATAAATGTATAAAGTGGGGGGCTAAATCCTTAAATAGTCCTTATTTTTGCCCGATTTATCCAAACCACAACCACCAGAAATGCCAAGAGATCGCAGTATTCGCTCCGTACTAATCATCGGCAGCGGCCCTATTATTATTGGTCAGGCCTGTGAATTTGATTATGCAGGCTCACAAGCTTCCCGTTCCTTACGCGAAGAAGGTATTGAGGTGATCCTGATCAATTCCAATCCGGCTACCATTATGACGGATAAAGTGACAGCGGACCATATCTATCTGCTGCCTCTGGAGAAGAAATCCATTCGTGAAATTCTGGAAAAACATCATATCGATGCAGTGCTTCCTACCATGGGCGGCCAAACCGCATTAAATCTTTGTATTGATTGCGAAAAGGCTGGCATCTGGGAAAATTATGGCGTTAAGATCATTGGCGTTGATATCAAGGCCATCGAGACAACAGAAGACCGCGAAAAATTTAGGTTAAAAATGCTTGAGTTGGGAGTTGGTGTTTGCCGAGGCGCAACCGCCACATCCTTTCTACAAGGCAAAGAGATTGCACAGGAAATCGGATTTCCATTGGTGATTCGCCCATCTTTTACATTGGGCGGCACCGGGGGTGGTTTTGTGGAACGACCTGAAGATTTTGATGTTGCCTTGAACCGCGGCTTGCACGCTTCGCCAACCCACGAAGTGCTGGTTGAGCAGAGCATCATGGGTTGGAAAGAATATGAGCTTGAACTTTTACGGGATGGTGCGGGAAATGTGATCATTATTTGCTCGATTGAAAATTTCGATCCGATGGGAATTCACACAGGCGATTCTATTACGGTCGCTCCCGCCATGACCTTACCCGATACCGTTTATCAAAACATGCGCGATCTCGCCATTAAAATGATGAATGGGATTGGAAAATTTGCAGGCGGTTGCAACGTTCAATTTTCTGTAAACCCGGATAACGATGATATTATTGGAATTGAAATTAATCCGAGAGTATCGCGCTCTTCTGCACTCGCATCAAAAGCAACGGGTTATCCCATTGCAAAGATTGCAGCCAAACTGGCGATAGGTTATAACCTCGATGAATTAAAGAATTCAATTACCGGAACAACTACTGCTTATTTTGAACCTGCGCTTGATTATGTGATTGTGAAAATCCCTCGGTGGAATTTTGACAAATTTCAAGGAGCCGACCGTAAGCTAGGTCTCCAGATGAAATCGGTAGGAGAAGTAATGGGAATTGGCCGGAACTTTCAGGAAGCGTTACAAAAAGCTTGTCAGTCATTAGAGATCCGAAGAAATGGTTTAGGCGCTGACGGAAAAGAACTAACCGATCAGGAAGATTTGCTTTACAGCTTGAAGAATCCTAGCTGGAATCGGCTCTTTCATATTTACGATGCCATGAAGCTGGGCATCTCCATGAAGACTATTCTAAATCTTACCAAAATAGATAAATGGTTTTTAGAACAGATCTGGGAATTGATCGAGCTTGAAAAAGAAATAGGAAAGTATAAGCTCGACACTATTCCTGCAGACTTAATGCGCACCGCAAAAGAAAAAGGGTATGCAGATCGGCAAATTGCACACTTGATCGACTGCAAAGAAAGCGAAGTGCATAATAAGCGAAGGGAAATGGGTATCAACCGGGTTTACAAGATGGTGGATACTTGTGCAGCAGAATTCGATGCGAAGACCGCGTATTATTATTCAACTTTTGATGCAGAGAACGAATCCATTGTAAGTAAGAAGAAGAAAATAATTGTATTGGGCTCTGGCCCGAATCGTATAGGGCAAGGCATTGAGTTTGATTACTCGTGTGTGCATGGAATATTAGCCGCCAAAGAAGCGGGTTACGAAGCGATCATGATTAACTGTAATCCAGAAACTGTATCTACAGATTTTGATATTGCTGATAAACTTTACTTTGAGCCCGTTTTCTGGGAACATCTCTGGGATATTATTCAACATGAAAAACCCGAAGGTGTAATTGTTCAGTTAGGTGGACAAACTGCTTTAAAACTTGCCGAGAAACTTCAGAAGAACGGAATAAAAATAATGGGCACTTCTTTTGACGCCCTTGATCTGGCCGAAGATCGTGGAAGTTTTTCATCCTTGCTTAAAGAACTAAACATTCCTTACCCTGAGTTTGGAGTTGCCACTAATGCTGACGAAGCACTGGAAGTATCAAAAACCATTGGCTTCCCTTTACTGGTAAGACCTTCTTATGTTTTGGGTGGCCAGAGTATGAAGATCGTGATCAATGAGAAAGAATTAGAAAATCATATTCTCGATATCTGGAAACACTTGCCAGAAAACAAAGTACTACTAGATCATTTTCTGGATGGTGCCATTGAAGCGGAAGCCGATGCCATTTGCGATGGTGAAGATGTTTATATCATCGGCATTATGCAACATATTGAGCCAGCTGGCATTCACTCAGGCGATTCCTATGCGGTATTGCCCCCGTATAACCTGGGCGATCTTATTATCAAACAAATTGAAAACTATACTAAGCGCATCGCCATTGCATTAAGAACTGTGGGCTTAATTAATATTCAGTTTGCGATTAAGAACGATACGGTTTACATCATTGAAGCCAATCCGCGCGCCTCACGCACCGTTCCTTTTATCTGCAAAGCGTACGATGAGCCCTATGTAAATTATGCCACCAAAGTAATGCTGGGCGATAAAAAGGTTAAAGACTTCAATTTTAATCCGACTAAAAAGGGTTATGCTATTAAGGTTCCTGTTTTCTCGTTCAGCAAATTTCCAGAAGTAAATAAAGAATTAGGCCCTGAAATGAAGTCTACAGGCGAAGCGATATACTTTATAGATGATTTAATGGACGATTATTTCATGAATATCTACTCCGAGCGCAATCTTTACTTAAGTCGATGATCTCTCGGGTCAAACTAATATCTTTGGAAAATCGTTAAAGGAAAAAACGAGTATTATGACAAGGTTTCTCCTCATTCTCGGGTTGGTTTCTTACATTCTGTACAAAGTAGGCGGACTCTTCTTTAGAGCTGGGGCTGCCTCGCAACAACCTAGGCAACAACCAAGACGCCCTCAGGGAACAGTAAACGTTGACTCCGCACCTAAGAAAAATAAAGATGGCTCAATAAAGGGCGGAGATTATATCGACTACGAGGAAGTTAAATAACAGTAGTAAGTCTGGAGTATTGAGTACATAGTCTTTAGTAAATACAGTAATCATTCTCCAGCATCAAGAGTCCAGTATCCAGAGTCCATTCGCCAGTGAAAATCTCTTTCCATAAATATCAGGCAACAGGCAACGATTTCGTGCTGATCGATAATCGCGCAAGTAATTACTCCTTTGATAAAACTCAGATAGGACAAATTTGTGATCGAAGATTTGGTATTGGTGCTGATGGATTGATCTTGATTGAAAATCATCCTTCCCTTGATTTTAATCTTGTTTACTATAATAGCGATGGTTCACAAAGTCTTTGTGGCAATGGAAGCCGGGCTGCCGTAATGATGGCCGCCAGTTTGGGATTAGTGAAAGATAAAACCGTATTCCAAGCTTATGATGGCCCCCATCAGGCAGTCTTAAAAGACGGTATCGTTCGACTTAAAATGAATGACGTAGCTGAAACAAAAAAAATGGATGCCGATCTGTTTATCAATACCGGCTCACCCCATCATCTGCGTTTTGTTGAAGACATAAAAAACTATCCCGTTTTTGAGGAGGGGAAAAAAATCCGTACCAGTCCAGACTATGCTCCTCACGGAACCAATGTCAATTTCATTCAATTACTCCCCAAAAACACAATATTCGTTCGCACCTATGAACGGGGCGTAGAAGCGGAAACCTACTCTTGTGGCACAGGCGTAACCGCAGCGGCATTGGCTGCCTCCGTGCATGGCTATATCTCTCCTGTGTATGTTAAAGTGCGTGGGGGCGAGCTCTCAGTGGAATTTAAATCCGGACAGGCAGGCACATTTCACGATATTTATCTTATTGGCCCTGCCAAAATGGTGTTTGAAGGCACTCTGGAATTATAATTGCACCCCGAAATCTGTAAATTTACGCCCCATTTGGTTGGTTGATCTGCTTCTCCTTTGAATTAGGCAGCAATACTCAAATGACAAATGACTACACATGTTAAAACTACTTGCAAAAATTTTTGGCGATAAATCCCAAAAAGACATTAAGCTGATGATGCCCCTCGTTGAACAAACCAAACGGGAAGGCGAGAGTCTTATTTCGATAACCAACGATGAGCTAAGGAATAAAACAAAAGAGGTTCAGCAGCATATTAACGATAAACTAAAACCTATCGATGATCAGATCGCAGCCCTCCACATCCAAATTGCTGATCAGCCTGATATGGATCTCAACAATAAAGAATCCGTTTTCAAGCAAATAGATAAACTGAACCTTGATCGCAACAAAGAACTTGAAAAGGTTTTGCTAGAAGTTTTGCCACGGGCATTTGCTATTATGCGAGAAACCGCACGAAGGTTTAAGGAAAACGAATCCCTGGAGGTTACAACCACCGAATACGATATCAGGTTCTCCGCGAAAAACCAAAACATAAAAATCTCAGGCGATAAAGCCTTCTGGTCGCGCCAATGGCTGGCTGCCGGTAATCTGATTACCTGGGATATGGTTCATTACGATGTTCAGATCATTGGAGGCATTACGCTTCATGAAGGAAAAGTATCAGAAATGGCTACCGGTGAAGGAAAAACCCTGGTGGCAACTTTCCCCGCTTTTCTCAATGCCTTGGCGAAACGGGGTGTTCACATTGTAACTGTAAACGACTACCTGGCCAAACGCGACAGTGAATGGATGGGGCCGTTGTTTCAGTTTCACGGACTTTCAATTGACTGTATTGATAAACACGAGCCCAACTCGCAAGAGCGCAGAAACGCTTACCTGGCAGATATCACCTACGGCACCAATAATGAATTTGGTTTCGATTACCTGCGTGACAACATGGCGCGCGAACCACAAGAATTGGTACAACGAGGACATCATTATGCCATGGTCGATGAGGTGGATAGCGTATTAATTGATGAAGCCCGTACACCCCTTATTATTTCGGGGCCGGTACCCCGTGGTGATGAACATGAATTTTATGATCTGAAGCCGCGAATCTCCAAATTGGTTGAAGCACAGAAAAAATTGGTTAATCAATACCTGAACGATGCCAAAAAATTATTGGCTGATGACAATGATAAGGATGGCGGACTGGCTCTATTCCGCGCACATCGTGCTATACCTAAATATAAGCCGCTTATCAAGTTGCTCAGCGAAATGGGCATGAAGAATGTGCTTCAGAAAACAGAAAACTTCTATCTGCAAGACAATAAAAAAATGATGCCCGAGGCTGACAAGCCGCTATATTTTGTTATTGACGAGAAGGATAATAGTGTTGACCTAACCGAAAAAGGAATCGACTTAATAACGGGCGAAGGAGAAGACCCTAAGTTTTTTATCATGCCTGAGATTGGCGTTGAACTAACCAAAATAGAGAAAGATTTGAGTATCAGC
>JAGPBO010000120.1:6807-11098 GCA_018063305.1 Cyclobacteriaceae bacterium
CGAGGTCGCTCTGGCCGTCAGGGTGATCCGGGCTCATCGCAATTCTATGTGTCGTTGGAAGATAACCTGATGCGTTTATTTATGCCCGAGCGCATTGCACGCATTATGGACCGTCTTGGGTTAAAAGAAGGCGAAGTGATTTCACACTCCATGGTTACCAATTCGATTGAGCGGGCTCAGAAAAAAGTAGAAGAAAACAACTTTGGTATTCGCAAGCGCTTGCTGGAGTATGATAACGTGATGAACTCCCAGCGCGAAGTAATTTACAAACGGAGACGCAACGCACTTCACGGTGAACGCTTACAGTTGGATATCCTCACCATGTTGTTCGATACGTGTGATGATATTGTGGCTAATGGAAAAGCAGCAGAAAATTTTAGCAACTTTAAATTGAATATCCTAAGCCTGCTGGGCTTTGATTTTAAAATAACAGAAGAAGAATACGGAAAACTGGATCAGGAGACAATTAGTGAACACTTGTATGATGAAGCGTTGGCACACTATCATCAAAAGAATAAGGTAGCCGCAGAAAAATCTTTCCCTATTGTAACTGATATTTTTAGAACACGCGGTGGTACCATTGAAGATATTCTAGTCCCTTTTACCGATGGCATAAAACAAATTGGTGTTTCGGCCAACTTGAAAAAGTGCGTAGAGTCAAAAAATGCCGAGCTCATCAAATCGATGGAGAAGATGATTACGCTTGCCATTATTGATCAGCAATGGAAAGAGCACCTACGGGATATGGATGATTTGAAACAATCGGTTCAAAACGCAGTGTACGAACAGAAAGATCCGTTGCTCATTTATAAGTTCGAAGGCTTTGAGGCTTTCAAACGGTTTATTTCCAAAGTAAATGAAGAGACCATTTCTTTCCTGATGAAGGCGGACATTCCTATTCGCGAAGCCGATCAGGTACAGGAAGCTCGCCAAGCAAAAAGACAACGGCTAAGTGAACAGAAAGAAGAGTCAAGATCTTTATTACAAGGTGGTGGCGCGCAGCCTCAAGGACCACAGCGCGAAGTAGAAGAAAAAGTAATGCCGGTTAAGTCTGAAAAAGTAGCTGGAAGAAATGATAAAGTAACCGTACAATATCCAGATGGCCGAGTGCTTAAAGATGTTAAGTTTAAGAAAGTAGAGGACGATGTGAAAGCCGGACGGTGCATTGTTATTGAAGGGTAATAGCTGAATAGCAAATGATTTCGATAAATTAACGTTTCCATGAGTTCTTCGATCTACCTCCTTGAAATTTTGTTTTGTATCTTGAAGAGAACAATATGAGAAGTAATCTTTCTATAGGACTTTTCTGCCTCCTTCTGGCAGGGTGCGTGGCTCAAAAAGTCAGTGATCAGGACTATTATGAAAATCTCTCTGCTTTGAGGCCAAAAGTAATAGTGCCCATCGATACACCTTCTCAAGTAACAACACCTGACCAAAAAGTAAATTCAACCATCACGCCTACAAAAACTGTAAATACAAAAGTAGATGCCGTGTTGGATAGCATCGATCGGTATAATCTCGTTCGCAAATTCGTGGATGGGTATACGATTCAGATTTATTCAGGCCAAAATCGTGAAGAGGCAATGGACTCAAAAAAGAAAATGAGTATTGATTTACCCGATATGATTGCCAATCTTCAGTATCAACAGCCTAAATTCAGAGTAACGGTTGGGCGTTATTATACTAAGCTAGAGGCGAATGAGGATTTGGTAAAGCTTAGAACCAGCTTTGCAGCCGCCATTCTCGTACCCGAGAAAATTCAAATCAAATAACGTACGAGGTTGGTACTGGTAACGAGTTAATCCACCCAGCAATTTTTAACATGACCTTATTAGCTAAAATAAAATCCTTATCCGAATCTCTACATGGGGATGTTGTTAAATGGCGAAGGTATCTGCATACGAATCCTGAATTATCTTATGAAGAACATAATACCTCAAAGTATGTAAGCACCCAATTGAAAAATTTTGGCATAGATCTTCAAACCCCTATGGCATCCACTGGCTTGGTAGCAATAATTGAAGGTAAAAATCCAACGTCAGGGGCAATAGCATTGCGCGCGGACATGGATGCATTGCCTATTCAGGAGGCCAATGATGTGGAATATAAATCAACACGAGCAGGAGTAATGCATGCCTGTGGTCATGATGTTCATACGGCTTCTCTTTTGGGTACAGCTAAAATTCTTCAACAGGTAAGGGATCAGTTTGAGGGAACGATTAAACTAATTTTTCAACCCGGTGAAGAAAAAAATCCGGGAGGTGCCTCTTATATGATCAAAGAGGGAGCACTCGATAATCCGAAACCCTCATCCATTATCGGGCAACATGTAATGCCGTTGATTCCCGTGGGTAAGGTTGGCTTTCGCGAAGGCATGTATATGGCCAGCAGCGATGAAATTTATTTGAAGGTGATTGGCAAGGGTGGTCATGGAGCTACGCCAGAGTTGGCAATCGATCCCATATTAATAGCATCCCATATTATTATCGCTTTACAGCAGATTATAAGTAGAAATGCCAGCCCAAAACAACCCACCGTTCTTACGTTTGGGCGCATTATTGGCGAAGGGGCCACAAACATAATTCCTAATGAAGTAAATATTGCCGGTACGTTTAGAGCACTAAACGAACTATGGAGAAAAGAAGGATTGGAGAAAATTAAAAAAATGGCTGAATCCATTGCGGAAGGAATGGGCGGCCGATGCGAAGTAACTATTTCAAAAGGCTATCCCTATCTCGAAAATAATCCTGAGTTAACCCGCAGAATCAGAGCTGCCGCAGAAGCATACTTAGGAAGGGAAAATGTGGTTGATCTTGATCTGACGTTGGGCTCAGAGGATTTTGCATATTATTCGCATATTATTCCGGCTTCGTTTTATAGATTAGGAACCCGGAATGATGCTAAAGGCCTAACCTCGTACGTACACACGCCTACGTTTGATATCGATGAAGATGCCCTTAAAATCGGCCCGGGCTTAATGGCTTGGATGGCTATTAACGAGCTTGATTCCAAACGCTAACGCTATCTGGGGCTCTTGCATTAAGCGTTTACTATTTATTTCCATCTTGATGATACGTTTGTCTAATTACCGATAAGGTGATAAACCAACCGACATTCCAGTTTTCAAGTTCCTAATTGTTATAATGAAAGCTAACCCTGGTACTCCCACGTTGAACGGGAAGAAATAAAAAAGGAAATAGGCGGCCCCTTCATTTCGACTAAAAACCCAAAATGAGTATATTGTGCCTTGTTATGGATAGCATTCGAGATTCAGTATTTAAATTTCTTCGTATCGATCACCTGGTCGATAACGTGTCCGGATATGTAGAAGCCCGGGTCGAATTATTAAAGATAGAAATTCGCGAAGATGTAGCTAAAGTACTCGCCCGGGGGATGGTGGTGATTGTTATCCTTCTCATGTCTTTGTTGTTTTTGCTCTTCTTTAGTGTGGGCTTAGCCCATTTCATTAATTCCTATTTTGAAGCAGAATATGCTGGCTATTGGATTGTGTCCGGAATATATGGAGTTCCGTGTCTTATCTTTATCGCATTTAGAAAACAGATCGGCCAGTCCATTGAAAAAATGATGATGGATTTGATCAAACGTAAAGAGAAGTAAGATGGAACTTTTGGAAACTACAGATCCTGAAAAAAAACGATTGATCGAGGCCACCAATCGACATAAGCACGAACTTCAAAGGGATGTAAAAGCTATTTCAGATAAAACAGAGCATGCTGTAAAAAATGCACTTATCATTGGTGGCAGCTTAGCTCTAACCTATTTGCTGGTAAGTCAACTTGGAGGTAGTAAAAAAAAGAAATCCAAAAAGAAACAGGCTTTACCAGGCAACGAGGAAAATGATGATATCGAGAACTTAGAATCAGCCACTTCCACGCCTTCTATGTTTGCACAACTAAGCGAACGGGCCATAAGTATGGCGAGCGTCATGCTATTGGATATTGCCAAAGACAAACTTGCCGAGTATCTCCAAAATAGAAAATCCAGGCATGAAGATTCTTGATGCTCTACAGGAGCGTATCCACCTTGGAAAAAAATCCATTGCTATATTGGTTGATCCCGATAAGGTAGAGGATACAGGGCGGTTAAATACGCTTCTGCGCTTAGCTACTGAAAACTGTGTCGATTACTTTTTTGTTGGTGGCAGCCTGGTTACTACGCCCAATCTTTCTGACGTAGTTAAACAGATTAAAGAAAATGTTTCTATCCCCGTTGTGCTGTTTCCCGGAAGTTCACTTCAAATAGACACTTCTGCCGATGCCATACTTTTTCT